>JADFYN010000080.1 GCA_015233055.1 Deltaproteobacteria bacterium
CTGGCCCTGTGGAACGGGGTGGATCCGATTCTGAAAGAACGGTTGTTCGGTCTGACCAATGGTGAAGGCAATCATGGCGAGGATGTCAAAGAATATTATTTTTACCTCGACAACACCCCGACCCATTCCTACATGAAGTATCTCTACAAATATCCTCACACGGCTTATCCCTACGACCAGTTGGTCAGGGTCAATAGACACCGGACCAGGCACGACCGGGAATACGAATTGCTCGACACCGGCGTTTTTGACCAGGACCGCTATTTTGACGTACTGGTGGAATACGCCAAGGGTGCGCCGGAGGATATCTTGATCAAGATTTCTGCGACGAATCATGGGCCGGACCCCGCCCGCCTTCATTTACTCCCGACGTTGTGGTTCCGCAATACCTGGTCCTGGGCCCAAAATTCGGTTAGACCCGAGCTTCTGGCTATCCCTGGTTATCGTGATTTGACGATTATCTCGGCCGGCCACCCGGTTTTGGGGGCTCGCTATTTATACGCTGAAGGCTCCGGGTTGGCCCTGTTCACTGAAAATGAGACCAACCAGGAACGTATTTTTGGCCGTCCCAACCCCAGTCCCTATGTCAAAGACGGCTTCCACGACTATCTTGTCCATGGCCGGACGGATAAGGTCAATCCGGCAGGAATCGGGACTAAGGCCGCGGTCCTCTATGACCTGACCATTGATCCGGAGGAAACCAGGGTGGTCCGGTTAAGACTGAGCCACATCCCCCCGGTGTCCATCCGGGAGGTTTGTAAGGCCGCTGACGGCCATCCCTTGCGACAGGTGTTTGATGATCTGGTCACCCTCCGGCGGCAGGAGGCGGATGAGTTTTATGAGAATATCTCGCCCCCCGGTCTGAATTCGGACGAGAAGAATATTATGCGGCAGGCTCTGGCCGGGATGCTCTGGACCAAACAATACTATCATTTTGATCTGGATAAGTGGATGGACGAGCACGGGGTGGACACCATGTCATCGACCGGGCCGCCAGAGATCAGGAATGGAGACTGGTCGCACATGATCAACGACGACATCATCTCCATGCCCGATAAATGGGAGTTCCCCTGGTATGCCGCCTGGGACCTGGCTTTTCATAGTGTTACGTTAGCCATGGTGGATTTGGATTTTGCCAAGCGCCAGATTAAGTTAGTCCTGAACGATTTGTATCTGCACCCGGACGGCCGCATCCGGCCGGTGAATGGAACTTCAATGACGTGCCCCCACCTGTCCACGCCTGGGCCGCTTTTCTGATTTACGATTCGGAGAAACAATCCTCCGGCCGGGGAGACATTAACTTTTTGAAAGAGGTTTTTCATAAGCTGCTGTTGAACTTCACCTGGTGGACGAACCGGCGAGACCGAACAGGGCGGAATGTCTTTGAGGGTGGTTTCCTGGGGGTGGACCATATCAGCGTTTTTGACCGCAGGGCCGCGCTTCCGACCGGCGGGTTTATAGAGCAGGCCGAAGGGACGGTGTGGATGGCCTTCTATTGCCAAACCATGCTGACCATCGCCCTCGAACTGGCCGGCCGTGACGCCGCGTATGAAGGCCTGGCTTTGAAGTTCGCCGACCATTTCTTTAGGATCGGGGTGGCCATGGATCGCCCCGGCCTTTATCCTGAGGGGCTGTGGAGCGAAAAAGACGGATTTTTTTATGATTTGGTCCGGTCGGCTAATGGTCAAGCCTCGCGTCTTGAGGTGCGCTCCCTGGTCGGCTTGCTGTCTTTGTGCGCCACGTGTGTTATCCCTGAGGAGGCGTCGTCTATTCTGCCTCGGTTGGTCCAGCGGGGTGAAAAATTCTTCAAGAAATATCCGGAATTGACCACGACCATTGCTTCTCCCGGTAAACCCGGCCAATGCAACAGACATCTCCTGGCTATCCTGGATGAGACCAAATTACGCCGGGTCCTGGCTAAAGTATTGGACGAAAACGAATTCCTGAGTCCTTACGGCCTTCGCTCCATTTCTCGGGACCATGCCCATCATCCCTATGTCTTCACCGCCTCAGGGAGAGAATATCGGATTGATTACCAGCCGGCGGAAGCCGACACCGGTTTATTCGGGGGCAATTCCAATTGGCGTGGCCCCATCTGGTTTCCCACCAATTTTCTGCTGATCTGGGCCCTGATGTCCTTCCATTCCTACTATGGTGACGATTTTATGGTCGAATGTCCCACCGGTTCCGGGAAAATGATGACTCTGGGCCGGGTGGCTCTGGAAATCAGCCACAGATTGGTGAGCATTTTTAAACGGAACGTACACGGCCGCCGTCCGGTCTATGGCGGCAGCACCAAATTTCAGACTGATCCCCTGTGGCGGGATCACATCTTGTTCTATGAGTACTTTCACGGTGACAATGGGGCCGGTCTGGGGGCTGGGCACAAGACTGGCTGGACCGGCCTGGTGGCGGGAATCATCCATTGGATCGGCCGGTCATCCGGTGTCCCGGCGGAGAGGCCGGAATAGAAAGCAGGACCCCAGGGCCGGGTCTGCCCCAACACCTTTGAAGCCGAACCAGATCAAGAAGCCGGCTGTGCCGAAATGGTTTTAATGGAAGGAAGCGTATGAAATATCTAAGACCGTATGTAACACTAACTATAATCATACTATCCTTATTAACTATTGATGTGGCCAACTATTCATTTGCGGAACAGAAACAGACGGTCAAAAAGATTCTTATAATCAGCAATCTGACCCAGGATTTTCCTGCCGCGATCAAGTTCATAAAGGGCATTAAGCAAGAGTTGATCAAGTCCAAGGGCTATGAGATTGACTATATGTATGAATACCTTGATCTATCGCGTTTTGTAAATGAAAAGGACTATTATGATAATATGACTCATTTTTTTAAAGAAAAATACAAGAATGCCCTGCCTGATATAATAATACAACAATCGGCCAACGCGTCATTATTCTTTTTGAGGTATAAGGATATATTTCCAGGAGTTCCTGTTATATTAACGGCCGATGTATTGCTAGGGTTCCAGGATATGAAACTGCCCCAAAATTATACAGGAATGCTTAGTACCTTCAAACTAAAACCGGCTTTAGATCTGATGCTTCAAATTCAGCCTGCGACAAAGAGAATTTTTATTATCTTAGGGAATTCCGAGCTTGAAAAGAAAGCGCTGGCCGAGGCGCAAAGTGTATTTTCAGGATTTAGCCATAGAGTTAAATTCGTAGTACTGAATGAACATACTTTGCCCGATATCTTAAATGAAGTCAAAAAAGCGGATAATCATTCTGTAGCCCTATTTTATTATTTCTTTAATGACGTAAACGGTAAACATTACGTTCCCGTCAAGGCGTTGAAACAAATAAGAGATATATCGCCAATTCCCATATACGGGATTAATGAGCAGTATATCGGAAACGGATCTATTGGAGGATATGTCCATAATCCTGAAATATTAGGTAAAAACGTTGCGGATTTGTGCGTGGAAATTTTGAATGGAAAACCGACCTCGGTTATGCCCATAAAGACCGTATCGACATGCAGTTATATCTTTGACTGGAAAGAGCTCAACCATTTTGGAATAAATGAAAAACTTCTCCCACAAGAGAGTACCATACTTAACCGGGAATATACCTTCTGGGAGCTCTACCGGACTTACATCATAGCCGGATTTGTCTTTATGGGATTCGAGGCCCTGCTGATTATTCTGTTGGTTGTAAATATCTCCAAAAGGCGAAAGGTTGAAAACGAGATACTGAATATTAATCGCGACCTGGGGATTACAGTTTCCAAACGAACAGAACAGCTAGAGATGGCTATCACCGAACTGAATCAGGCCAAAGATCTGACGGAACAGGATAATAGAGCCAAGAGCCAATTTCTTGCCAACATGAGTCATGAGATTCGTACGCCTATGAACGCGGTTATCGGTTTTTCCGGGCTGGCCTTAAAGACGGATTTATCACCCAAGCAACGAGATTATTTGGGAAAGATTGCCACTTCATCCAAATCGCTCTTAAACTTGATCAATGATATTCTTGATTTTTCCAAAATTGAAGCCGGCAAGTTGGAGATGGAGGCTATTGATTTCCGACTGGATAACGTTATGACCGATGTGGCCAATATGGTATCCGTCAAAGCGGCTGAAAAGGGAATTGAACTTATCGTCCAACTGGCCAATGATGTCCCCCGGACTCTTATAGGTGACCCCCTCCGGTTGGGTCAGATTTTGATCAACCTGACCAATAATGCCGTTAAGTTTACGGACTCGGGTCATATTTTGGTAAAAGCCGGGCTTGTGGACGCCAATCAGGAGCATTGTCACATCAGATTTTCCGTGACTGATTCCGGTATTGGAATGACCCCGGCCCAAACCGAGAAACTTTTTACGGCATTTTCCCAGGCGGATACCTCAGTCACCCGCAAGTTCGGCGGAACCGGTCTGGGGCTGGCCATTTCCAAAAGTCTGGTGGAGATGATGGGCGGGAGTATCTCAGTTGTAAGCGAACCCGGCCAGGGTAGTACTTTCTCCTTCACCGCCGGATTCGCCATGTCTTTGGGTTGCGAACAACCCCTGACCGCCCCCGGTGACCTGGCCGGCCTAAAGGTGCTGGTCGTGGACGATAATGAGGCGGCTCGACAGGTTTTAAGCGAGATGTTGACATCTTTTCGGTTCGAGACGACGGCCGTGGAATCCGGCGACGCGGCGCTCAAGGAACTGGCCCGTGCGTCGGCTGAAAAACCCTATGACCTTGTGTTTATGGACTGGAAGATGCCCGGTATGGACGGGATTTCGACATCGCAACATATCAAGCAAGACAGTAAGTTAGCCCAAGTTCCTCTGATTATCATGATTACCGCCTTCGGCCGGGAGGAAATCATGAGGAAGGCCGGCCAGGCCGGAATAAATGACTTCCTGATGAAACCGGTCAGTCCGTCTTTGCTCTTTGACACGATTATGGGTGTTTTTGGACGGGAAGCTCCTTCGACGAGCCGGCCGCACCTCGATCTGGAGAGTCAGCCTGAAATCCTGGAAGATATCGAAGGGTCAAAAGTGCTGCTGGTCGAGGATAATGTCATGAACCGCCAGGTGGCCACGGAGATACTCGAAAGCGCCGGGTTGGTGGTGGAGATAGTTACCAATGGCCGGGAAGCGGTTGATGCCGTTTTCAAAACCGATTATGACCTGGTCCTAATGGACGTTCAGATGCCCGTAATGGGCGGATACGAGGCGACCCGTCTGATCAGGCGAGAGGACAGGTTGCAAGGGTTACCCATCATCGCCATGACGGCCCATGCCATGAAAGGGGCAAAAGAGGAATGGCTGGCCGCGGGCATGAATGATTATGTCAGCAAACCCATTGATCCGGAACAGTTATTCACCACCCTCACCCGATGGATCAAACCGGGTGTCCGGCAAAACGCCGAAGAGATAAAAGAAAGGCGGAGCAAACTGAAGGAACAACACGGCCAGGTCGTGCTTCCAGATCATCTGCCTGGGGTCGACATCGCCGCCGGACTGGCCAGACTGCAGGGGAACGCCGGGTTATACCGACAACTGCTCCTGGACTTTGCCGATAAGTACCATGCCGTAACTGAGGAAATCCGCCAACTCATCACTGCCGACGACCTCGAGACGGCCGAGCGGCTGGCCCATACGGTTCGGGGAATCGCCGGAAACATTTCGGCTCAGAATGTACACCAGGCCGCCCGGCAATTGGAAGAGAGCCTCAAAGAGAAACAAGCAGATCAGTACGATCACCGGCTAGCCGACTTAGACCAGGCTTTACAACCTTTGACGGCCGCGGTCAAATCCTTGAATCCATCGGAACCGGACAAACAACCGGCCCCTGACCCCACGGTTGATCTGGAACAGCTTACCCCCATATTAGTGGAACTGGCTCGCCTGGTTCAAGATAATGACACTGCCGCAGAAAAGTCTTTAGAATTTCTGAAAGAAATCATCCCTCGGTCGAGCTTCCAAGAAGAAATTCGGCAGATGGAGGAGTCCATCAAGAACTACGATTTTGAACCTGCGCTGGAACCCTTGCAAAAAATAGCAGACGCTCTATGCGTGTCTTTACCGGGAGTTAGGAATGATTGAACAATCACAAAAACAAAACATCCTGATCGTTGATGATGAACCGGCGAACATTAAGATCCTGACAGAGTTGCTGGGCTCGAAATTCACCATCCGGGCCGCCACTAATGGAGAAAAAGCACTGAAAATAGTAGGATCTGATAAACCTCCCGATCTGATTTTACTCGACGTCATGATGCCGGGTATCGATGGTTATGCCGTGTGTCAAAGGCTGAAAGCTGATCCCACGACTCAAAACATTCCGGTTATCTTTATCACGTCAAAAGACAGCGAAGAAGATCAAGTCAAAGGTTTCAAAGCCGGAGCTGTGGATTATATTATGAAACCGTTCAGCCCGGTCGTTGTTGAGGCCCGAGTCCAGACTCATGTGGAGCTTAAAATCCAACGGGAGTTCTTAAATGAGCTTTCGTTTCGTGACGGCCTCACCGGGATTGCCAATCGCCGCCGGTTCAATGACTACCTCAGCACGGTCTGGGACTTTGCAGTCCGCGAAGCCTCCCCGATGTCTTTAATCCTGATTGATATTGACCACTTCAAAAGCTATAACGATCATTACGGCCATCAGGCCGGGGATACCTGTCTGATCCAGGTGGCCCAGGCTATGGAGGCTTCACTGCCGCGAAAGGTGGACCTGATCGCCCGCTATGGCGGGGAAGAATTCGGTTGCATTCTACCCAAAACCGACCTGGATGCGGCCTTCTTGATCGCAGAAAGATTTAACGACAGTATCCTGGCCCTGCAAATTCCTCACACGCCTTCGACCACCTGTAGCTGCGTCAGCATCAGCCAGGGGGTGGCCTCCACCATCCCGTCAAAAGACTCATCGCCCGACGACTTGCTCAAAATGGCTGATCAGGCTCTTTACCAGGCCAAGCAAACCGGGCGAAACCGTTGCTGCAGTTGTTAACTGACTGATTTTGATATAACCTGAGTTCGACGAGTTTCTTTAATTAAGTATTAGAAATATATCCACATATTTCGCAGAGTAACGCAGATGAAAAAGACCCAAAGACCTATTTTTGTCCTAATCTGCGCAAATCGGCGCAATCTGCGGATTGAATTATGGCCCTTGATGATAATCGCTTAGCATATTCGTCGAACTCAGGTTAACATAGTATCGCAACAGAATGTTGTTTCTGGGAATATCCCTTTTACCCGCCCCGTAAAACAAACAAGGGGAATCGGCTCTGGTGAAGGAGCTGGATTCCCCTTGTACGCGATGGGTTATGATTACAGGGTGGAGGCGATGACTACTTTTTGGACCTGACTGGTGCCTTCATAAATTTGGGTAATCTTGGCGTCCCGCATCATCCGTTCCACAGGATATTCTTTGACGTAACCGTACCCGCCCATCAGTTGGACAGCGTCGGTGGTCACGGCCATGGCCGTATCTGCCGCCATAAGCTTACACATGGCCGAAAAGCGGACGGCCTCCGGGTTGAGACGAGACAAGTCTTTGGGAAATTCCTGGAACATGGCTGCCGTCTTGTAGGTCAATTGCCGGGCCGCTTCCAACTTAGCCGCCATGTCGGCCATCATGAATTGGAGCCCCTGGAACGTAAATATGGGTTTCCCGAATTGGACTCGTTCTTTGCTGTAGTTAATGGAATAGTCCAGCGCCCCCTGGGCGATACCCAGGGCCTGGGCCGCCACCGGAATGCGGGTGAAATCCAGGGTCTTCATGAGAATGGTGAAGCCTTGCCCTTCCGTCCCCAGTATATTTTCGGCCGGGATCCGGCAGTCCTCGAAAATCAATTCCACCGTACTCGAACCGCGGATACCCAACTTATTCTCGTGTTTGCCGATGGTGAAACCGGGCGTCCCCTGGTCCACCACAAACATGCTAATGCCTTTATGCCCCGGGACGGTGGTATCGGTTTTAGCCGCCACGCAAACCCATTTAGCCACATCCCCGTGGGAGATGAAAACCTTTCGGCCATTGAGCACGTAGCTGTCACCGTCTTTAACGGCCTTAGTCCGCAAGGAGGCGACATCGGAACCGGCCCCCGGTTCGGTTAAACCAAAGGCAATCAGGTTCTCCCCCGCGGCCAACGACGGCAAGTATTTCTCTTTTTGCGCCTTTGACCCGGCCAGAAAAATGGGCATGGTTCCCAGTTCATGGACCAGCAGGATAACCGCGGTGGAAGCGCAAACCTTAGCCACCTCCTCGATGACCAGACACAAAGACAACATGCCCATGGCCGCACCGCCGTACTCTTCCGGGAAATCAGCCCCAAACAGGCCGTTATCTCGAAGCAACTCAGCCATATCGTGGGCGAATTCGCCTTTTTCGTCTCTGGCTGCAGCCCCCGGTTGGATTTTCTCCTTGGCCAGACGGCGGACGGTATCCCGAAGCATCAACTGTTCTTCCGTTAAATCGTATTGCATCTAGATTCTCCTTAGCCCATATACTGGTTGGCGTGAAGATACGGGATATGGACACTTCAAGTTCTTGCCCGTCCTTCGCACCCTTTGTGGTTTAGTTTGACTTTTTATGGCCGGCTGTTCCGCTACTTCACTTTCTTTCCGAAGGCCGCTGTGGCGATGAAGCAACCGCCGCCACCACCACCACTGGACTTCCAATCTTGAGCCTGGCCGCTGACCGGTGCGGAATACAGGGACGGCATATCCCCGAAAGTAGCCTTTATCCGATAATAAAAAGTCTGGTTGCTGGGCAGGTCTTTATCGATATATTCAGTTGTGCCTTTGGGCAATTTGACGATCTGGACATATGGTCCAGCCTGTACATCAGCTCTTTCTATGATAAAGTTACTGGCCGACGGATTGGTATCGGACCACCAGAGATGTAGTTGTTGCACTATCTCACATTTTACGACCAGATTAGTCGGTGCTGCGGGTGGGTCAACAGACATGGCGGATAATACATTCGGGACTCCGTAGCCCCATCCTTTGTCCCAGCCGCCGGCATATTTGGAGGCCGTTTTATTCAAGGCATCCCGGACCCGGTCCACGGTGGTATCCGGATGATTCTGGAGCATCAGGGCCGTGATCCCCGCCAGCATGGGCGATGACATACTGGTTCCGGCCATAACGGTGTGGACGCCGTCTTCAACAATGGCCGTTATCGGATACCTGACTCGGGCTTCTTTGGACAAAGTCGAAATGACATTTCCGCCCAAACCGGCCAGGTCGGGTTTCTTCCGGCCGTCCCGGGTAGGACCGGGAGATGAAAAATTACAGAGTTGGCCGACGGGATCGGTCGTTTGTTGCGTTGCTCCGCCTTCCAACATCCAGGTATTGCGGTTCCACGCCGCGCCTGCAGTCAGGATTTTGAGGCTGCTGCCGGGGGCGCCGACAAGCTTTTGATTGGTCCGATTAGCTGAGGAGATGCTGACTGAGTACTTGTTGCAAATGGACTGGTCGGCAATCCACAAGTCGTAGGGCTTGGACTGGTAGGTGGAGCCTGTTCCGATGTTTTCTGCAGAAAGGGTGATAGTATAATTGCCGCCGATAGGCATCCAAGCGCCCGCGTCGTTCTTTTCATGATAGTCAAGAATCTGAATGAGCGCCTCGTTGTCGAAATTTTGGGGGTTCACTCCGTTCAAGGCATTGTTGATATAAATAAAGGCGTCCTGGGTGTCTCTGGTCAACGGGTCATTCTCCTGGCCGGTACAGGCGGTGGTACTGAAACCGTTAGGAGTGACCACCGTGACTCTTATATTATCGTTTCCATTGTACCAGAGATCGAGCACGGCGAAGTCGTTTTGCGAGCCTTGACTACGACATCCGCCGGGGATGTTGATTACCACCGGGTCTTTTTGCCCCACCGTAGTGAGGCTTCCCTCGGCATGAGTCCAGATGAGTGACCCGTCGTTATTACCGGAATTTCCGGCGGCAGCCACAACGAGAAAACCTGGTCCGAACATGTTGTCTATGGTTTTTTCAAAAATACTCGTCCCGTCATGGGGGCCGTAGTCCATCCCGAGGCTGAGATTGACGACGCAAGGCTGCCCCAATGCCTTGGCTTTATTTCGAATGTAGACAAGACCGTCAATGATCTGGTCGGTGTAGAACCAGCCAAGATTGTCGGCCTTAACGATGACCAGCCCGGCCTCAGGCGCCACGCCCACATACCGGCCGGCCGGATAGCCGTTTCCGGTGCCCTGGCCGTTGCCGGCGGCGATCCCGGTCACGTGGGTCCCATGCCCCTGGATATCTTTTTCAAGGCACTTACCGGCATCGACATCAGCTTTGGTGTACTCAGTTCCATAGGTATAATCGGCCGGGGGGACACCGTCTTGGGCTTGATCCCACAAGTACAGGATGCGGGAACCATTGGCATCTTTGAAATCGGGGTGGGTGGTGTCAATTCCGGTATCGACCACCCCGAAGACCACGTTCTTGCCCGTGAACCCGGTATAGTTGCCATAGGCACCGGACCGCACCCGATCAGCCTTCAGACTGGGCACGGCCAGTTCCAACCTGGGCTTCATTTGCCTGGCCGGTTCAATATAGGCGACGCAAGGCATGGCCCCCAGTGCTCGAATCGCGGCGGGGCCGGCCGCGCCGGTGTAGTAGTTGTCGATTTTGGAAGAAATCACCAGTCCGGCCGCAGTCATATCAGCCTCAGGGCAAGTCGACTCCATGATGATTCGGATCATCACCTCGCCTTTAGGCGTCTGTTTTATCGCGGCTCCTCTGGACTTAAGCTGGTCCGGGCTTTGAGACAGGAGCTGCTCCAGGTCGGGTGATATCTTTTGTGTTTTCTGGGCCTCAGCCGAGGCGAACGGCGGGACCAGCAGTCCTCCGACTACCAGTAATACCATTAGCGCCATGGCGTTCCAGCCAGACTTAAACTTCATTTTCATCTCCTCCCACGTGCTGTTATGTTAGACCTTCGTTACCAAGGGACTTTAGCCTATGACCATCATGGAGTTCACTCTAACCAAATAACTTTGGTTTATCAATACAGGGTTATTCTAATTTGTTGACCGGGGCGTTTTTTTTCACCGGACCGGTATCGGAAACGCGAAAGGTGAGGTATAATTAATTCAGCCGTGGCGGATTGCCGGCTACGGGTCAACGTCATTGACTTAACGGCTGCGTATCTTGGAGACCTATACTCAGGGTCAACGAAGCGCCACCCAAGGTAATGCGGACACCAAGCCTGGAATCTTAAGTTGATGACATTGGCCTGCGACCTATGGCTTACCCCCCCGAAAAAAAATATCGGATTCAGCCTTTTCTGCTTGACATGACCTAAAATGCGTGTATTGAAATAGCTACAGTCGATGGCTAACTTACCTCAAAATCTCCTTCAAAAGGTGAAAGGTCTGAGCCGTGAATCTATCTGTGCCGACATCGAATCCAGACCCCTAAAATATTCCTCCCCTTAGAGTTAACCGGGCCTTCAACACCATCCCATCCTTAGAATATTGATTCCTAAACCTCGAAGTGCGGCCTCTACACGACAAAATTGGCGATTTTGAAGTCGCCTGGTGCGGCTGGATCAATCCCGCCCTCAGGGTGGCGCTTCTCTGATTTTGGGTTGGCCATAAAATTATATAAGGCCTTCGGTGTATTAAGCCTAAGAAGGTTTGATGAAATAATAATGAAAATTAACCTATATTAACTTAATGTCTGGGGAATGTAAGGTATGAACAGAAAAATAAGTGGAATCCTCTGTGGTTTATTTCTTTTGTGCGCCTTCCCGGCTGCGGGTTGGGGGACGGTTATTGGCTGGACGGAAACCCAGCCGACGGGCGGTGCAAACTCTAAGTATTGGATATCTGTCGCCATGTCCTCAGACGGCTCCAAGATGCTGGCCGCGGCAAATAATGGCAGGGTGTATCTGTACAGCGGAGGGACATGGGCCGAAACCCAGCCTACGGGTGTGACAGAGGATAAGCAATGGTTTTCTGTCGCCATGTCCTCAGACGGCTCCAAGATGCTGGCCGCGGCATTTAATGGCCGGTTGTATCTCTACAGCGGCGGGTCCTGGGCCGAAACCCAGCCTGCCGGCGCTGCAGATAAGCCATGGAATTATGTCGTCATGTCCTCAGACGGCTCCAAGATGCTGGCCGCGGTAGCTGGCGGCAGGGTGGATCTCTACAGCGGCGGGGCCTGGGCCGGAACCCAGCCCACGGGGGGCGCCGAGAATAAGAATTGGGCATCTGTCGCCAATTCCGGAGACGGCACCAAGAAGGTGGGC
>JADFYN010000081.1:0-9386 GCA_015233055.1 Deltaproteobacteria bacterium
CGGATAGCCCAGCGCTATGATCTATGGAACCGCATCCTGTCCTTGGGTCAGGATATCCTCTGGCGGCGTCGGTTGGCCCGGAACCTGGACGGCCTGCCCCGGCCGCGGGTGCTGGACCTGGCCACCGGGACGGCGGATGTGCTCCTCTCAATTTGTCAGACCAATAAACAGGTTCGATTCGCCGCGGGACTGGACATGTCGGTCCAAATGCTGGAAGTGGCCGCCCGAAAAGTCCGGGACGCCGGATCGGCCGCAGAGATGGCTCTGATCAAGGCCGACGCCATGCACCTTCCAGTCCGGGAGAGGAGTGTGGATGTAGTGACCATCGCCTTCGGCATCCGGAACGTCATTGATTTCGATCAGACATTGCGGGAGATGCTGGCTAATTCGCCTACGGCCATTCGGTTCCTCAAGGCGGCCATGAATGCCGACTGCGATGGTCAGACCGGGCTTCAGGAACTGGCCGGATGCGCCACCATGGTCTATTATATGACTCCAGAGGCCCAAGAAGGCCGGAACGCCTTTTTAGAAAACCGCAAACCGGATTTCTCCAAGTTTCCGAGGCAACCCTAACAGGGGTTGCAAGTTGCCGGTTGTTGGTTAATGTCCTCGATTTAATAACTGCGCACAAACCGGCTAAGGATTCCCCGGACGATTTTGGGTTAAGATTTGACGTCCATGAGAGTCTTAATGACGTTTCCGGGGGACCAAAATATGAATGGCACTATACCTACCGCAACTAATGACCAGTAAATTGCAACGAGCAACATGTAACGAGTAACGTGAAACCAGCAACGAGCAACGAGCATATGTCTGAATCGGCACTAAAAAATTGGGCTTTGGCGGCCCGGCCCAAGACCTTATGGGCGGCTGTATCGCCGGTGATCATTGGCACGGCCATGGCCTTTGAGGCGGGGCGCGGCCACTGGTTATCGGCCGTGATGGCCGGGATCGGGGCTATCCTGATTCAGATTGGGACCAATTTCGCCAATGATTACTTTGATTATCTCCATGGAGCCGACAAAGGGGAACGTCTGGGACCGGTGCGCCTGACCCAGGCGGGATTGGTTAAACCCGCGGCCATGAAGACAGCCTTTATCGTGGCTTTTGCCCTGGCCTTTCTGGTCGGGGTCTATCTGGTCTGGCGAGGCGGCTGGCCTATCGTAGTTATCGGCGTGCTGTCCATCATGTTTGGGATCGCCTATACCGGCGGGCCGTTTCCGCTGGGGTATCACGGCCTGGGCGACGTCTTTGTCTTCATCTTTTTCGGTCTGGTGGCGGTGGGCGGGACGTATTATGTCCAGGCTCTCCAACTGGACGGGATTGTCCTGCTGGCCGGAGTCGCTCCCGGGCTGTTTTCCACGGCTATTCTCACGGTTAATAACTACCGGGACATTGACACGGACAGACAGGCCGGGAAAAGAACTCTGGCGGTGAGATTCGGCCCGGCCTTCGCCCGGATGGAGTACTTAATCAGCCTCCTGGGCGCCTGTCTGGTGCCTGTGGTGCTTTGCCTCCGGTCTGGAGGTCATGTCTATGCCCTGGCGGCCACGCTGGTGTTTTTGGCGGCCATCCCGTCCCTTAAGATCGTTTTTCGAGAGAAGCCCGGTCGGGTGTTCAATGAAGTCCTGGCCGGCACCGGAAAGCTGCTCCTACTCTATAGCATCATCTTCTCCATCGGCTGGATGATATGAAATTAACCCAGCTTGAGGTGTGGCGCTATGACCTGCCGCTGGTGCGTCCCCTCCATCTGATGGGCCGGACCATGGTCACCCGGGCGGGATACCTGATTCGATTACAGGATGAGTCTGGTCACCAAGGTTATGGCGAAGTGGCCCCGTTTCCCGGTTTGCATCAGGAGGATTTAGACCTGGCCGGCCGTCAGCTTCAGCAATTGGGCCGGGTTCTCCCTGGTGCGGAGGTTCCCGCGGATATCCGGCGGTTGGACGGGGCGTTTGAGGATTGGTTAGGACGCTTAAACCTGGCTCCCTCGGTCCGTTTCGGAGTGGAACTGGCCGGGCTGAATCTCCTGGCCGGGATTGAAGACCGCCCCTTGTACGATTTCTTCTCCACCCCCCTTCATCGAGCGATCTTGATCAACGGGCTGTTAACCGGACCAATGGCAGAGGTGACGGCACAGGCTGAACAGTTGCGGGCCGAAGGCTATCGGGTGGTCAAACTCAAGGTCGGCCGCCAACCATTACCGGTGGATGTGGCCACGGTCAGGGCCGTCAGTCGGGTCCTGGGTGACGGAGTCAAGCTCCGCCTGGATGCCAACCGGACCTGGTCCTTGTCTGAGGCGGTTGATTTCGGCCGGTCTCTGGATCTGGGTCAGATAGAATACATTGAGGAGCCGGTGAAACGTCCGGATCAAGTGACGCCTTTTTTTCAACAAACCGGGATAGCGGTGGCCTTGGATGAAAGTTTGACCGAACTAACCGGATCTGGATCACCTTTACCGAAGGGGGTCCGCTCCCTCATCTTGAAACCCAGTCTGTTGGGCGGGATCGAAAAAACGGCCTGGTATGCCCGGATGGCTAAACTTCTTGGGCTGGTTCCGGTGTTGAGCAGTGCTTTTGATTCTGGGGTGAGCTTATCCGCCCTGGCCCAGTTGGCCGCAGCCCTGACCCCGCCGGATGTAGCCATGGGTTTAGACACCTACAAGTGGCTGAAGGAAGATTTATTAACGGAACCTTTCCGAGCCGAGCAGGGCCGGGTGGATGCGGAAGAAGCATTCCACCGGAGTAAAGCCATCCGTTGGGATTTACTTAAGCCGATGGACTTGGGCTAATGACTTGCGGCCCGGTACGGCCCCTTGACGCTTCCGAGAACTCCCGTTGTTGGCTGCTGGTGACCGGCCACTCCCTGAAGACAACCGGCGGCAGTATTCGGTAACTATACCTCAAACGGTTGCAATTGACTATTTTGAATCAGGAAATATAACTAATTTGACTTCTTGTGGCTTCACCACCCAGACAACAAGTTGTCTGGGCCACCCCCTTCATTCAGCGGGGTTTAGGATAGTGCAAACAAATTATTGCCTGCACAGCGAAGCGGCAAGAAGCAAGGCAAAAAAGCGCCAATTATGCCCGTTCAAAGTATAATTTTTTCAAGACCCACCGTGAGTTGCGTTCTAAACGGCGGAACAAGTAATGATCAAAGATATTGAACCAGGCCGGTGGCTGTCCGACGCGGCCGAACGTTTCAGCTCGTCTCCGGCTTTGATAGCCGCCGATACCGTGATCACCTATCGAGAATATCTGCAACTGGTCCAGGAAACGGCTGCCCGGTTAAGGCGCGCCGGTCTGGAGGGTGGCGCCCGGTTGGCCATTGTCGCCCCGAACTGCCTGGAGTATGTCATCCTGTTAATGGCTTGCCGGCAGTTGGGCGCGGTGGCAGTGCCGGTGAGCACCCGGTGGCCGGCCAAGCTAATGGCGGATTGTCTGAGAGATATCGGATGTTCCCGAGTGGTGCGGCCGGATGATCTCCTTGAATCTAGTCTACTTGATGAAATTTCAGAATGGTCTCTGGAGGACCTGGTAAGCAGCCGGGGTGACGGGGATCGGCGGATGGAAACCTTAATTCCGGAGATTGACCCGGACGGCGAGGCGACGATTATTTTTACCTCGGGCAGTTCAGGCCGGCCCAAGGCGGTGGTGCATTCCTCGGCCAACCATTATTTCAGCGCCATGGGTTCCAACCAGAACATCGCCTTCGAGCCTGGGGACAGGTGGCTGCTGTCCTTGCCTCTCTACCACGCCGGCGGATTATCCATCGTATTCCGGACGATACTGGGCGGTGGAGCCATTGGTCTGCCGGACACCCAGTGGTCCTTAGAAGAGGCCGTGGCCCGGCTGGACATCACCCACCTGTCTTTGGTCCCGACGCAGCTTTACCGGATGTTGCAGCAAGAGGTGTCCGCTCGGTTCCGGTCGCGGGTCAAGGCGATCCTGGTGGGGGGGAGCCCTTTGCCTCCGGCTTTGATCCTGCGGGCCGTGGAATCCGGCTTACCTGTCTTCACCAGCTATGGCTCGACTGAAATGGCCTCCCAGATTACGACCACCCGCCCTGGTGACTCTGCCGAACGTTTGCTCACGTCGGGGACTTTACTTCCTTACCGGCAAATCAAGACAGCCGGAGACGGAGAAATACTGGTCAGGGGCGAGACTTTGTTTAAAGGCTACCTGGATAAAGGCGGGTTCGACCGGAGGCTGACGGCTGACGGCTGGTTTCGGACAGGGGACTTGGGTCGGCTGGACGGGCAGGGTTATTTAGTGGTTACCGGTCGCAGGGACAACATGTTTATCTCCGGGGGGGAGAATATCCAGCCGGAGGAAATTGAAAGGTTGATCGGTCAACTCGATGAGGTAACCGAGGTAGTGGTGGTGCCGGTGGGGCATGATGAATATGGAGCCCGGCCGGTGGCCTTCATCAGACCACGGCCCGGCTGTGTTTTGGTTCCAGATAGGATCAGAAGTCATCTCTCAGCCGGACTGCCCAGGTTTAAAATCCCGGACCGTTTCTTTCCCTGGCCGGAAGGACTGGAATCATCGGGGATGAAGATCAGCCGTCGAGATTTCATTAGCCTGGCCGAGGCAAAGGCTGGGCCAGGATTTTAGTCTAGGTTTTTGGGGTAATATTATTCGAATCTGATTTCCATTCCGTTGCCGCCCACGGTCAGACTGACACCCTGCAGAGTTGTTTCTAAGATCATCATGACGTCTCTTGAATTCTTAAGTGACAGGTAACCCGCCCCTCCGCCAACGGCGGCATCGGTTTTAAAAGACATATATGTTCCCTCAAAATCACTAACTTTATCCAAATCATAAACCCGTCCGCTGGCCTCCATTTGAGAAGCGCCTATCCCCACGGCCTGAAGTCCGCTGATTTTGAATTTGTATTTTTTCCCGCTAGTTGTGGTCAAAACACCACTTCCCCATTGCACCCCAAGTATAAACGCCACCTGGGTCAGGTTAATCAAGACGGTTCCGGATTTCTTCTCCGCCAGGGCATTGGACGGGGCCAAAATCAGGGAGCCGACCAGGGTCAGGGCCAGGAATAGAATAAAGAAATTCTTGGAAAGTCGCATAAAAGTCCTCCATAAGGGCAAGTGATTAATAAGCTATAAGTAAAAAACAGACTACAGAGTAGATCGAGAAAACCAGAAGGGTGCTGGGAGTGAAAGTAACATTATATACTTTGGGCGGTTACAATTGACTCTTCGGCCTGCGCCCTTACCCAGAATCAGCGAAGCGCCACCCTGAGGCGGGATCAAAAAAGGACAATTATGACAGTTCGAAGTATAACCGGGCAATGCTGGCCGGCACTTGACCTCGTTATATTATTGGCCCGTTTTTTTTAGATCTATGGGTGACTCTTCCCCCCGGGCCAGTCGGATGATATTTTCTCTGTGTTTGACGACGATAATGGCGGCTATAACCCAGGTGATTAGAATATAGGGGCGAGTCAGCGTGACCAAGCCGATCACGGCCGGCAGGGACAAAGCGCCAGCCAACGACCCGGCGGAAACAAACTTAGTCTTGTAAGTAACAGCCAGAAAAACGCCTGCCGCCATAAGGATCGATATCGGAGAAATGGCCAGCATAGCCCCGGCCGCGGTGGCTACTCCTTTGCCGCCCTTAAAACCAAGGGAAAACGGAAAAACATGCCCCAGAAAAGCAGCCAGACCAGTCAGCGCCAATATCCAAGGGGTGAACAGCGGTTGAGAAGGAAGGATCAACTTCCCCACCAGGACCGGCAGGAACCCCTTTAGGATATCAATGGCCAACACGATCAAGCCGAATTTCTTGCCCATCAGCCTGGAAATATTAGTGGCGCCTATATTTCCGCTGCCGTAATTCCGAACGTCCGTTCCGGCAAGGCTTTTGGATAAGACTACCCCGGTCGGGATGGAGCCGACCAGGTAAGACAAGACAATTAAAAGAATCGACACGGTTGCTCCGCCTCCTTATATACCAACCAGGTAGTGTCTGTCTGACCGCGAAAGAAGGTGACCTCAAAAGGGCTGAGCTTTGTCGATGGCTGGGAAATGCCCATAGGGCCTAACCGGGTCCCCTGGTAAACTCAACGCAATCAGCCCCCGGCAGTCAGCCAAAAACAAGAGGTTGGCAATGTGGCTTCGGATCATTGGGGCTGCGTCCAACGGCGTTCGTCAAATCCGCGTGCCGGCAAACTTATGGGGCGGTGGCCAGAGTCTTGCTTGCTTTTTTGGCAGAGGTCTGTTTCAGTCTCAGTATCGGCGTATTGATAACTAAATGGGCTTTCTTGTTTTCTCGGCTGATGTTAAAGACGATCCCATCTGTATCGATGTCGAAATAACGAGACAGCAACTGCACCATGTCTTGTTGGATCAGGCCGAATACCTCTTTAGACACCTCGAGTCGGTCACAGACGAGAGCTATCTGAAGCCTCTGTTTTGCCACGTCCCCGCTGGCCTGAGTTTTCATAATCCGTTTGATAAATCCGGCAATCATTTTACTCTCCCGTGTTAGCGCCCGGAGATGATTTTTCTAAATTTTTTCATAAATCCGCCTTTAACCTGGGGCACCTCGATGGGCAAGTCCTGGTGCCCATTTAATCTTTGACCAATCCGGAAAAAGGCCCTACCAGCGGGAGAAGAATCGTCCGTTACGGCAAATTCCCCCCGGTTGGTGGATACGGTTATGCCGTCATCTAAGGGCACCAGCCCCAAGAGCTTGATGGAAAGGATATCGGTCACATCATCGTGGGTCAGCATGTCACCGCGGGCAACCAACTCGGGATTGATGCGATTAATGATTAGTTTAGACGAGATGCTTTCTGAATCAAGTAAGCCGATAATCCGGTCGGCATCGCGGACCGCGGAGACATCCGGAGTCGTAATGACGATGGCCTCATCGGCGGCCGCAATGGCATTTTTGAAGCCTTGCTCAATGCCGGCGGGGCAGTCGATGAAAATGTAGTCGAACTCCTTTTTCAGAGTTGCACATAAGTCACGGATTTCCTGTTCGTTGATGGCATCTTTGGTGTCGATTTGAGACGCCGGAATGAGGAACAGGTTATCTACGCGACGATCTTTAATTAAGGCTTTCTTGTGGTTGCATCGTCCTTTAATTACATCCACCACGGTGAAAACAACTCGGTTTTCCAAGCCCATGACCACATCGAGGTTGCGTAACCCAATATCTAAGTCGATAACCAGTACATTCTTACCCGTCATGGCCATGGCCGTACCGATGTTGGCCGTAGCGGTGGTCTTGCCGACGCCCCCCTTGCCGGAGGTGACTACAAATACCTTTGATTCCATAATCCACCTTGCTGCTGGAAACGGTTATAATACCTCACTCGCGACGACTTCAGCCGACCGCGGTCAAATCGTTCTACTTACATTCTCATTTTGGAACAAATTCTGCTAGTTGCCCCTCAAAGGCACGGCTCAAGGTCTGAATTACGATCACCCCGTTGTCCACTTTGGCCACTTCGGGGCCATACATTTTTTTGTCCTGTCCGCCATATCCGGAAGCTAAGACATCTCCAATCCGGAGGATGGTCGGGCGCATATCCAAAGAAAAAACGAGTGCTTCCCGGCCTGCATCGACGCCGGCGAAGGCTGATCCTTTGAGCGCCCCCAATACAAATATATCGCCCCCGGCCGTGATCATTGCCCCGGTATGGACATCGCCAATCTGGACCAGATGACCTTCGGCCTCGACGGTTTGCCCTGACCTTAACCGGCCTTTGTGGACAAAAGATGGTTTATCTTCGGCCCGAATAGGGTCTGAAGACGGGACCAGGCCGGCCCTAAGCGGTCGGGCCGAACTGAGCGCCGCCCGATAGCAAGTCGGAGAAAAAACTCCGTCATCTTCCGTCATGATGCTGCATTGAGTGACCGACCGAACGGCAAATTCTTCTTTCAGCATCCTCCGAATGTGTTGGTAGGAGCTTTCGTCGATGGTCCGCTTTCCCGTTTGGAGGATTACATCGGCGTTTTTGAAGAAGCTTTTTTGTTTGGAAAAAGCCTTGTTGATCATTTCCGGGATGTCTTCTTCAGCGCAGGTTTCACAGATGTCAACCACTAAATGATCGTTAATTCCCTTAATGAGAATGCCATCTCGCGGCCGATCTTCTAAAAAACCTTCCTGGGGCTTGTCTTGCCTGGGGGTCGCGGCCATAGATAAATGCCTTATCATGAACTTTCCCTATGAATAATTGATGACAATAACTACATGTTGGATTCTGCCGGCAGAATACACAATCGGTTGTGTCAAGTCAAGAGCCAGAATCATTTTCGTTGTTTTTTTTAGAACAACCGGCGTATTCGGATATGCCTGGGGCGAGTTGTGGGTTTCTTGTTTGTTGTTAAAATTAGCCTCATTATCTTCAGCCGGCAATCAGTAACACGCAACCCGAGGCCTCTTTAGTCATTGCTATCGCGTGGCCCAAACAGTCGTTCCACTAAATTTGTCACCTGCTGGTGGATTACGGTAGGCTCCTGCCGGCCATCGATCAACACCAGCCCTGGAAACCCGAGATTCACTTGAGTCAGGTAGATATCCCGGACCCGAATAAGAAAGTCGAGCATCTCAAATTTTTCTAGATGGCGTCCTCGAGCCTGAATTCGTTGCAGGGCAATGGCAGGGGGAATGTCTATGAGCAGAGTCAGATCCGGGCTGGGCGCGAACAATTCGTTTTTTGTGCGGATGGCTTCGGGGTCCAGGCCCCGGGCCCCCTGGTAGGCCATGGTTGAGAGGTAATATCGGTCTGTAATCACAACTTGTTTGAGCCTCAAGGCGGGTAGGATGAGATTTTTCACATGATCTGCTCTATCCTGGATGAACAAGTCGGTTTCTTCTTCAGGAGACATCGGGTCAGGGGAGACGGCCGCCTGGCGGATGGCCCGGCCGATCGGGCCGCTGGTCGGCTCACAAGTCAACACAACCTCAATACCACGATTGGCCAGATAATCTTTGAGCATGTGGGCTTGAGTAGTCTTGCCGGAGCCGTCAATACCTTCGAAAGCGACAAAGGTTGCCCGGTTTTGGTTTGGTGTGAATGGTCTTGGGTAATTCATTTTGATTTATTTCCCCAGGTTCCCAGCATCGACCGGCAAAGCCTCGAGCACGGTCATCCGGAGGCCATTACCCGATATTTTTTTGACCTCTCACCAGACAGAAATTGCTTGACCCGGTCAAAGTCGGAGACGTGCATAAAGGCATCCAGCTTATCGTTTTTATAGGCAATAAGAGGCACTCCCACCTGGTTGGCGGTCAACTCGTCCACCTTGGAATCGCCAAAGTAGAGCATCTGGTTGGCCGCGACATGGAAATACTCCAGTATGCGGATCAGCTCATCGGGGTATGGTTTCGGACGCCTTACGTCCAGGCAAG
>JADFYN010000081.1:9420-11691 GCA_015233055.1 Deltaproteobacteria bacterium
AGCAGGCCGGGCATGGTATAACTGCGATTGGTGGCAATGGCTGTATGGTAGGTGGGCCTTAAGAATCTGAGAAAGTCAATTAAACCCGGCTCAATTTTCATCAGGGGAAGAAACGGCTCGAAACTGAAAGTCTTTAGGAATTCCAGGGCGGCATCTTTTTCGGGATAGGCCCGGAAGATATGGGCGACGCTCTCGATCCCCGTATTCTGATGAACAAATTCTATTTCCTCCGAGGTCATGGGAGGGCGGCCAAAATGGGCCAGGATATGATTGTAGAAGGTTTCGTTGGCGTGTTTGGAGTCAAACATTACACCGTCACAGTCAAAAACAATTACCTTTATGAGGTCTAATTCAGATACAGGTTGGAAGGCCATGCGGACCTCTAATTTACCGTAAAGCACACGGGTTAACAAGCATAACCACTTTCTTCTTTCTGGGGCCTGTGTGGCTTGCTTTTTTTAACATGCCGATTTTCAGCGCCGGACCAATATCACATATCCTGCGGCCTAAATTTCTTGGAGACAAACATCCACAGAAAAAGGACCATCATCGGTCTGGAAAGGGATGACGATGCTGGGGCCATTAATCATGTGTTTAATTTGATGACTTTTACCCGATACGACGGTGGGAATGGCGGCTTCCAAGGTTACCCCCATCTCGGCTAATTCTTTTCTGGCCAATCCCGATATCATATTGGTGATCTCGCCGACCGCGTCCCGGACTTCATGATTCATCTCGGTAAAGGGTTCCCCCAACATGTTCGAGACTATTTTAAGGATACACTTTTCGGCGAAACTAACGGCAATGGAGCCAATAGCTTTATTTCCGGTAATGCCGATGATTCCGCTGATATCCCCGGCGGCCGATTCGTCTTTTTTCAAGTAAGGTTTTAACGACTTGGGAGTAATCATGGCCATAGTTGACATAACGGAAACAGTGGCATTAAGGAATGGGTTTATATGCTCAGCTTTCATAACATCTCCTGGTTGTTCAAATTCTCCCGATTCATTTCGGCCTATCGTTGAATCCTGTAGGATAAGGAGTCTTTCAGACCAGACGTGCCGCCGGAAAGATCAGTTACCACCTCCCCCGCCACGATGGGCCCTATGCCGACCTAGGTGGTATTATCGTTGGGGTTATTGGCATCTGGGACAATGGATATATCTTCGAATACAATATCATGCACGTCAACTCCATCGAGTACCTCCATCAACTGATCAATCATCTTCGGCTCAAGCGTGGTGACCATGGCAATGGGCTTATCCTCGGAATACTTTATCTCACTTAAAATATTATATATGGTCTGCCGGATCTCTTCGTTTTTTTCATTGACCAAATTGGCCATACGGCTATCCATGTTCAGCCCCAAGACCACCTTTAAAAAAACAGTCTGGTTGTTTTCTCCTTGAAGCTGGACCAAAAAGAATTTTAGAGGATATTCTCTATAGTTGATAGGAACTGGTTTAGGCTTTGGCTTCAAAGGAGGCGGTGCGGCCGGAGGTGGCGGAGCCGAGGTAATCTTGGCATAGATGAAAATCCCCGCGGACATAGCCAGCGTCAGGGCCACCGCAGCAATGGCCAGAAGTTTCCATGCCCTCATCACCTTGGTCAGAAGCGATTCGCCTCTTACTTCTTCTTCTACAACAGGTTCCGGCTCTGGTTCCGGCTCTGGTTCCGGTGGTGGCGCCTCCTCCTCAAATTTTATGTCGATTTTGTCTAATTCGGCCTTTTTGCGTTCTTTCCCCTGCTTTTTTTTTAGCTCGTTCTCAACCTCAGTCTCCAGCCTGGAAAGTTCATCATCGCCGAGTTCTTCGTCAAAGAGAACATTTTCAAGGCTTTCACTTTTTTCTGCGGCGTTCTTATCTGCCATGACCACCACCCGGCGTTAATTCTTATTGGCTATTCAATAACCTATCCAGCATTCTTTTTGCCACCTCAAAATTAGGAGATATTTCGAGGGCCTTTTCGAACTCCTGGATAGCCAGATCTTTGTTATTGGCCTCTATAAACGCCCGCCCCAGGTTGAAATGGAGATTCTCATCGTCCGGGGCGTGTTCAATGGCGCGCTGGTAGGCGGAAATTGCTTCATGGTAGCGTGATTGTTTTCTCAGGACAATCCCCAGCAGGTTATAGGTGTTGATATCCTGCGGGGCCATATTCAGGACTTCCTAAAACGCCTTGGTGGCGTCATCGTCCATACCGGCGGCTAACAAGGCCTCGCCGATTTCTTTTTGACGGGCCGGGTTTCATGGGTCAAGGTTCCTGGCTTCA
>JADFYN010000081.1:11723-12229 GCA_015233055.1 Deltaproteobacteria bacterium
AAGTAGTGCCTGGCCATAAGCCATATGTCTGTCGGCGTTACGTGGGGATAAGTGGATAGCCGAAGCAATGGCTGCTGCCGCCTTTGACCATTGCCCCAGTCTTTGATACATGTCGGCTAGCGAGGAATAAGCCTTGATGAACTGGGGCGCTACCGCCAATGCTTTTTGAAAAGCTTTTTCTGCTGCGGCATATCTGGTTCTGATAGAGTAGACTTGGCCGATGGCATGGTAGACTCGAGGGTTCTTAGGATCTATTCTTCTGGCAGCATCTAATTCGGCCAGTGCTTTCATATGGTCACCGGAAGCCAGATGTTTCATGCCTGCGTTAATGTGGAGATCAAGAGGCGAAGACGCATTTTTCCGCGCTAAAGCCTTGATTATTTTTTCTTCCAACGTCTTAGCCACAAAAGGTTTCACTATGTAGCCGTCAACCTCGAATTCGGCCGCTTCAGCAATGGCTTCTTCTGCTATTTCAGCGGTGACCATTAAGAAGGGGATATCTTTTG
>JADFYN010000082.1 GCA_015233055.1 Deltaproteobacteria bacterium
CCGACGCAAAGCTCAGAATTCAATTCAAATCCTACCGTCCGGTGCTGCCTGAGCTTGGTCTGTTTGGAGACACACCCCATGGCCAGGTTCTTAACCGCCCCGCCATAACCACCCAGGGGATGACCTTTGGTATGGCTGATCACAATCATGGCGTCAGCCTGATGAATCGCCCCGGCCACTTCCACCTGGCCCAGTATCGGGTCCGGCGAAGCCACGGCTATGGAGTTCTCCCCTTTCAAACCATCCGCGACGATCATCGGGGCGAATCCGAACCCATTGGCCACGGCCGTGTCCATATGATCCACCGCATTAGACCTGGCCACCAGGTAATAGGTGGAAGTATCCGTGAGAAAGGGTTTACCGCCGCGTTCTTTGACCAGGTCCACCACCTGTTTGACGAAAAATGGTCTGATGTAATTGGGGTTGCCCAACTCACCCACGTGAAGCTTAATGGCGACCAGATCCCCGCGGGACACGACGTCGAACAGGTTGGCGGCCTCATAAAGCTTCTGGGTTGCTATAAGCATGTTGGAGAATGGTTTCCAGGGGGTGTAGAAGACAGTTGTGGGATCCATACTTAGTCCTGTGCGGGTTACGGGTTAGTGATTAGCCTCAAAAGCCATGCCTCCATCTATGTTCGCCTTTGAAATCGGTGGATTTATGCTTGTCTTTCAATCAATAAGACCAGCCGAATACAGGCTGAAACTTGTCGAGCCCAGGGTATATCAGGCGATCACGTTTCTTGACTAAAAGAGAGTTTGGAGAGTCACCGGAGGATGGGTGGTGTGGGTTATGGGACGATCTAAAATCAAGTCTTCTTCATTACATATCTAGTTTTTTAAGAAGTCTGCTTCGGGCTGTATTGCATGACGATTTCTGTTATCTTTTCGAGGGCAACGGGCTTGACAATGTAGATATCGGCACCCGCCTCCATCGCCCGGTCATAGTCATTGGGCAGGGCCGTGGCAGTCATGGCCACGATCAGCATGTGCCTTGGGGTTGACTTCTCTTGTATTCTGATATGTCTGATGAGTTCAAACCCATCGAGGTTGGGCAACCGGATATCCATTAGAACCAGGTCGAAATCCTTCTCCAGCAATTTATCAATGGCCTCCACCCCATCACCGGCAACGTCCACCTCGCACGTTATATTCTCCAGCGACTTGGTGACCATCCGTTGCGTAGGAGGATCATCTTCCACCAGCAACATGTTGATACCGCTTCCGGTTTTAGAGCATACCTGGTCCGCCATTCTTGACCCTTCCTGTCTTGGGTTGTGGCGCTGGAGTCGGAGTAAGGGGCATACTTAGAGCGATCGACACCGATTATATCTACCTAATTTTAACCTGACACATTTTGTTTGTCAAGTTTTTTGAACCCGGCCCCCAGGGCAAGCGCAGGCAATATTCTTAAGACGGCTAACCCCAAAATAAGCTACATAAAATTTGATCACTTGAAATCATGACGAAGTTACTCCACATACTTGGGGTCATAAGAATAAATCGACATGCTGGGGGGGCCGAAGGGAATATGATCCGCGGAAACAGTATTGATGAGTTTGTAGCCGGGCCGTGAAGATTCTATACCTCCCGATGGAGCCAACACGAGATGGAGTGTCTCATTACCTGTAGGGAGAAGAAAGTTTCCGAAAAATAAGGTGAAAGACTTTTCCGCGGAAAAGACTATGCCTCGCCTGTACATCCAGGCCATGATAGATGTGGCCCTTTCCCAAGGAACCCGAGCAATGACTAAATGTTTGTTTTTTGTAGCGTTGAAGTAGGATGTAAGAGTGCTGTCAGTATCCTGGTCAATTTTTTTAACCAAATAAAATTGCCGGATATCCGTTGTCTTAATTGCAGACGCTATATGTCCGGAGGTGACCATGACGATAACAACAAGAAAAATTGTTAAAATGGTCAATTTGATGGTGGGGGACTCCAGCCCGGCCTGATGTTTTTTAAACCTTACGATCAACATGACCATTGCCGCCAGAGGCCCCAGAGACGCCCATGGCAACAGCCCAAGGATACTCACCCACCGATATAAGAATTCATGAGGGATACCTCGGATTTGCCATACGGCTAACCAGGAAATCAGGAATGATGAAATCGACAGTAAGGGTAACGAGGAAGAGGGTGTGACTTGATGTTTTTTAGAAAGATATGATTGCAATATAATTGCCCCTGCAGATAGGGTCATCACAATCACCGAAAAAGATATATCATAGGGATAACGCAATGTTATCCTGGCAAAAGCTAACAATTGAGCGGGGACATATGCAAAGTTGACCAGCACTATTCGGAGAGCGTTTACCAATTGCTGGCGGGGTTCTGTGGATCTTAAGAAAAATCGAAGTATGTTGCCGAGGTTTCTTTCCTCACCGGTGAGTTCGTTGATAAAAGGCAGAGACCAAAGAATTGCCAGGAAAAGAATACTAATAAGAACATAGCGCCTGAGTTCATGCCTAAGAACAGGCTTTGACAAACAACAACCTATGACTATTATGGATAATATAACGGTGGCAGGTGAATATCCAAGATGTGTTTGAACCATAAAACTACCGAAAATTGCTGCCAGGGGGAGATACCTTATATTCCCTTCGCAGATCATAGCGCAAAAGAAGGCATAAGCTCCCAAAGGTAATATACCGATAAAGGGATTCCAATAGTCAGACAGTATAGGGTACACGCTTGGATGTGAGATGTAAGCCGATAAAAGGACTCCCACCCAGCAAAATAAACCAGTTCCTAACCGGTGTGAGACCCACAAGATACTGAGAATTGCGCTTAAGTTGATTATGAGGGCAGTAATTCTGATGCCGACTTCACCTGCGAGATGGTAAAATGGGACGGCAAGATAGAAAAAAAATGGCCCAAGATGTTTAAATCCATATCGCGAATATGCACCCAGAAATTGTTGACCTCGACTTGCCTGAATTACATTGATTTCGAGTAACGCTTGATCACCCCAGCTTAACGCCACAATCACAGGGGACAAAGTCTGTATTATCAACAAAACAAAGAGCGCAATAAAAAGAAGAAAGACTATAAGAACCAGTATCCTTCTGTAATTGGCTGCCGTTATAGCAAGGCAACCAGGTGATAGTCGTTTGGGCGCGACCGGCATCATTGCATATCTACTTTCAACTATTAACCGCGATGCAATTTCGTGAGGAATGGTCAAAGTCGATATTGTCCAAAATTTTCGTCTGGCGGTTATCTTCAACTCGGTGAGAGATAATGGCTAGGACGGTTAACACCACCACGGGTTGAAAAAGGTAAGTCCATACTATAATATTGAAAATCAGGAAAATAAAAATGGTCGCAGACGAAAAAATTATGACCTGAGTTAGCTTACGGTAATATTTTCCGATAATGAAGAATGAAAAAACGGCCAGGCAAAGCCCGAACTGAATAAACTTGAGATAGCCTTGCCAATGGAACTTGTAAAATAGGACGCTGAAATTAATGTTTTTGAACAAGGCACTAGCCCATCTATAATCATAAGCCGTCAATTGTTCCCATTTGTCCCACAGTCCTATCTTAAATCCTTGAGGGGACGTAATTACAAAAGGGATGATCAAGACCAGAGCCACAGCCATGGTCGTCAAGAAAACTTTGATGGCTGAGTTTACACCGTCCCGAAAAACAAAATGTATGAAAAAGAATGGGATGACCAAGATAGTCAGTTGATTGGTGGCCAGGCACAAGCCCAAGAAGATGGAAAAGGCGCCCGTCTTGTTCAACATCAATAATAAAACAGTCAATGCCAAAAGGCTGCTGAAGACTGATATTTCTGCGTCTATTCGAACCGCAAAATAGCCTGATAAAAAATATAGGGCTGAAAATCCCAAGCCAATCCACTTGAACTGATCGTTGGTCATGAGTTTGTTAAGCAACATGGCGATTAAGATGAAGATTCCGACATCGGCCATAATGGTGGTGATTCTCAAATCAACATTCATCAGATAGGCGGGCATGAATGCCAGCCATTTGAGTGGAAGGTAGGTCAAAGGCAACTGATACGTGCTAGTTGGAATTTGATCCATCACATAAAATTTATAGGGATTGTTGAAGGCCAGGAATTCGCCGATAGCTTTCTTAATAAGGTATAGCATATCCGAGTCCGTGGCGAACGGGACTGTGATAAGCTTTTGCCCCCTGGCGGCCAGTCCGAGAGCAGTTATGAGGAGCACGTCGAGGTAGTATTTAGCCACAGGCGATAGCCTTTGCTTCATAACCAGAAGATATGTTGTGGCTAAGGCGCCGCTGCCGCCAATCACGGTTAGAAACATTGTCCGGGAGTGCCGGTAACAGACGCTAAGTGATAACAAGGCAAACAAGATCAATATATTATAATACTTAAAAACATTATTTTGATCTAATACGGCCCATCGAGTCGGCCAGGCTCGAAGCATTAGAATCCATTGGCACAGCATGGCCGTGACTACCACCAGGGTCAAACTCACGTATATCAATGTATTGGGAAATACAGCGTTTCCCTCACCGATTATAGAAAGGTATAGAATAAACAATGGCATGATAGTGAAGGGGAATAGAGTCATTAACCTGGAATTCCGGATACCGTGTGACATCGCCGATTAACTTCCTGATATTTTTTCAGTTGGGGAGGGAAACTCGTTCCTTTTGGAATGATTGTCGGACTGCCCGAGGGGAACCATCGCACCCCATTCTCTGACGGCGGCACGGCGTCAACGGCTAAAGTTTCAGCATCTTGAACACCTTTTCGGGAATGGATTTGATGACCAACATGATCCATTTCCAGAACCACTTCGTGTAGACAATGTCTTTGCCCGACCTGAAGGCGCGATAGACATCTTCAGCCACTTCCGACGGCTCGGCCATGAGTCTGGCCGGTAGGTTGAGTTGTTCGGTCATCTTGGTTCGGATAAACCCCGGTAAGACGGTGATCACCCGGACGTCCCGGCGGTGGAGCCTGTTCCTCAAGCCGCTTAAATAGACCGTCAACGCCCCTTTGGCCGCTCCGTAAATGTAGTTGCTTTGCCTGCCCCGCTCGCCCGCCACGGAGCTAAATGCCACAATAAACCCATGACCCCGACGCTCAAAATCCGCGGCGATGACCTCCAGCACGCTCAGGGCCCCCAGGAAATTGGCGGCCACGATCCGCTCCGCCTCGGCAAAATCCCGCTGGGCCAGTTCTTGGTCGCCCAAATATCCAAAGGCCAGGACCACCCCGTCCGGCTTGGGATTCAAGCTTTGGTAGAAAGCTTGATGGGACGTGTAGTCGGTGGCGTCAAAGAAAATGGCCTCAGCGTTGACCTGATGCCGGATGGCCAGGTCTTGGGCTCGGTTACGTAATCGGTCCAGATCCCGCGAGGCCAGATACAGGCCGGCCTTTTCAGTTGCGGCAAATTTCGCGGCCACGGCGCCGGCGGCATCGGAGTTGGCCCCTAAGATCAACAATTGCATCATCACACTCCTAACCTTTTTGACTGCAATGAATTAAATTTAGTTATCAGGTTCAAGCTCCGTCGCAGGCGGTGAAGCTCAGTCCATTTGGGATAGCCTTGCTTAAACGTCTGTTCGGACATCCGGACATCCTTGGCCAGGTAGAGGCGGCCGCCATGGTCTAAGACGATCCGGTCCAGTTTATCAAGAAAGGGGAACAACCGTGGTTGAATTTTAAAATCCAGCGCCAGCGTGTATCCCTCTAATGGAAAGGACAGGAGATTCTCGTTTTTCGGCCCCAGCAGCTTCAGCACCGCCAAAAAGGAGCCTAATCCGGCCGCGGATATCCGGCTGAGAATGGCCCTTAGCCCGTCCCGGCCGGCCGCCTTAGGTAAAACAAACTGGTACTGGGTAAACCCATGGCGTCCGTACATGCGGTTCCACTGATTAATTTTATCCAGGGGATAGAAAAATGGGTCAAGGTGAACCAGCCGGCCGGAGACGAATTCGGGCTGCCTGTGGTAATAGAAATGATTAAACCAGGACACGGAATACTGGTTTAAGCAGAACCCCGGGAGGTTCATGGGGATCGATAGGGATGGCCGCGGCGGCGGTGTTTTGCGGCCCGTCTTCGCGTGCTCTCCGAGCATGAGCACTGACCGTCCCATCTTATCTCCCCTGGCCAGACAATCGATCCAGGCCACGGAATAATCGATGGATTTGTTTTCCTCAAAAAGGTCAATGACTTCATGGAGATTGCGGCATCTGATCACGGTCTCGCGAATGTAGGCGCTTTTGACCGGCTGAAGGCGAAAGGCCGCGGCCAGAACAACGCCGGTCAACCCCATCCCGCCGCACGTAGCCAGGAACAGGTCCCGATTTTGATCTCGACTGCACCGGACCACATTTCCGCCCGGCAGCATCAGGTCAAAATATAAAACGCATTCACTAAAGCAACCGGCCTGGTGGTGATTTTTTCCATGAACATCGCTGGCTATGGCCCCGCCCAGGGTAATGAATTTGGTGCCGGGGGTGACTTTCAAGAACCACCCGCGGGGTAGAAAGGTGGCGATAATCTCGGCCAGAGTGACCCCGCTTTCAGCCGTGACGACCCCGGTCGCATCGTCAAAATGGATGATTTTATTAAAGCGGCGGGAGAATATCACATGTTCATTAAGGGCGCTGTCCCCATAGCTCCGGCCCAGACCGTGAACGATGCCGGCGGCGGATGTTTTCAGATAGCCGGCCAGTTCTTCAGGTGTCTCAAAGGAAACCCCGGCGGCTTCAATCCAGGGATACCGTCCCCAACCGGACAACTTCATGTCGGCTCCACAAAAACCAGGCGTTTGTCCAACTGATATTTCACCAGATAACCGATGGTCAAACCAATGGCCCCGCCCAGATAACGCATGTACCTGGCCCCGAACATATAATCAAACCCGATTTCCACGCCCCAGAAGACCAGGGTGGTGATCACGCCCATGGCCGAATAGAGAATGAATTTACGGGTATCATCGGCTAAACCATTTGTTTTATAACAAAATATGTACTTTTTGTCTAAGACGTACTTGACCACCAGTCCGGCCATCGTGCCGCAGAACATGGATAGATAGAGTTCGTAGTGGCCGCGGTAGAACCTGGACGTGATGTCCTGGCCCAAGATATTGACTTCCGTGGCCAGGATGGCGAATAAAGCGTATCTAATTACCAGGGACATAGATTAGCAGAAAAAAAGTAAGTATCCAAAGGATAATGACGGATTGCAAGAAAACATCCTTGAGTAGCACGGAGGTGGGTGAGCCGCTCCGCTGAAAAACGAAAGTTATCTGGATATATCTGAAGAGACCGATAATAACCCAGAAGCCGGTCAGATACAGGCGGTCCGTACCGTGCTCCTCGATGACCTCAGGAGAAACCGTGTAAAGAATATAGGCCACGATGGTCACCGAGGCCATGATCCCCATCCCGAGATTGACGAACTCGGGCGTGTAACCATCCAGCGATTTACGAATCCCCTGACCATTCAAAGAAATCATCAGATCGTCCCGCCGCTTTCCCAGGGCCAAAAACAGGGCCAGCAGGAAGGTCATGACAATAATCCAGTGGCTGACTCGGACGTCGCCCGCCACGCCTCCGGCAAAAACGCGCAGGGCGAATCCAGTGGCGATGCAGACCACGTCGATAATGGCCAGATGCTTTAAAAAAAAAGAGTAGGCCACGTTAAGCGTCAAATAAAGAACGATAATTATCAGGAACTCCCGGTCGTGGACTAAAAGGCCGACGGCCAGAGACGAAAATAGAAGCAAGCCCATGTAGACCAGGGCTTCCGCCGGCTTGACCAGCCCGGAGGCCACAGGGCGAAAACGTTTCACCGGATGCTGCCGGTCTTCGTTAATGTCTTTTATATCATTAACGATATAGACACAACTACTGGCCAGGCAAAAAGCGGTAAAGGCCCAAAAAGTCTGCTTCAGCACCGATACTTCAGACAACCGGTGGCTAAAGAAAAGGGGCAACCAGATAAATCCGTTCTTGACGTACTGGTGGAACCGGAATAACCGGATATACGTCTTAATTCGATCCATTATATCCTCTCACCTGGTCTCGAAGGCAACTCGGCCGCAGCCTGTGGTCCAAACATGGTGGAACAGATTTGGTCCCGACACCCTACGCCTTTACTCTTTCTCTAACATCATCTCATGTTCCAGACAAGTTTTTTTTGGCCTGGGAGAATCTGTTCAACCAAGACTGGTCTGGGACCACGGCCGGTCACCGGGATGTCGGCGGTTTTGAGGAAGGCTGAGATGATTTTGTCGCTTATCCCCCCGGCATCACCCCAATGCAGTTAAATTAAGGGTGCGACGTGAAGATTTCTCGCTTCGCTCGAAATGACAGGGAAGTGGACCGTTGGAAAGACGATGTAAATTTGTCATTCCGAACGAATGTGAGGAATCTTAATCACATCCGAAGATGGTTAAGCCGAAGGTTAATTCATCTGAATTGCGGCGACGTACCGGCGGTCAGGCCGAACGAATGGTTTAACCGTGTTATTCCTTAGTGCTGAATGATTTCCGCCGCATTACGCACATATCTTGTTGCAGCCCCAAAGATAACATGATATGGGTTTCGTCAACTATCCTGTTGCAGGGGTGTGTCATGCTAAAGCCGGGGTCTCTGTTTGTTACCTTTATGGTATTCAGTCTCATCCCATTCGCATTTGCCGTCCGTTCGTTGAATCCGCGGGGACTAGTCGCCAAGAATATATCCGTTCAATTCATGCCGATGATCACGGAAGCCGACCCGCCGCATAGGTGGGATTATCTCCTGTCTGGCGATAGAGACAGTCAACGACGTGTGATATCTACAATTATTAGAAATGAATACGGCATTGTAGATATAAGCGATTATGCTGCCGGCTCCTGGAGAGAATATGATCAGCCCTTGAGCGGCCAGGTGCTGCGGCTCCAGGAGAAATTATTATGCTATTATATGAAACCCTCGGTCCGGACCAAGGATGATCTGGAAACGGAATTCAGGAAACTCACCGACCTAACCGACCGAGACTTAAGATATTCCTGCTTTTTGGTGAAGGAGCAACAGGCCAAGATAATGGGATTCATTCAAGACTTTGACCGGCACCTGGTCGAGATGCTGACGAAAGCCAACCTTTTTGATCTTTATTAGCCGGGTCTTGTCGGCGGTGATCCCGGCCAGGTCTTGCTGCGGTGCAACAAATATAATAAAATTATGTTATTATAGATATAGGCAGGACGGTTTCGCCCGACCATCCATCCCTCCGAAGCAGGTTGTCGCGAACTTGAGTAGGGTTATCACCCACACTAAATACGGACCACCCCCCATTGACAGGTCCCCCCTCCTTACCCTAACATCCGCAAACGATGTGTATAATTGTTCGCTTCACCATTCACCATGGTCCCGTGACGCCGGAAAGACCTGGCGGGTCATCGGCCAGTTTCGGTCAAGCAACGTAATCATCAAATTCAAAAGAGGAGAGAGACGATGTCATCCGGAATCAAGAACAGAGGCTGGTCCGTGACCATGTCCGGGTTAGGTATCAACCTGGCCTTGGGTATTTTGTACACCTGGTCGATTTTTAAGGCGTCGATAATGGGTATGATCAAGTCCAAAGACGCGGCCTGGACCTCATGGACCATGGCTTCGGCCAATGATCCCTATGTCGTGTGCTGTCTGATATTCGCTGTGGCCATGATCATCGCCGGCAAGATGCAAGACAAATTGGGACCCCGGCTGACGGCCAGTATCGGCGGGTTGTTGGTCGGCATCGGGTTTGTCGTCATCTCCCAGAGCACCAGCTACGCCATCTGGGTGCTGGGTTTCGGCGTATTGGCCGGGACTGGCATAGGTTTCGGATATGCCTCGGCTACTCCGCCGGCCGTGAAGTGGTTCCCCAAAGCCAGAACCGGCTTGATTGCCGGTCTAGTGGTGGCCGGATTCGGGCTGGCCTCTGTGTACATCGCCCCACTATCTAATTACCTTGTGAAAACCTATGGATTGCAAACATCCATGCTCATCTTCGGCATCGCCTTCACCATCGTGGTCTGCGGCCTGGCCACATTCTTGGTCAATCCCCCCGCCGGGTACTCGCCTGAGCAAGTCAAACCGACGGCGGCCGGTCAAGCGGCCAAGCCCGTCGCAGCCGACGTAAATATGACCCCTTCGGAAATCATGAAGACCGGCACCTTCTATCGTCTGTGGATCACTTTCTTCATCAGCACCGGCACCGGGTTGGTTATTATTGGATCCATTGCCGGCATGGGCAAAGCCGTCTTGGGCGAATGGGCCTTCTTGGGCGTGGCCGTCTTGGCCATTGGAAACGCCGGGGGCCGGATTTTGGCCGGGTTCATCTCCGACAAGATCGGTCGGCAAAAGACATTGATTTTCATGTTGTTCATCCAGGCCACTCTGATGTTTCTGGCCACATCCATCCTGAAGGATAAGATCGGCGGGATTCCTATTTTCTTGATCCTGACCCTCTTTATCGGGGCCAACTATGGTTCCAACCTGTCCATCTTCCCCTCTGCAACTAAGGACCAATGGGGCCTGAAGAACTTTGGGGTCAACTATGGCGCCGTCTTCTCCGCCTGGGGTGTGGCCGGATTCGTTTATCCTCGTGTATCCCAGATGTTGGAAGCTGCAACCGGATCTTTTCGCGCTTCATTGATCATGTGCTCTATAAGCCTGCTCGTTATCGGCATCTTCAACGTTTTCTCCCTGAAGGCTCGGCGAAAGTCGGAAGCTACTTTACAAACCGCCTAGTAGACCATAACATCTGAAGGTATTCATCAGGGGGTCGGCCGAAATGCCGGCCCCTTGTCTTTCCAACTCGCTTCAACTCCTTCTTGTTCCGGCCATAGCCGCCCCCCCATCCCGGATGAATATCAAACTCATGAATAACGCATTGAAAAGAATATGATTAGTTTGACTTCAGGGCAATACTATAGCCTTGACACTCCCTAGTCCTCATGTTAACCGATATTGATGCAAAATGATCAGTGCCGGATGCTCCGCAACGATGAATCAACGGATGGTCACTGAGGTCGTCATTGGTTTGACGCTCAACGCCGTGGTCTCTGCGGCTGATGCCCCGTTCGTCTTGGACCCGATCCCCTCGTGACCATTCCCGGTATGGATGAAAGGTGAGGTCATATGCCTGAAGAATCTTTCTCTCTGGAAATTTGCCGGCGGATCCCGGAACATGCCCGCCGGATTATGGAATGGCGCAACGACCCTCAAACATTGGCCATGTCTTATCATCGCGAACCAAAGGCATGGGAGCGTTTCTGGCCGGAGTATCAACGGGAATACCTGTGCTATCCTGATTTACCCCCCCTATTCGCATTAGATCAGGGCCGCCGGGTCGCCTTTATCCGCTATCGGCCGGTACCCCACCCCCTGCCGTCAAGGCGCCGTTGTTGCGACGTATCCATAAATGTCGCCCCGGAACTTCGGCGTCTGGGTTTGGGCGGTCCGGCCTTAGCCGTGGCCAATGAGTTCATTCGCAGCCTTGGTTGGGACGACCAGTTGGCGGAAGTACGCGAAGAAAACACAGCCAGCGGTAAATTCTTTCTTAAGGCGGGATACCGGGAGTTGGACCGGATAGTCCACGTCGTCCCGGAGACCCAGGAGCACGTCGCTGTTCGGCGCTTCATGCTGAATCTCAATGCTCAGTTAGCCCTGGAAAAAGACGGCGTTCTGGTGGTGGCCGAAGCCGGCAGCAACTGGCGCATGGGCGCGCCCAAACGTGATCTGGACATGGCCCGGGCCTTGATCGAGGTTGCGGCTGAAGCCGGGGCCGATGTCGTAAAATTCCAGACCTTTCGGCCAGACACTGTCTATGTCGCCAATGCCGGGAACAGCGATTACCTGGCCCAGGAAGGGATAAAAGACTCCATCCGGGACATCTTCACCGACCTGTCCATGCCCTACGAAATGATCCCTAAACTGGCCGAACACTGCGCCAAGTGCAATATCCGGTTCATGAGCACCCCTTTTTCCCTGGACGACTTTAACGCCGTTGACCCGTACGTCTCTATCCACAAGATCGCCTCCTACGAAGTCAGCCATACCCGGCTATTGGAGGCCGCCGGGCGGTCCGGGAAACCGCTGGTCTTGTCCACGGGAG
>JADFYN010000083.1 GCA_015233055.1 Deltaproteobacteria bacterium
ACAGGACTACTTCAAAGGCGCCAAAACCCCGCCCGGCCCCCCCCTGGTCATGGTCAAATCTCCACGATTCTCATATACTCCCAAGGGCGGACTAACCATCACCTACACCCTGGTCAATACTCATCACAAGGAAAAGCTGACCGGTCGTTTGTTCGTCTTGGTCCAGGCCCGGAAGGGTGACGGCCATATCCACGCCTGGTTTCCTCCCTTAAGCGCGGGCCAGGGGCAGCCCACCGACTTCCACAAAGGGGATTATTACTCCGTTCAGAATTACAAGGTGGCCGATGCCTTTATCCGCCTTCCAACGGGTACCCCGACCAAAGTTGTCTTCTATGTGCTTAGAGACAATGGGGACCTACTCTTAAGAAAGGGATTCTCCCTGAACCTCCCTGGCCAACCCCGGCCGACCCCAAAAAAATCGACCAGGTAAGACCAGTTATACCTCAAACGGTTGCAATTGACTCTTTTGAATCAGGAAACACAAGTAATTTGACTTCTTGTGGCTTCACCACCCAGACAACAAGTTGTCTGGGCCACCCCCTTCATTCAGCGGGGTTTAGGATAGTGCAAACAAATTGTTGTCTGCACAGCGAAGCGGCAAGAAGCAAGGCAAAAAAGCGCCAATTATGCCCGTTCAAAGTATAATAACGGAGCGAGGCGTTGACGGCCGGAGCCACCCACCCCTATCCGAAAACCCGTATTTCGGACAAGCCACCCCGACCCGTTCAATCCAGAGTCAGAAACATAGTAAAGGCATCTTGACCGGAGGGATAATAATGCCGAACCAGCCTGGTCACCTCGAAGTTGTATTTTTTATAAAAGTTAATGGCCTGGTGGTTGGCAACGGCGGTATGGAGGACGATATTTTCGAATTTGTTTTTAACGGCGTAGTTGATAATCCACCGCATCAGGGCTTGACCGACCCCGCGTCGCTGAAAAGTGGGTGAAACGGCCATGGCCAGGATGTAGACTATAAAACCCAGGCCGGGGTTATCCATCTTGTCCGGCAGGTGAATGATGGCCATGCCCACAGGCCGCCTTCTCTTTTCGGCGATCAAGGAGACAATCCCGTCTAGAAAAAGCCAGTCGGGCAGACATTTATCATAAAGGCCGTATTCGGAAAGGACTTTCCCTGCCAGGTCGGCCACAAAGAGAGCATCTGACCTTTTAGCCCTTCTGATCTTGATCAAGGTGGTCGGCTTTGCCGAAACTACCGGCTCTGAAAACAGGTTATCGACCGGGCGAGGCTCCGGCCAGGCTCGGGTAGCCGTCCGGTCCTGATTATTGGCCTTGCTTTTTTTTACCTTTGACTTCCTCTGATCCACAAGTTCGCTCACTTCCGGTCACCTGCCCTCCAATCAAGCAGGCCGATATACTTGACCCGGCTAGACTTGACGCTTCCGAAAGCACCCGGCCGGTTGTTTGTTACCGGTTACTCCTCACACTCACTCCGTTAACTCGGCCCGGTTGAACACCTGGTCTGACTATGTTTGGTCTTTGGTCTGAAGTTTTTCAATCCCTCCGGAGGCGGAGATCAGCTCCTCGATTGCTTTAAATAGTTCTGATGCAGAAAAAGGCTTGGAAATATATCCATCCATCCCGGCGTCCAGGCAGCGTTCCCGGTCACCTTTCATGGCATGAGCCGTCATGGCCATAATGGGCAACCGGGTGCCGATGGATTTTTCCTTTTCCCTAATTTTTTGGGTGGCCTCAAATCCGTCCATCTCCGGCATTTGAATATCCATCAAAACCATATCAAACTTTTCTTTGTCGAGAGTGGCAAGTGCTTCCAGGCCGGTTGCAGAAACGACGGTGGTGTGGCCACGGCTACACAAAAGGGCCGCAGCCAGTCTTTGATTGACCGGGTTATCCTCCACCAGCAGGATGTGTAGCTTTGGTTTCGCATCCGGCGGGATCGGCCGCACCTCCTCCAATACATGATGTTCGAGGCTGGACTCCATCCCGTTCCCTTTCAAGACGGTTAACATGACATTAAGCAATTCCGATTGTCTGACCGGCTTGGTCAAGTATGCCGCCAGGCCCAGTTTGCGGCATCGGTCGACATCATCGAGTTCTCCCGACGAGATAAGCATAATCATTCCGGGACAGTCTGATTCAGTTTGGTCCTTAATCATCTCGGCTAATTGGAATCCATCCATCTCCGGCATGTGGCCGTCCAGGATAATCAAGCGGTACTCCAGGCCGTCCCCGGCAGCCGAAGCCAAAACCGACAAAGCCTCCGGGCCATTCTCCGCCATCGTGGGAACAGCGCCCCAGCTTACTAACATTTCTTTTATTATGCGCCTGGTTGTGGCCTTGTCGTCAACCACCAGGATCCGTAAATCCCGCAGCTCCGCCGGTGCCGGCAGGATGGTCCGGCCAATTTCATTTTTTTGCAGGCCAAAGCTGACGGTAAAGCAAAAGGTGCTCCCTAGGCCTTCCTGAGATTCCACCCAGACGCAGCCGCCCATCATCCTCACCAATTTAACCGAGATGGTCAAACCCAAGCCGGTGCCGCCATATTTGCGCGTGGTCGAGCCGTCCGCTTGAGTAAATGGTGAAAAAATATGTTCAATTTTGTCTTGGGGGATGCCGATGCCGGTATCCCGGACGGAGAACAGCACATCAGCCCGGTCCTCGGCCAAGAACAGGGCTTTCACTTCCAGAACCACTTCTCCTTCCTCTGTAAACTTAACGGCATTACCGATCAAATTGAGAATTATCTGTTGCAACCGGCCCGGATCGCCGATCAGCCCGTCCGGCACGCCGGATTCGACGTGGTAGGCCAGCTCGATCCCCTTCTCATGAGCGCGGGCGGCCAAAACGCCGACCATATCTCCCAGGGCATCCCGCAATTGAAAAGGTACGGATTCAATATCCAGTTTTCCAGCCTCAATCTTGGAAAAATCTAAAATGTCATTGACTAATGCCAATAAGGCATCAGCCGAGAGATTAACCACATTCAGGTATCCACGTTGTTCTGGAGTAAGCATTGTTTCCAGTGTCAATTCGGTCATTCCGATGATCCCGTTTAGGGGAGTCCGGATTTCGTGGCTCATGTTGGCCAGGAATTCGCTCTTGGTCCGGTTGGCCTGTTCTGCTGCCAGCTTGGCTTGATATAGCTCTGCTTCTGCTTTTTTGCGCTCGGTAATATCTTCCTTAACCGCCAAAAAGTGGGTGACTTCCCCCTCTTTATTTTTTATGGCCGAGATGGAGGCGAATTCCCAGTAGAGTTCCCCGGTCTTTTTTTTGTTAAGCAATTCCCCGCGCCAGACCTCCCCGGCGATGATGGTCTGCCACAAGGCCTGATAAAATTCTGGAGGATGATGGCCTGATTGTTGGATGCGCGGATTCCGACCGATCACCTCTTCAAGAGAATATCCGGAAGATTCGGTGAACTTAGGGTTAATATATTCAATCCGGCCTTCTTCATCGGTGATGACCACTGCGGCCGGGCTTTGACTCACGGCCATAGATAGTTTTAGCAGCTCTTCCTCTGATCGCTTGCGTTGCGTAATGTCTCGCCGGGATGAAAGCACCCCGATGGTCTGTCCGTCGGGACCGAACACGGGAGTAGTGATCACCTGGACCCACATTCTCCCTTCCTGAGAGGGTATTTCTTCGTCTCTAACCGCAGCCCGGCCGGAACTGATCACTTCCCGTTCCTCCTGGGCGTGTCGTTCCGCCAACTCCGGCGGCCAAAAATCCAAATCCGACTTTCCGATAAATTCGGTGTCCTCTCGGCTTAAAAATCGGCTAAAAGCTGGATTTACAGATAGATAATTCAGATCGGCGTTCTTTAAAGAAATTAGATCGGGAGTGCTGACCAGCATCGTCTGGAACAAGTTCCGTTGCTCCCAGGCCTGAGTTCGCTCAAAATCCAGTTCATTAACCCTCCGAATCAGGGTTCCGGCCGCGATCACCAGACCCATCAGACCCAGGACCCAGATGATGGCATAGGCGGTGATCAAGCTAGCTTCATGTCGCCTTTGGTTATCTAAAAAACGGGCCGCCGAGATGGTGATACTGGTGCCGCCCCGGACATCTCCCACTTTACAGCCCTGTTTGGCATGGCAGTATAGACAGGCATCCTCGACCAACATCGGAGCCATGTATCTAAACACGGCCCGGCCATCAGGTAAAGAAACCAATTCCAATTGGGGCCGGGGATCCTGGGCAAGAGCTTTCAGCGCCGTTGTCTCCCAGGTGTCTGCCTTATTGCCGGGACGAATCGGTTTAAGACTGGTGATGTGAAACCGGACAGTATGGTTAGGTGACACTATCTCAGAAATTTCCCGGGTCATATAGGCTGGATTCATCTTGGTCAAGACCCGGCCGTCAGTGGTCACGATATCTCGATCAGGCACGTCTAAATAAGGATTGGGTGGGGTGGCGGCAGTGACCGGGACGTAAACACCGTTGTGGCCGGCATTCCATGACCTGGCCGCGGCGATCAGCTCAAAAAAGGCTTGGGCTTCTTGTTCTCCTAATTGAACTGTCTGGTTGCTCACCTGTTTGACATTCCAGCCTAACAGAAAGCCGACCACCAAAGTCCAGCCCAGCCCAAAAAGAAACGGAATGATAAAACCGAATCTCTTATTTTTCTTGGTCATATCTGAAAACCCCAAATTCATGTTCAAGGTCGATTTGGTATCCATCTATACCGATGGGTCGTATATCAAGCAGAAACCTGGCCGCCCTCAATCCCCCGAACCGTCGGCAGGATAGCCGAAAGTAAAAAGGAGACCGGCGGACTGTTCGGAGGCCATAAAGATTCTTTTGGTCGGAGGCCGCTTTTGTCGATAGCTACTAGCGTAATATATTAACATCATCCCTTAATTCATGGCAAGACATATCTTATTTAACCGCCTTGTTGCCCTCTTGTTTTCGGGTTTTATAAGCCTCGTCCCGGTGTTGGATCAGGCCCAAAATATTGGCCATATCAAGGGCCGTCAGCCTTGTTCCCCCCAGGCTGTTACTGATTAGGATTGACATTTGACCAAACAGGATAAATATTAACGTTGAGCGGGATTGCAGGCGCTCTTGCAGAGATCAAATTCATCTGTTATTATATCACGGCAGACCGAATCCAAATTGAGGACAAAAGAAAGCCTCTGTGTCCTTTGTCTTATGCTTTTTTGACCATAGTCTAAGGAGGAAGAGATTGCTTAATGTATTTAGGTCGAAACAAGTCGGCGCCTTGGCCGGCCGGCCGGATGCTTTAGGCGATGGCCCCGGGTGCAAGCAAATTCAGCGTCGGCAGAGAATCCGGTCAGTCTGCGTGTTAGTCATCATTCAGGCTCTGGCTGGATTGTCCGGGGGGGTGGGATCAATGCTCTGGGCTGGGCCGCAAGAGCACCTGGACCGGGCTGTATCCCTTTATCAGGAAAAGAAATTCGACCAGGCCGTTAAGGAATTTGAGCAAGCCAAAGTGGACCGCCCGGATGACCATCGGATCGACTATAATCTGAGCAACGCCCAATATCAGGCAAAGCAATACGATCAGGCCCCGGCCGGGTACATGAAGTGCCTGGTCTCACCTGAAGATAATGATACGAAAGCCCGTTCCGCTTACAACCTGGGTAATAATTCCTTTCGTCTGCAAAAATACGAAGACGCCGCCAAATACTATCTCAAAGCCTTAGCCCTTAACCCCCAGGACGAAGAGGCCCGCTACAACCTGGAATACACCTTAAAGGAAATGACCAAACAGAAAGAAAAAGAGAAGGATTCGCAATCTTCAAAAGATAATAATGACAACAAAAAAGATGATAAAGATAAAGACCGGGACAAAAAGAAGGAAGACCAACCCAAGGATCAACCAGATAACAAAGACCAGTCCAAACCCGACCAGTCGGCAGAACCGGGCAAAAAACAGGATCATCAAGATAACCAAACAAAACCACCAGACAAGCCGGAACAGCCCGAGCCGAAGAAACAAGGTCAAGCTCAACCCGGAGAAACCAAGGATAACAAGCAGCCCGATCAACCGGCCCAGCCGAGCACCGGCGATCAGAACCATTTAGAAGATAAAGACATGGACAAGAAAAAAGCCGCGGCCTTGCTGGACAATCTATCGGAAAACCGTAAAGATATTATCCGACAAAATCTTAAAGGAGCGGTCGGCCCTCGTGTCGTAGACAAAGACTGGTAACCTTATGAAGATACTGCGCCCGTACCTGTTTCTGACACTCTTTTTGGCCACCTGGATGGTCTTTGGGCTCATCCCGGCCCACGGGGCAACGGTTACCGTGGAGTTACTGGTGGACCGGACTTCCGTCTCGTCTGGTGAGCAGATTTCGGTCACAGTCCGGGTTACCGGGGCCGGCGATGCATCTGCTCCAGATATTGTCGGGGTGGATTCCTTCGAAGTGGAATCCCAGGGAACTTCTACCCGAATGGAAATCATTAATGGTCGGGTATCCCGTGGTGTTGATTTTAATTACCTGATAACGGCCAAAAAATCAGGTCAGGTGACCTTTGGGCCGGCCAAAGTCAGGGTCGAAGGGGTGACCTATACTAGCCAGACGGTGACTTTATCCATTGCTGAGGCGAAGCAGGCCAATGATGAGACGAAGGAGGTATTTTTCACTGCCGCCGTTTCAGAGAAGACCCCCTATGTCGGGCAGCAGGTTGTTCTCACACTCACTTTTGGAACCAGCCTGCCGATTTCTCAGGCAAACCTAAAAGATTTCGATCTCAAGGGATTCACCCATGAAAAACTTGAAAATGCCGCCCCTTACACCCGGATGATCAATGGCCGTCACTACAACATCAATGAGCTGAAATACATCCTGTTTCCCCAAAAAGCCGGCCCCTTGACCATAGAGCCGATCAAAATCACCTGTGATCTACCAACCCGAAGTCAGCGCCGGAGTTCGTCAGGGTTTCTCGATGAACAATTTTTCGGTCTGACCAGAATGGTCACCCGGTCGTTTTCCTCCGATCCGATTAACTTAATGATTAAAGACCTGCCGGTGAAGGGCCGCCCGGCTGATTTCCAGGGGCTTATCGGTCAGTTCAAAATTCATGCCGAATTATCAAAACCAACGGTCAAGGTTGGAGAGTCGGTGACGCTGAGTATCCGGATGGAAGGAACAGGCAATGTTCGGCTCCTGACCACACCGGCCCTGGCCGATCTACCTCTTTTCAAAGTTTATGAAGATCAACCGACCTTCACGGCCCAAACCAAACCGGAGGGACTGTTTGGGGCAAAAACCGTGAAACGAGCCCTGGTCCCGGAAAAACCGGGCGCCTTCACCCTCCCCCCGGTCAGTATAACTTATTTCGACCCCACCAAGGCCGCCTACCAGCGGGTGGCCACATCTCCCCTGGCCCTGACGGTAACCCCGGCCGCAGCGACTGAAACCACCAAGGTCACCGTGGCGGCATCGGCCACCAGGGTCAAAGAGGAAGTCACCGCTCTGGGCAAGGACATCCTGCCTAATCATACCGGAATGGCCGCGCTCGTTCCCCAAATTCTCTATCCGGGGCCTGGGCTGATCGCAGCGGGGCTGTTGCCTCCTCTCATCCTGCTGGGCCTGTCTTTAATGACACGCCGGCAGTATCTTTTGTCCGGCTGGTTCTCAGACCGAAAACGGAAACAGGCCTATGCCGTGTTTCAACGAGATCTGGCGGCCCTACCCACCGGCGATGAGGCTCCGGCCAACCTGGTCAAGTCCCTCAAGAGCTTTATCAGCCACAAAACCGGCTGGGATGCCGGGGCGATGACGCTGGCTGAGTTGTTAGAGATGCTTAACCACCGCAAGATAGATCCCCGAATCGTCGCGGCCCTGGCCGGGCTTGGGACCAGGCTGGAACAAAACATATATTCCACTCAGAAACTGAGCCAGGTTGACCTCGATGATTTAAAAAAGGAATTAGCCGAACTGGTCAGGGATTTGGATAAGGAAGCGAGTCTCCGATGAGGGTGAAATTTGTCATCTGTATCTGGCTGTTGGTGATCTTGGGGCCGGCCATGGCCAGGGGGGAAGAAGATCCGGCCACACAATTCGTTCAGGCCAATCAATCGGCCGGTCGCGGGCAATATGCCGAGGCGGCTGAGGCGTATGAGCGACTTATCTCGATGGGATATCTTAATGGGCGTCTCTTCTATAACCTGGGAAACTGTTACCTGAAGCAAGGGCACCTGGGCCGGGCCATCGTGAACTATGACCGGGCCTTGATTTTTATGCCCAGAGACGCTGACCTGGCCTTCAACTTGAAGGTGGCCCTGGATCAAACCAAAGACGAACCCCCCTCACCCGAATGGATAACCACAGTCTCTAAAATGGCCTTTTGGTATTATAGCCTGGCCCCGGGAGAGCTTTATGCCCTGTTTGCCGGCATCAACATTCTGTTGTTCGCGGTGCTGGCGGTCAGAATGTGGCGCCGGGCTGAATGGATTTTTTGGAGCGGCCTGGTCTGTTTATTTTTGTGGCTGATTTTGGGCGTGTCGGCGGGATTGAAGGCCTACTCATTAGCCGACAGCGGCACGGGGGTGATCATCGTTAAGGAAGCCACCGCTCTATCCGGAAAAGATGAGGGCAGCACCGCACTTTTTAAGCTTCATGACGGGGCGTCCGTCACGGTGGAACAAGTCGACGGGGCCTGGGCCAAGGTTACTTTTTCCGAGGATAAACGGGGCTGGACCAAACTGGCCAACCTGGCCCAAATCAAGGACTTCAGGCGGCTAGATAATGATCGGAGACGACCGGAAGAAAAGAAACCTAAGAACTGATCCCGGTTTGGTTCCGACCGGCCCTCCGCGGCTCTTCTGAAGTCTCCCGGCTATCATCCCAGACCATCAAAGAAAGGCCCAAGCAGGATCGGCCGGAATCGTGGTTGGTTAGAAATTGGTTAGAAAAAAACTAATTTGTATCTTGCTCTCTCTTAAAATAAGTGGTAAAAGCACAATTCATCAAGAAACAATGGAAACGACATTCTGCGCCCGTAGCTCAGTTGGATAGAGCGTCGGACTTCTAATCCGTTGGTCGGGTGTTCGAGTCACCCCGGGCGCGCCAGATAAATCAAGGACTTAGTCGAAGAGGCTAGGTCCTTTTTTCTTGTTGGGAGCACTATGGGAGCACTCACAGGGCGCTCGAACATTTTTACTCTACCGAAGTATACTTTAAACTACCTGATTCAACTTAACTAAAGCGTCTCTGGCGTCTGCCTCGTCCACAGTATCATATCTAAAAAACATTGCGTCAGTCGTGTGTCCCGTCAATTGCATGATGACGCTCTTAGACACGCCCGCTTTCCGCATCAAGGTATTGAAGGTATGCCGTAGATCATGGAACCGAAAGTCGTCTATCCCAGCCCTGTGGCAAGCTTTGTTGAAGCAGGTCTTGATGCTCTTGATCGGCAGACCTTCATAGGTGAAGACGTAGTTGTGATCCAAAGACTTAACCTTGGATAACTTCGACAAGATAACCAACACTTCCTCGTGTAGATAGATCAACCTGGGCTGATTGGTTTTGGTGTCTTCCGCCTCAAGTTGGATCACACCTTTGTCCAGGTCCACCTTATCCCAAGTCAGATTGAATATTTCACCAGCCCTCATGCCCGTGTAGTAAGCGGTCTGAACAATATCCATGGCATGAATTGGAAGTTCGTCCAGCAGTCGGTCAAACTCATCCTTACTCAAGATTCTTTTCCGTCCGTTGTTCTCGGGCAGTTTTTCCACCTTGTAGCAGGGATTCTTGGAGGCCAGGTCTTCCCTGATGGCCAGGTTGAACATTCGTTTCAAGGTGGCGACCTCTTTGTTCACACTGGCTGGAGCAACCTTCTTTTTGGATGAATACTGGCCCCGCAGCGAGATTTGTTGGAGCCGTTCCTTTCTGAACTTCTCAACCATGGCTGGCTTTATATCGGTGATCAAAATGTCGCCAAAGAAATTCTTCCAATATTCACAGTACCGAACGACGTCCTGGTAATATGAGAGCTCTTGGACCGTGGGCAGCTTAACATACCAGTCGGCTAACTCATAGAAGGTCATTGGGGTGGTGTCATCCCAATCCAGGTGCTCCCGCTTTTTATATTCTTCATACTTAGTGCTGTAGAGCCGCTGGGCTAGTTTCTTTAAGTGGCCTGCCTTTTCAATTTTGTATTCTATCTTGCCCGTAGCCCTATTCTTGCGGTAGGGATACTTGACAAACCAAGGTCCGAAAGGGTTTCCGTCTTCATCCTTATACTTCTGATAAACGCTCATGATATCCCCTTTCAAAAAGAAAAGGGACGGTAGTGTAGGGATTGGCTTAAGGAATGTACACCTCCTTTCACCAAATATCCTACGCTCCGTCCCTTCGATTGTCAATTGGTTAGTGGCTTATCTTCTCCTTATTTATCATTAGTCATAAATATATTATTAATCACAATACATAATTATTCGTCCTCGTCGTTAGTCCCAACACTGTTAATATATTCAATAAGATCTCCTTGTTTAATATAGTTTCTTCTGTTTCTTTTAATGAGTTTAAAAGGAAGTTCACCTTTTTTGCGTTTATTAAAGACTGTTGATACCGCATATCCTATAAGTGCTGCTGCTTTCTTCAATGGAATAAGGGTATTAGGATCAATTTCCTGCACCTTCTCGACATGATCATTTTGAATGGTATCTCCTTTCCGTTTGGCCTGTTTCTTAGGCTCTGAAGTTGCTTTACCTGTACTTTTACGACTCTTCACATTTTGGGGCGTATCTGCTTTGGGTTTAGCTTGTTCTTTAGGTTTTGAATTTGCTTTGCCTGTGCTTTCAACATTCTTTCTATTTTTGGACATCTCTTCTTTATTAGACATCTTTTCCTCCAAAATTAATAAGTTACGCATCGACTGTCATAATTTGAAAAAAGTATGTCCCGATCAGAAATGAAATGATCGGGACTAATGGTTAATAGAGAGTTGCTAACTATATTAATTTCTTATATGTTATGGAATGTTAGGTTCTAATCATCCGACTCCCTGTAAGAGATTCTTATGGCTATTCTGAGATATTTGATAGTAAACGTTCCGTTGTTAAATTGATCTTCAATGGGCTGAGCCTCGTAGCTAAAAAGTTCTGCTACTGCATCAATATCGATCAATCTCTTTGGATCACGGCTTTCCTTCTTCTTCATTATTTACTCCTTAATTATTGAGTTACATATCGACTGCCATAATTTAGAGAAACGTTGTGATCAGAAATGAAATGATCGGGCTCAAGGTTAATAATAAAAAGTCTTGCTCAACATATTAATTTTTATATATTATCGGACGTTAGCTTATAGTTTACCTACCTCCTTATTGAAGACAGCAGCAAAAGATGACCCGCATTAATCAGGCAACCCAAAAAATTCGAACAAAGATTCTAGCCAATAGGGTTTATATTTAAACCCATCTGATTCAAAAATTTGAGGAATCCCGTTGTTATGGAACCATTTTATAGCCCTATAATCATTTGTTCTGTCAAGATCATTCAATGTACCAGAATTCCTAATGCTCTCAAGTAAAGCCCGACGTTCTTGACGGGTCAGGTTGGCTTCTTCAAGTAGTTTATATTCTTGAGTTCCCTTCATTCCTGGAGAAAGAAAGGTGATGGCGCTAGCAAAATCCCCGTTAAGACCAACAGGGCAGTAGCCTATGCGATAATAATACGCCTTCGTTGGATCATAATCTTCAAGAACGTTGGTCACAAATTGATAGCAAAAATGACCAGGCAGACACAGCCCATAAAATGTTATCGCTGGAACTTTATGTTCATCTTTCACTGTGAATGTTGGTTCAAATCTACAGTGTTTATCTAAATACAAGAAGGCATCGCCAGCTCCCCCATAGTTGGTGTAATCGAATATATGTCTCTCGGATATTCTTTTGGATGCATGTTTTGAAAACCCCACGATCATTTCCTTGTCATCGAATTTTACCGTCGGTTTAAGATTTGAATAATAAATTGTGCCCCATTTTGATTTCGCCTTCAGTAGTGTTACCGCCGGTCAGGAAGTATGCCAAAATCGCCGGTTTAAAAGTATACCACAGGGGGTCGAGCGCGCACCTCTAGATTACCGCTCTTATTTTTTAAGGCAGCTATTCGTAGAGGACCTTTTCGT
>JADFYN010000084.1 GCA_015233055.1 Deltaproteobacteria bacterium
CAAGGCCCAGGTCCAACAGGGTGGCCACTTTACCCTTAATCTGGACACTCCCGGCCGTCGGGCTGACCGTGCCGGCCAGTACCTTCAACAGGGTGCTTTTTCCCGCCCCGTTTTCGCCGATCACCCCTAATGTCTCGCCCGGATAGACCTGGAAACTAAGACCGTTTAAGGCATAGAACGGCTGATGGTACGTCCTCCGACCAAAAGTAAAAAGCTCCTTTAAACGGTCCGAGGGACGTTGGTAAAATTTGAATTTTTTGACCAAGTCCCGGACTTCAATGGCTGGGAGCCCATCAACATCCCGCACCGTCTCCCTCGCTTTCCCATGGCTTCTTCTTTTCGGCCAGAATGAAATTGGTGATGAATGACCCCACCCGGCTGATATTAATCAAATAATCCTTCCAACTAAAGGGCACCGGCATGACCACCCGTTTAATCACCAGCATATCATAATAGCGTTGAAAGAAGACGAATAATCGATTGGGCCGCCACCTGGTCAGCCTCATCACCCGGCCGAACTGCCGGGGGTGCCGCACCAGGTAGGAAAAAAGCTTGTGAAAGTTTTCAATTCGACGTTTTTCCAGGGCCGACTCGAATTTAAGGGGCGAAGAGACCCAGTAACTTTCCCTGAGGGAGTCGGTCTGGTCGGCATAATACCCATTTTCTCTGGCGTAGGACTCGACCTCGGTCCCTGGATAGGGTTGCAGAAGAAAACACTCGGCAAAATCCGTGCCCATGTCCAGGTTAATGCGGTATGTTTCCAGGCTGTCGGCAAAATCCTCGCCGGGATTACCGATAATGTTCTGGGTAGTCAAGATCAAACCGTGCTTCTTGATCAAGGACGCGGCAGTCAGAATCTGTTCCCTGGTCATGCCCCGTTTAAGGACCCGATTCCTGATGAAATCATTGCCGGCTTCAACCGCCATGTTGATGGCCACACAACCGGCTTTTTTTAACCGGGTCACGTTCTGCTCCGTGACATAATTGGCCCGGAGGTTGAGATAAAAAGGGCGCCCGATCCGGTCGGGATATTTGCCGACAAATTCGTCCAAAAAATCATCGTTGGTGGGGAAATTATCATCCACGAATTTGACGAAGTTAAGGCCATACTGCCGCTTAACCGCGGCCATCTGGTCAATCAACAAACCGGCCGACATGTGCCGCACAATCTGCCCTTTGCCCCGATACAGACGATTAAACATGTGATTGAAACAATAGGAACACTTAAACGGGCACCCGCGGGAGGCCAGGAACCTTTTCAGCCCGAACCGGCCCAGGTACGGGTCGGCTTGATAGAGTATCTCGTGGTCGGGGAAAGGCAGCCCATCCAGGTCCGGGACCAGGGGGCGGACCTCATTTTCGTAGATGACCCCATCGGCCCGGATACGCCAGTTGGGAATGTGCCGGATGTCCTGCCCCGAGGTCAGGTTAGCCACCAGTTCCGGCAAGGCCACATCCCCCTCGCCCCGGCAAATACCGTCAACTTCAGGATTTTGATCTATAAATTCTGGGAAATAGGTCACATGGGGTCCACCAAAGGCGGCAAAAAAGGGAAACCCGGTCCGGCGTTTGAGCCAGCGATTAATGGCCGCATAGGTCCGATGGATGCCGGTGGTCGAGCTGTAGGCAATCACCCCAGGCCGATAAGCCCGGACTTTGGCCAACAGGTCCGGCTGATAGGAGAAGACCAGCCTGGTTTGGTGACCGGCCGCCTTGAGCGCCGCCGAAAGCTGCATCAAACCCAATGGCTCGGCGTAGGAGGGGTCGTGTTTGATAAACAAAACGCGCATAAGGTTAGTCCTAGACCGCGTCGGCAAAGTCTTTCTTTAAACGGCTGAAGGCCTGACCGCCGACCCAAAAAAGAAAAAGGGCCGCGGCGCCGAAATAAACCAATCCGCCCCAATGGGGCCAGGGCGAACCCAGAATAATACTCCGGTATGCTTCCACCAGATGCGTGAAGGGATTGAGGGCGGCGACAACCTTGAATCCAGACGGAACCAAAGTCAGAGGGTAGATGATCGGTGTCACCAGAAACCAGGCCAGTAATGCGGTCCCGACTATTTGCCCCATGTCCCGGAAGAAAACATAGATCCCGGCCAATAACCAGCCCAGTCCCATGGTGAACAGCGTTTGAAACAAAATCGGCACCGGCAGCAGCACCAGGCGCCACATCTCCGGCCCAGGCCAGTGCCCCAAGGCGATCAGGGCCAGAAAAAACAGACCGAATCCGATGAACTGCTGGACCAGGCCCGACAAGACCAGAGACGGGACCAGAATTTCTGACGGGAAGATCATCTTGGTCACCATGGCCCCGTTGTCGACGACAGTGGAGGTACTCCGGGCCACAGCCTCGCTGAAGGCCAGCCACGGCCATAGTCCGCAGAACAAAAATTCCACGAAATTATACGGCACATCTCCCAGCTTGACCTTGATCACCTGGGAAAAGATCACGGCATAAAGCACAAAAAAGGCCAGCGGATTGATCACAGACCAGATCAGTCCTCCTGCCGATGATTTATACTTGGAAGCAATGTCCCGCTTGACCAGAACCCAGAGGGGGTACCGGTGATGAAATAGTGTGATCAGGACGATTATACAGCCTGGGTGGTTGCAATTATAAAACCGAGCCGCATCAGGCTCGGTCTCGATGAAACTACGGAAAAGGATTAGTCAGGGAATACTCGAATCAGCGGGCGTTGTCAAGCTAGTCGGGTCAACGTCACCGGGCAATGGCACCAAATCTTTAGGTAAAGGGGACTTTGAACAGGTAACGGTTATCCCAGCCACATTTATGTCTTCCGGCCTTGATGCCCCCTTTTGGCGTTTTTTCTCATTTCAATAAGGATTACATTGTCAATCATGCCGGCAACATCATTATTTGCCCGGTGGTTGGACATCCTTAAATCCGAGGCGCTCCAAGACCACATACAGGGGCCGCATTTTTACCTCGCCGTAGGTGCGGCCGACATACTCACCGATAATGCCTAAAGAGATCAACTGGACGCCGCCCAAAAACAGGATAACGATAAACAGCAGGGTCCAGCCGGGCACCCAGATGTTGGTGAACACCCGCAAGACCAGGGCGTAGACAATCCCCACCAGGGCCAGGCCGGAGGCCAGGAATCCAACCCACGCTGCCACCTTCAAGGGGGCGATGGAGAAGGATATGATGGCATCCAGGGCCAGGCCGAGCATCTTTAAGTAGGAATACTTGGTTTGTCCCGCCTGGCGGGCCACCCGTTCATACGGGACAGCGACCTGGCTGAAGCCGGCCCAACTAACCATCCCCCTAATAAAGCGGTATCTTTCCGGCATATCCAGAAGGGCATTAACGACCTGGCGATCCATCAGCCGAAACTCTCCAGTATCGAGAGGCATGGTGACTTCGGAGAGTTTGTTGATCAGCCTGTAGAACAGCTTGGCCGTCCATAGCTTTAGCCGGGTCTCTCCGGGCCGGTGGGTTCGGCGGCCATAGACCACCTGAAACCCTTCCCGCCAGCGGGTGACCATATCCGGGATTACCTCCGGAGGATCCTGGAGATCGGCGTCGATCAACACCACCGCATCGCCAGCGGCATGTTCCAAACCGGCCGTGATGGCGATCTGTTGGCCGAAGTTACGGGAAAACCGGATGACTTTGACCCGCTCATCGGCAGCCTGCAGCATTTTCAATAAGTTCCCCGTGTTGTCCCGGCTACCGTCATCGATATAAATAATCTCAAAATCCATGTCGGTCAGGCAAGACAAAGCTTCCACCAGATGGCGATGGGTCCCATCGATGACTTCTTCTTCATTCAAGCAGGGCACAATGACGGATAGCAGCATGATGATCCCTTTTATTAGAGCATAACCGTAGAGTATGGTGAGAAGGAGAGAGGACGAATAATTCTTTATTAATATTTTGAACGGACACAGCCGCCTTAAGCAAATCCCACTTCTATTCTGTTCCTTCCTTTTCCTTTGGCGGCATATAATGCCTTGTCACTAATCTTAATCAGCATATCTATTCCTTGGGTTGGTTCGGGGATGGACGATGAGATTCCGATGCTGGCCGTATATTTTATATTTTCAAAACCCGGCAACACCCTATCCTCTATGTTTTTTCTAAGCCTTTCAGCCACAATGGCGGCTTCACCAGGGCCGGTATTGGGCAGTAAAACGACAAATTCTTCACCGCCGTATCGGCCCACAATATCATAATTTCGCAGTTGCTGTCTGGTGGCTGCAGCGAAGTCCATGATGAATAGGTCCCCTATGCCATGTCCGAATTTGTCGTTTATTGATTTAAATTTATCTAGATCAATCATCAATAAGGAAACGGGCTCCTTGCGGCGGGAGGCCAGTGCGGTCACTTTTTCCGCCTCCGCGAAGAAAGCCCGTCGGTTAAACAACCCGGTCAATCCATCAAGGGTGGCGGCCCGATGTAGTTCCATTTCAGTTTGTTCTTTGATCAATAATAAAAAACCAATGCTCCCCAAAAGCATCAGCAGGTAAGTCGTCACGAAGGTCAGGGTTTGAGAATAGTGCTTGGTAAACAATGAAAATTCCTGGGTCGCTGTTAAGGCTGATATTATGCGGATGATTAACGTGAAGCTGCCGAATATGTATAGACTCCCCAAGGTTTTCTGTAATTTCGAAGATCCACTTTCAAAGAGCAGGACTAGGCCGGGAAGCACGGCATAAACAAAGGCGAACACGGAGACGTAGACCAGGACAAGAGTGGGTCTGGATTTAGATAAGTACAGAAACAAGAAGGTGAAAACGGCGGGGGACAGGATATAAGCGATAAGCACCTTTATGGTAATTTGTTTCTTGTAGGAAACGACGGATATTGATTCCATCGCAAAGCCGATGAATAAGATGAGATTTCCAAGGGCCAGAGATAATAAATTAGAAATTTCACCTCTGAAAGCTAATAAAACCCAGGCGATGGATTGGATGAATTTGCTTAAGGCGAAATACTTGATCGAATTTTTACTGCCCGGCTTAATTGAGACAAAAAGTAAGGTCAAGACCACAAGATTACCAATACAGAGCATAACTATGACGGTCTTAATATCTATATCAAGGAATCTCATTGACATTTCCAAGAAGGTTTTGATTAGGCGTTCCGGCTGAGGTCGACCGGCCGCGGCTCACCCGGAGCGGATTTCCTGCCGCATGAAGGCCAGGTAGGAGATGGCAAAACAGATCAAAGTGATCAGGATTAAGAACACAATATAGGGGAAAACCACCAGGATACTCTGACCCAGCGGTAAAGGCCGATTGAACCGGTCCATGGACACCCGCTCCATCGGGCCGATCAGGATCAACGACCGGGTCGTCTTTCGCATCGGGTCAAGGATGGTCGAGGTGGCGTCGCTATACAGCTTCATTGGAGATAACAGCGAGACAGCTTTCTGGACCTGGGCATGGGCAAAGAGCCTTTCCGCGTCGGCTCCTTGGTTTTGATCAATCGGGACCAGGGCATTGGCCGCCAGACTAGCTCCAAAGGTGACAAAAAAAGAAAAGAAAATCCACAGCGCTATCGCGGCCAGGGCAGATGTGGCTATATTGCGGAAAAAAATGGAAAACAAAATAGCCACGCCTAACCAGAAGGAAATATAGAAAATGCTGATGACCAGGTAGATCAATACCCGGCCCACTTCTTCCGGTCCCGGGGTCACACCCAGGGTGAACAGGCCCAGTCCCGAGATCAACAAGACGATGGACAGAAGCATAATCTTGATCGTGACCACGCCGGCCATGAATTTGCCGTTAATAATGGCATCGCGATAAATCGGCTGGGCCGCCAGCTTGCTCAAGGTGCCGTTGATCCGCTCCCGGTTGATGGCGTCAAATCCCAACACCAGACCGATCAGGGGGCCGAAAAAGGCGATGAACTGAGCCAGTGAAAAAAGGTCGCCGGTGGAGGTGAAGAGCATCATAAACACCAGGCTGGGCCTGGCGATCCCTTCCAATTCTTTTTTGAGACTGGTGCCGACCATGAAGGTGGTGATCAGGCTGACCATGGTGATCAAGGCAAAAAGGATGACAAACCGGTTACTGCTGAAATGGTCGGCCAACTCTTTGCGGTAGATAACCCACATTCCTCGCATGATCAGGCCTCCTTGAAATACTTCATGTAGATTTCTTCTAAGGTGAACGTGTCCTGTTCCACCCCCAGCTTTTCTTTGGCCAGTTCGTCAATAGTTCCCACGGCCACCAGTTTGCCTTTGATCATGATCCCCACCCGATGGCAGATCCGCTGGACCTGGTGCAGTTGGTGGGACGACAGGAGCACGGTCATATTCCGTTCCAGGCTCAAGGACTGAATCAGGCTGATCATGCGGTTGATCCCGTCCGGGTCCAGGCCCAGGGTCGGTTCGTCTAGAAAGACGATGTCCGGCTCCCGGATGAGCAGTTCCGCGATCCCCAACCGTTGCCGCATTCCACGGGAATAGGCCGCCGCCCGCTTGTCCCCTTCATCTTTGAGACCGACAGCATCCAGGGCCTGGTCTATCCTGTCATGGGAGACTTTATCGGTCAGGCCGTTAAGCCGGGCTACGTACAGCAGGTTCTGCCGGCCGGTCAGGTCTCCGTAGAATCCGACATTTTCCGGCAGATACCCAACCATCTGCTTGACCTTAATTGAGGCAAACCGCGGATCTAAGCCCATCACCTCGACCCGGCCGGCCGACGGTTCGGTCAATCCCAGCATCATCAGGACGGTCGTCGTCTTCCCTGCTCCATTGGGACCGAGAAAGCCGAAAATCTCTCCCCGGTCAACGGCAAAGCTGATGTTGTCCACCGCCGTTTTAGAGCCGTAAACCTTGGTCAGGCCGGTCGCCTCTACGACTATCTTTGAGGTATCCATTGACTAACGCCTTCCCGCATACCTGAAGACCAGGGCCAGCCCCAGCACCACGACCAGAATCAGAAGCAGTCCGACCCATCCCCAGATAGTGGATGCTTTCACCGTCACCCGCAACTCGACATCGCTGGAGGCCTTCTCCCCCTGGGCGGTCACGGCCACGGAGTAGTCCCCGACCAGGGCTTCGTCTCCCGGAGTAATGTTCACCTCCACCTGCTTCATGTCGTTGGGCGGGATGGCATCGATCTTCTCGGGTTTAAATTCGACCTTCCAGTTTTCCGGCTTAAATGACACGAAGGAGACGCCCTTTTGGACGGCTGATCCGGTGTTTTTAACGTAAATGGACAAATTGGACGGTTTACCAGGTTGAGCCGATAAGGATAACAAACCGCTGGGGGTGCCGGCTTTGATTTCGTATGTGCCGGTGATAATCACCCGGACCTGGGCCTCGGCTTTGGATTGACCGGAGTTGACCTCGACGTTGACGGGAAAGGTGCCCAGTTTGGCTTGTTTGTCGGGCTTTACCTCAACCGCCACGGCCTGGCTGCTCCCCGCCTTGATCCGGAGGCTGGAGATTTGTTTAGCCTCATAAGCCGGTTTAAAGGAAAACTCCCATTTTTCGGGACCGGTGGCGGACAGGTTGAAGATGCGGTCCTGCCCTGATTTGTTGGACACTTCCAGGGAGAATTCAAAGTTGGTGGTGGTCGGGCCGCTCAATTCCGGATAGGACGTGGTAATGGTGATGTCCCTTGATGTAATCGCCTGGTCCGTAACCTTGATCGTCAGGCTGGTGTCCGAGGTTAAGGCTCCGTCTTTGGTTCGGCCTTTGATCAAGCAGGTGTATTCCCCGGCCCCGGTGTCTTTGTCCGGTTCGGCCGTCAGGGCCAGGGTTTCGGATTTGCCTCCGGGAACAAAAACGCTGGTCACGGCATAGTTGGCGCCTTTGAAGGATATGTTCCATCCCTTAGGCGGTTGGGGGAGATCAAGCAAAACGGTTTCATCGGCGCGGCCGGTATTATTGACGACCAGGTCGACCCGGACGGTATCTCCCTTGGGGACCAACATCCCGGAATACTGCACGGCCACGGTGATGGCGCGGGCGGGTCGATTATCCTTGTCGCCCGTTATTACCGCGGCGGCCAAATGAGGCGATAAGCACCACATTAAGGAACAAATAATCACAAAAGTAATTAGCCGTCTAGTCATTGTGCGTTTTTTGGTCACCATGCCCTCACCTCATCAGAAAAGGTCACCCGGCGCGCCGGTTATTAAAATCATTTCAATAATTATAGTAAGATAAGCGGCCATTGCCGGATCGTCAGGGGCAGCACCCGGCTCCACCCTACAAACTGTAGATATATACCAAAGGGCCTCCATCCTGACAAGACATTTTTTATAGGCCGCTCATGTTGACATTTTTCTTGACCTTTGGAGGATAAATAGATAAATCAAGCGAGGATACTCCGAGGTGCCGGATCTGGAAGCCGGATGACTCGGAATAGCGGCGGGCCGGCCCACATGAGCCTTTTTCAAGCCGCGGCGTCGGCTCCAGCCCGGTTTAAGACCTGCTGACAGGACAACCTGAATGTTTCTAATATTAATGTGAAGGGGAATTCGGATGGGCAAATCAGAATCAAAAAAAGGACTGGTCTTTGCATCTGGGCAGACGCCTCAAAGGGCTTCGGAAATCGCTCACATCTGTAAAGAACATAGCTGGGATTTCATGATAAACTTGGCGCCTAATAAACCCGAGGACATTAGTATGCTAAATCAACTTTTGAGCGCCAAGGCCAGTCCTCCCGAAGAAATGCCGACAGAATGCGCTCCACCGATGACCATCCCTCAGGAGGCTGCAGAAGAATTAGCCGCCGCGTCCGAACTGGGCCTGGGTGACTTGTCTTTGGGCGAACCATTACCTGCGAACGCCGAACCGGAACCGGAAGAGGAAGAAGCTACGGCTACCGAAGCTTTCGCAGAAGAAGCCCCGGTGGAACCGACACCGGTCGCGGAAGAAGCGGTTATAGATGTGGCCAAAGCTGAGCCGGAAATAGACGAAGAACCGTTGGACGAACCGTCACCTCCGGTTGCCGAGGCAGAGGAAGCGCCCAAGGAAGAAGCTCCGGCCCCGGAAGAGGTTATCACAGAGGCGGCGCCTGCGGCGGAGGCGGAACCGGCCCCAATGGAACCACCGGCTGAAGAAGCACCTGCCCCCGAAGCCGTGACGGAAGAGACTGGCTCGGACGAAGAGGAGCCGACGTGGGAACCCGAGGTCGAGGATTTTGTATCGAATGAAGAACCGGCTGAAGAGACCGCCGTTGAGGACGAGGAAGGGACGGAAGAGTCGGCGGAATCCGAGGGGGCGCCCATCGAGGAAGGGGCTGCTTCAGAGGATAACTCAAAGAAAGCCAAATCCGCCAAGCCTAAGCAGGCGAAGGGTAAGACCACGAAACCCAAATCTGCCAAGCCCAAGGCCAAGAAAGCCAAAACATCCAAATCTAAGTGAGCCGGCCGCCGGCCATGGCCAGCCCGATATCAGATCGGCGGCGTGAATTATTTAAGATTGCGAAGCTCCCGTAAGCCTCGAAGGGGTGCATTAGGCTAGCCCGGAGGGTGGATTAGCCGGCCCTGGATTAACCTAATTCACCCTTTCGGGGCTTTTGGAGATTCTTGTTTTACTCATGCTGTCGAGTTGATTCGTTGACCCAAAAGAATTCGATCTGGGCGATAGGGTAATGCTTGAATTGGTGGCAGACAGATGGACTGCCGGTGGTTTTATTTAAGCATTACATGGTATCTTGTTTAGTCGTCACCCTTACCCAGGGCGTTGCCGCTGGGCTAACCTAGAGCGCCCCGTTGGGGCTTATTCGGAATTGGCCGTTTATTAAAATCTCATCCGATTACCCTGCACTCTTAATCAAACAATATTGGGGCGATAGGACGGGGCCGTTAAAAGACCTGTTTGTATACCTCTGCCTGAACAAAAAGCCGGAATAGTTCGGGATCAATCTTCCCTTCCCGGACCTCAGCGTCCAGGATGGATAAAGCCCGGTCGACCGAAACGGCACTCTTGTAGGGCCGATCTTTGGCCGTCAGGGCATCGAAGATGTCGGAAATGGTCATAATTTTTGATGGGAGGGGAATTTGGGGGGCATTCAGTCCGCGAGGATAGCCGGTGCCGTCCAGCTTTTCATGGTGACCATAGGCCCATTCCGGGACATTCCGGAGATTGGAGGACCAGGGGATGCGGTTGAGAAAATTGAAACTATGAGTCACATGGGATTCGATCTCTTTTCGTTCCTTCTCGCTCAGGCTGCCTTTTGGAATCGACAGCAGGTGGGCTTCTTGAGGGGTCAGGTAAGGCCACTCCCGCCCGTCGGAGTTTATAGCCAGCCGGCTGATGTCCATTAATTTCTGCCACCCCGTCTCGGCCAAAATCCGAGGTTCGTTGGCCTGAAGAATAACTTCTAAAAAAGTATCCATTTCCTTTAAGGTATCTTCAAACTCCATATCCCAATGGTTGAACCGGCCCAGGGCTTCCTCCCGGTTTCTTTCCAATAACGTCCTGATCTTGCGGTGCGAATAGTTTGCTTCCAGGGCCTTCTTGATAAACTCGAATCGAAACTTGATGGCCTCAAGTTGTTCCGGGTAAAGCTTTTTTTCCTTGACCAGGACCCGCTCCCGGACGCCGATTTTGCCAAAATCATGAAGCAATGACGCATACTTAATCTGCTGGAAATCCTCTGCGGTGAATTTTGCCTCCCGGTACGCCCCCTGGTCGATGCGATCCACCACCTCGGCCAACCCCACCGTCAAAACAGCCACTCGCTCCGAATGGCCGGAAGTGGTCGGATCACGTTGTTCTATGGCATGGACTGAGGCATAGATAAATCCCTCGAATAAACGTTTTATTTCCTCGTACAAACGCATGTTGTCGATGCTTACGGCCGCCTGGCCGGCCAATGATGAGGCCAGTGTCTCACAGCCCGAATCAAAGGGCATGACTTCATGATCAAATTGATCTGGATTCTCCAGACGGGTCGCCCAGTGACGCTTGCGGTTAATTAATTGCAGGACACCAATGGCCTCGCCGTGATGGCTTTGCATGGGGATGTTCAGCATGGATCTGGTCTGATATCCCGTTCTTTCGTCGAAGCTGCGGTTATGGGAATAATTGCTGTCTTCAGGAATGACGTAAGCATCAACGATGTTTAATGGTTGGCCGCTGATCGCGGTATACCCGGCCATACTGGTTTTGATGACCGGCATAACGAATTCTTGGAAACTCATGTTTAATGAGGAATTCTGAGTGAGTTTGAATCGAAGCCGTTTGTCGGCCCAAAAGTTGTCGGTGTCCGGAGGGACATCTGGGTCTGTTTCCACCAGGTAGAGACTCCCGGCATCGGCCGAGGTGATCTCCCTGGCCTTGGTCAAGATCAGATCCAGGAGTTTGTTGAAATCACGTTCAGCAGACAAAGCGATCCCGATCTGGTTCAGCTCCGAAAGCTCCCTGGTCTGAAGCGAAAGCTCGTCCTTGAGTAAGGCCAGTTCATGCCGGGCCGCCAGCGTGGCCGACAGACGATAAAGCGTCTGCATCACCCGCCACGGGGCCAGGGGCATCTCCAGGTAATCCACTAGCTCATCATACTCAGCCCGAGGCTCCTCGCCCCGAGCCAGGATGATCAACCTGGCCACCGGAATTTCCGCTTCTAGTATATCCGCCCGGCGGTTCCGGCCACCCTGTCCGACATACCGGTCGTGATCGATATCGACGATCTCAATGGTCTGCCAGGCGTCATCAACGGGAGAATCACCCATATCGGTCGTTTCAGGGCGTTGAAGGACCCATCCGCCGGGGAATCTGAGCGCCAGCCCTTGAAAAAAGACCCGGTTCGCTGAACCCAGGTGTATTATCTTGGTGTTCCCAAAATATTCCATCTCATGGCCTGTCACGGGTTGCGGGTTACGTGTTACAGGTTGCGGGTTACAGGTTACTTGTTGCATGTTACGGGTCAATGTCATTGACTTAAGGGTGCCAGACAATCGTTCTAATGTTGTAAAATAGCCAATTCCAAACAAGCCCCGGAGGGGCGATCTAGGTTAGCCCAGGGCAACGCCCTGGGAAATCCGGATGGTTACGTATCAGCAAGATGCTCAGGAGGTCGGCCAACCCCAAAGTCATTTCCTTTGAATGGGATATCCGGCTACGGCTGAAGTACGG
>JADFYN010000085.1:0-2279 GCA_015233055.1 Deltaproteobacteria bacterium
GGGAACCAGATCCAACTCAGCCTCATGATCTTTAAAGAAAAAATGAGAAACGCCGGCCATTACGACTCGACCTTTTTTCATCACGGCGTAAAGTTCTTTCTCATCTATAAAGTTCTTCACCTTGACTTCTTTATGGCTGCCCATGCCGACGTTTTTAAGTAACAACTCTACAAACTTAGAAAAAAGTTCTTGCTCTAGCCCAGCCTTCTCCATGGCATAGGCTCCGCCCATATAGGCAAAATCAATATCTCCTTCATAGGCCAAGCCCCTTGATGCAAAAAGGCCAGACAGTAATACAAACAGCAGGAAAAGTATTAATCTAGCCATTGTTCTTCCACCCGGAGTATTTCCTATACTCATTTATGTCTTCCTTTCTTTAACTTTGTCACGTTTACTCACAATATCTGTCCGGGTGGATCTATATTTTTGAAGTTAAGTTTCACCTATAATTTAAGTTATTGCAGGTAACTTATCCTAACTATGGGTTGGGTGGCAAGAAAAAAGTGCTAAATTGAGGGTAGTATAAAAAGATTCCGACTCTCCCAAAAATCCTTGTTCTAAGAGGGCTAGTCCGGAATGCCCCTAGTGCCCGGTTCTCAAATAGGGAAGACAGGGGCATCTCACCCCTGCCTGATTGTGACTCTATTGATCCAAGAGGGATCAACTTTGTTTCGTGTATCGGGAAGTGGTCAGAATCTTGTGTGGCCGACGAGGCCAGAGGAAGAGCCCGGCCGGCCCCGGTTCACACGGAACACATCATCCGGGCGCTTCAGGGTAAAGGCCACGTGAGGGTCCAGCCTCGTTCGCTCGCCTGTTTGACCACCCAACCGCGTTTAACGGCGCTCTAATTCATCTATGAGCTTTTCCAAAAAAGTGAATCCCTGCGTCCAAAACGCCGGGGCGGCGGGGTCCCATCCCAAGTCGGAGAGGATCTGCAGCGGGGCGCGGGAACCGCCCAGGCTGAGGAGATGGATTATCTTATCGATAAAATCCGGACCTTGATCCAGCAAGGCCTGATACAAAGCCAACGAGGTTAATTGGCCGAAGACATAGCTGTAGCAGTAAAAGTGATAATGGATGAAGTGCGGGATATAAGTCCAGCCCCACCGATAAGATGGAATCATCTCCACCTCGGAGCCGTAAAGCTTGCCGTTTTCCTGCCACCAGGCGTCACAGATCTCGTCAGTTCCGAGGAGATGATCTTGACGCAACCCGTGGATAGCCTGCTCGAACCGGGTCAGAACGTTCTGCCGAAAAACAGTGGCTGTGATGTCTTCAATCTTGGCGGCCAGGAGGCCCTTGACCTGACTGCTGAATTCCGGCTTGGCCAACAGACTTCGAGTCAGGGCCAGTTCATTCAGGATAGAAGCCGTCTCAGCCAGGACCAGAGGCGGGCTGAAATTCAGGAAAGTCTGCCCCGCGGCCAGCAGATCATGGATCCCGTGTCCCAGTTCATGGGCCAGGGTCATGACATCGCGCAGGTTACCGGTATAATTCATTAGAATGTATGGATGATGCCCCGGAAAATAGCAACTGCAAAAAGCTCCCTGCCGCTTTCCTTTGCGCACCGCGGCGTCAATCCAGTTGCGGTCGAAGAACTTCCGGGCGGACTGATGAAACACGGGATGAAATCCGTCCATGGCCTCCAGCACCAGTTCCCTGGCCTGGTCAAATTTGATGGGCGCGCCGGGCGTCTCCAGGGGGGCGTACAGGTCCGTGTTTTTGAGCTTAGGCAGGCCCAGCAGCCCGGCCTTGAGCCGGTAGTACCTCTGGGCCAGCGGATAATGCTGCTCGGTTACGGTCATCATGGTATTAATGATGTCTTCATCCAGTTCGTTGTCCAAGGCCGACTTGCTCATAGGCGTCCGGTAGCCGCGTTGCTTGCCGTCCAGACCGTGATCCAACAGCAGGGCGTTAATGATATTCTTAAACACCAGGCTATGCTGGGCCACCCCGTCCATAAAGGTCCGGTAAGCCCGTTCCCGCAGGGACCCGTCCGGTAAATATAGCAAAGCCAGTATTTCGGCCGAGGTTAAGTCCTTGACCCGGCCATCCACTTCCAGAGGGAAGGTCAAAGAACCCATCAACTCGGTGAACAGCGAGGTGAAAGCTGTCCGGCCGGAAAGATCCTTGGTATTGATAATCTTTTCTTCCGCCTCGGTCAGGTGATGGGGTTTCTGCTCCAGCAGGGTCTGGAGGAAATGGCGGTAAGCCCGGGTTTCCGGATGATCGGTCAGGAATTTGAGGGTGTCGGCCGGTAGGGACATGATTTCCAGGGA
>JADFYN010000085.1:2331-8243 GCA_015233055.1 Deltaproteobacteria bacterium
CCGAACTTTTTGCAGTAGCCCGGTTCGCTTTTCATCCTGGGTGTCTCCAGCCTGATCCAGCGAAGCAAAGAAAAGGGCTCGAAGTCCCGTTTCGTGAATCGCCTCATATTTTTTCAAAGCTTCCAGCAAAACGGCCGCATCCGAGTCCTGTTGATTGATTTGGCCCCTATATTTGGCGGCGAATTCCTCGGCCATCCGCTGGGCCGTGACTAACCCTTCCAATATTCTGGGATCGTCGGGCCCCGGGTAGAGATCGGTCAGATCCCAAGCAGGTGCCGCCGGCCCGGAGGCGCTCTCCATTTCGGCCATGAGATATTGCTCTTTCATCGATTCTCCTGTGAAGTGTGTCCGACAGTCAACCATAACGGGTTGCGGGTTGTGGGTTTTGGTATTAATTTTACAGATAATTTTTCTGAGATTCTTTCTGGGGTGGACTGTCCCACATCTCGTTGGATATTCGGCCCTAGCCAGCGTTATTGAATCGGTAGCCCTAGTTACCTGACTTCTTGTTGCTTCGCCACCCAGACGACAAGTTGTCTGGGCCACCCTTCCTCATTCTGCGGTCTTTGGGTAGCGAAGACAACAAATTGTCATGTTATTAACCCGCAACGCGCAACCCGTAACTCGAAGACGCATTATAACAGTTTTTCCAGATAAGGCAGATCAAAATCGCTTTTTTGAGCGTCAAAAAAACCAAATTTGGTGAACGCTCGTTTGATTCTTACAAGATTGATTTTTAGTATTTGATAACAAGTTATAATATCAATAAATTTATTCCATGATCAGGAATCGACGAAAACGCTCTCTTCCGTTCATTTCAGGGATAAAATTTTTAGTCCCTTGAACTGCTCAGAACTTCTTGACAAACAAAAGATTCTAGGTTAGTTTCAGCCGACCGTGATATTATCCTCTAAAAATAATATGTTTTTTGGGGAGCGGAGCTACTTCATCGGTGATACCTATATGCTTTTAGAGCAAAAGTTGAAAAAACCTTTCCCGGATACCATGCCTGGAGGATGGGATATTTCTTATATTCGTTATGTCGGCATTGAAAAGGCCACCGGCCGGCCGGTCTAAGGCAGAATACAGGGGCAGGTGACAGGAGATATTGACCATACTTCCTGTTGGTTAGGAACACCTGGCCAAGGACGCGGCGGCTAACGGCGATTAAGAATAATCTCTGCCCGGATGAAAATCGTAGGGGGAAAAGCCAGTTCGGACAGGGAGGCAGGAGCGGGAGACTGCGCTTAAAGAATTGTCAGTCCATGATAACTGAACTTAACACTTAAAGGAGAAAGAGCATGAAAAAGGAAGACTTGGTCAGCATCATTTCAGAAAAGGCTGATATCACTAAAAAAGCTGCTGGAGAAGCGGTAAACGCCATGATTGAGGGAATACTGTCCGCCTTGAGCGACGGAGACGCGGTATCTCTCACCGGTTTTGGCAGCTTTAAGGTAGTGGAACGAGCCGCCCGTGAGGGAAGGAATCCTAAGACCGGCGAGAAGATCCAAATCCCGGCTTCTAAGGCCGTCAAATTCACTCCCGGAAAAACGCTTAAGGAACGGGTCCAATAAACACCCTGGCTGTCCATTTCTTCTTTAGAACTGCGTCATTTTGGCTCCCGAGAAAGACTTGAAGGCACAGGTTTTTCCAGGCGCCGGATGTTAACAACTTAAGATATCTTTGATGCCTAACCAGGTAGAGGACGCCGCGAGATATCCTCCCCGCTGGATCTTCGTTGGCTCGCCCTTCAACTCCGCACTGATGTTGAGCGTCCTCTTTCGTCCGCCATGTTAACAGGTTTCAGCCGGTTCTGTCTCCAATATTCAGGGTGATGCCCCAAACAGGATCGGCACCCTTCCTTTGGTACGTTTCTCATCCCCACGCCTGAGTCCGGGGGTGAGAAATGATACCCCTTCCCGTCAGGCAACTATCTAAGAATTTGCATTACTCGGCATATGCCGTGAGATTCAGGCGGCGTCCGTCGGTTTCAACGATGACTGCCCCGTCGCGATCAGTCCGGTAAACCCTGGCCCCGGCGGCCTGGTACCGGGCCACCACCGTCGGGTGGGGCAGGTGAAACTGATTTCTATATCCCACGGGAATCACAACGTACCGCGGACCGACCCGGGAGATAAATTCAGGCGTGCTGGAGGTCTTGCTGCCGTGGTGCGGCACAAGCAGAACCGTAGCCGAGATATCTTGACCCGAGGCGATCAAAATGGTCTCGGCTTCTTTTTCAATGTCGCCCGGAATTAAGAATGACACCTGATTGAAGACCAACCGCAAGACCAAAGAAGTATTGTTCAGGTGTAACCATTTCGGTCTGACTTGCTCCATAATCAATTCGGCCGGGGGATAAATTACGCCTGTTTCCACCGTCCCCAGGCGGCGCGGTTGGGCCAGGTCCTGAATGTAAACATCCGGGACACCTCGGGCGGCCAGCGACTTCCGCAACTCCCTAAAATATTCAATCTCATCGGTTACGCCGGTTGACCAGAATTGTCCCACCTTGAAACGCTTGACTATAGACACCAGTCCACCCAAATGGTCGATATGGGGATGGCTCAATACCGCGTAATCAATGGTATATATTTTCTTTGATAGGAGGAAAGGAATCAACACCCTTTCGCCTGGGTCAAACCGCATGGTCTGGTTGCCGCCGCCGTCTACCACCATGGTGGGGCCTCGGGGAAATTCCACGACCGTGGACGTGCCCTGACCTACATCCAGGAACGTGACCACCAGGCTTGACCGCCAGTGCCGGTACCAATACCAATAACTCACGTCAACCAGAGTCAGGCACAATCCCGCCACCAGGATCACTTGGGCGGTTCGTTTCCGGATGAAGCAAGCGGAAAACAGGACCACATAGAATATGCCGGCTTCGGCCCAAGAAAGGGCCACATCCACCATGGCCAAAGGGGATGACGACAGCCAACCCAGAAAATCAAGGGTCCAGGATGCGGCCACCGCTCCGAGCAAACCGATGAATTCGGCCATCCAGGAGGAGATGGGGAGTAGGGCCATCACCATCAGTCCCAGGGGAATGGCCAAATAACCCAATAACGGCACGGCCACGATGTTGGCCACCACGGCCATGATGGAAAATCCGGCAAAATGATGAGCCGAGATAGGCAAAGTAACCAACCAGGAAGCCAGGCTGACGGCAAAAAACAACCACACCCCGTTCAACCGGTTCAAGTAGCGGTTTTCCTCGTTGAACAAGGCGCTGGGCCAGCGGTCCATCATGATCACCAGGCCCAGTACGGCCACGGATGAAAGCTGAAAAGATACATTAAATAAGGTCAGGGGGGAGGCCGACAACATGAGGAAGGCGCCCAGGATCAGGGCGTTAATTACATCTTTGACCCGGGATAGGCCGAGGACGACCAGAAAGACGGCCATCATTACCAAAGACCGGAGGGTGGCCACCGCCATACCGGTGACCAGGGCATACGCCGTGGCCGGAACAAAGGCCATGAATACGGCGGTCTTGTGAGGACTAAGAAGGAAGAAAAGCCTTTCCGACCTGGACAATAGAAAATAAAAGATCACATAGAAGGCTCCAGCCACCACCACCAGGTTAAAACCGGAGACGGCCATGACGTGCCCGCATCCAGTCCGGATGAACAGCAACTGGACATCCTGGGGCAGGATACTCTGTTCCCCCAGCCAAAGCCCCCGCAGCACCGGTCTGGTCCGAACCGGCATGTGGGTATCAATGAATTCACGAACCCTTTGCCTGAAATCTTCGACCCAGACCATAATCGAACTGGGCGGTTCACGGCCTACGACCACCGCCAACCGGTTTCCCGGAATATGGCCGAGCAGGGAGACCCCTTTGCTCAACATATGCAAGCGATAGTCGAATAACCCGGGATTATTGTAGTTCCGAACGGGCCGCAGATCCACCCGCATCCGGACCCGGTCACCGTATCTGAACACCGGGCCGCTTTTGTCGATGCTCAGTTGAAAGACGCCGGTTCGGGGCAGATCCCGGTCCGGCTGGTGCTCCCATTGCGCATCCATCACATAGACGACATGGTCCGGATAAAAAGCCGGCTGGTCAATCACCACCCCGGTCAAAATAATTGGTCCGGCATCCTGTCGGTACCAGATGTCATTCGGCGGATGATACGGTTCTAATGCTGACTGGACCAGCCACAAACCGAGAATAAAGAAAAGAACGACGCCCCCGGAAGACGCCGCCGGCCCGGTCCAACCGATAGCAGCGATGATGATCAAGACCCCGGCGCCGGCCGCCAGTCCCACCAGCGTCAAGGATAACGGCCAGGGGACTTTTTGACCGCAAATCAGCCCGGCGACGAATGCCCCGAACAGCGCCGTGTTGGTGGCCGAGAATAGCACTCTTGAGGTCCGGCGGTAGTTCGGCACCATCCTCCTCTACTTCTTGTCCGGCCCCTTAACCGGGGGGACCTTAAGTTCCAGGTCGGGCGGCTGCCCATATAAGTCTTTCTCTTTGATGATGCTCGGGACGACGTCTTTCAATTTTCCCTTTTGAAGATCTTTCATCTCATTTCTCTTCTTTTCATATAGGACCATCGCCTCGGCAGTGCTTTCAATGATATGGGGGGTCAAAAAGACCATCAGGTTCTCTTTAATGGATTCACCAGTGCCGGTTTTGAACAACCAACCCAAGGCCGGCACATCGCCGACGCAAGGAGCCTTGCTGATGGTTTTGCTGGATCTGTCCGAAATCAGTCCACCGATGACCACGGTATACTTGTCGGGTACGATCACCGTTGTTTTGGCTGTTCGGACATTGGTGCTGGGGGCCAGGAGGACATCCCCGGACTTCCCGGTCACGGTGGCATTAATGACATTCTTGACCTCTTCTTCCACGGCCAGCCTGACCATCATATCCTTGGTAATATGCGGCGTGACCTTAAGAGTGATACCCACATCTTTGTAATCAAAGCTCTGGATGGCCCGATCCGTCGTAGCCGTTCCTTGATCGACCCGAGTGGTAAAAGGAATGTTTTGGGCCACCTTGATCGTCGCCTCTTCATTATCGGTGGTCAATATCTGGGGTGTGGACAACACATTAAAATCCGTGTCGCTTTGGTTTGCTTGAACCAGGGCTCCCAATGACGGGAAAGTCACTCCCCCGTAGGTGATGGTCTTACCCAGCACCCCCAGGGCGAACCCGGCCGGGGCCTGAAAACTGGGGGTGGCTGATTCCAGATTGCCCAAGAGGCTGCCCATGGCCCCGGTTGAACCGGCCGTGGAACCGCCGAACCAGTAGCCCTTACCTCCGCCGGCATTATATTCATTCCCCACCAGCCACTCCACTCCCAACTGGAGGTTCTTATCAGTGCTCACCTCCACGATCAGACATTCCACATAGACCATGGACCTGGGAATATCCAACTTGCCGATAACCTCGGCCAGAGTAGCGTATTCTTCCGGCGTTGCGGTAATAACCAGCGAGTTGGTGGCCTTATCCGGGGTGACTTTGACGTCTTTGGAGATGACCGGAGGCTTGGCTTTCTTGGGGTCTTCGCCTTTTCCAGGCAAGTCGGCTATAACCTTGGCGATATCTTCGGCCACTGCATTTTTAAGGTAGAACACGTGAATATTGGACCGACCCTTGGGCGTTTTGGCGTCCAGGCTCTCCACCAGATCCTTTAAACTTTGCGTATCCTGAGGCGGGGCCATAATAATGACGGAATTTGTCCGTTCGTCCGCAATCACCCGGACCGAGGTGGTCTGACCGGCTGGGGTCGCGCCGCGAAAAACACTGCCGGCCGACTTGATGCCCCGTTCGGCCACCTCTTTGACCTCTTTAGCGATGTCTTTGGACTCCCCGTGCTTCAGGTGGATGACGGTTAATACGTATTCAAATCCGGCCACGTCGATTTCTTTGATAATGCCCAGGATACGCCGGA
>JADFYN010000085.1:8297-11899 GCA_015233055.1 Deltaproteobacteria bacterium
AGGAGAGAATAGAGCTGTTCCGGGAGATGAGCGAGGCCAGCCGGTTCTTGATTTCTTCGGCATCAGTATGCTTCAAGGGAATGATCTGGGTGATCATCCGGTCTTCTTCACCGGCCCGGCCGTGGTCCCGGGTTCGGATCTCCACGTCCTTTTCCCGGGCTTCCCGAGCCGCGACTATCTTGATGGCGCCGCCCGCCGGGAGGGTCGTAAATCCATTAACTTCCAGAACGGATAGAAACACCCGGTAGGCTTCTTCCACGGTGATTTTAGTCGGGGAGACAATGGTCACCTCACCTTTGACGTTGTTATCCAGGACGAAGTTTTTGCCGGTGATTTTACTGATGAACTTAACCAGGAGCCGGATATCCACATTGTTGAAGTCCATGGTGATCATAGAGTCTTGCTTCCCGGCCGACCCTTTGAAGGCGCCTGGGGCATCAGTCACGCCTGCCTGGCCGGAGGTTTCGGTATCGGGGATCTTGGCCTCTTTAGTCATTCTGGCCGCCGTAGCGTCCGGCAAAGGAGAAAATCCTTGAAAGATGACCAAGGCAACGATTAGACTTACTAAGATGTTGATATTCATATCCCCTCGACGGTTATCGGGTTGGATTGACGACGGTTTTGAATTCGGGTAAGTCCCTCAGTTTTTTCAGGTCGGGATCATTTCGGGCCGATTTGGCTACTTCGGGATCCAGGGAGGCGGCTTTTTGGAGCAAAGACATCCCCTCCCGGAGGTCGCTCTGTTGCACCGCCAGGCAGGCGGAATTGTAGTAGGCGTCGGCATAGCCTGGATTTAGGGTGATGGCCTGATCGAATTCCATCTTGGCCGCATCGATATCCCCTTGCTTAAGATAGACAATTCCAAGGTTATTGTGAACCCGCGGATTATTGGATTCCAACTTCAGGGCCCGGCGGTATAGTTCAATGGCCTGGTGTTGGTCATGCTGGTTTACGAAGACCAGGTTGGCCAGATTGACCAGGGCCTGGTGCAGCGTTGGATCCACCGCGACGGCCTGCCGGTACAGGACCTGAGCCTGGCGGGTTTCGCCCCTCGCCTCCAGGTCCAGGGCCTTGTTGTAAAGTTGTGTGCCTGCGGGCACGGCGGAACGTGGAGTTGAAGGTGCAACGGGTTTTCCACCGGGTGCTGCGGCCGGGTGATCAGCCGTCGGCGTTGCTTCAGGAGAGGCCCCGGACGGGACAGGCCCTGTTTTAATTGCCGGCTCAGGCCTGGTGTCACGTTTGGCGGGTTCATGACCGGTCGTTTCTGGGACGGTGGAAGCGGGTAGGTTAGCCCTGCCGTCAATGACGGCGCCTCCGCCGGTCGGCAGTTGATTTTTGGTGGATAAGCCCCGCCCTGGTAATGATGGAGCCGTCTCGTATGCGCTTTCTTGGGGTTGACCGGCCGGAGGAACGGTATCCTGCTTTTCCGGGGCCGATGAGACCACCTGTGAACCGTCGGACTCCACCGGACCAGGTGCCGGGTCTGGACCAGCCGCGTTGGAAGCCGAAGATGAAGGCGATGGGGCGGCCGGTGTCTTGGCGGGGATCGCAACCTGGGCCACGGGAGATGTCCGGGATACCTGGACCGGTCTCCAGAAAATTAAGTAATCCAACGGCAGATGAGACCCGTACCGGACAACGCCCAGGGCGACCACCCCCAACCCCAGAATCGTTCCCAAGATCAGGATGGAGCCTTTCCGTCTAACGGGATTAGCCTCATCGGAAACGCGGCTCAGGGGCGGCGCATAGCTGTTATCGGCCGGTTCATTTGCTTTGCGTGCCTTATTCAGGGCGTAATTAATTGAACTCAATTCAATGTTCCCTGTCAATTGGATCAGCATGGCCCGGGTTAACGGGCCGATCCGTCCATCCACCTCAAGACGGTGGTCACGCTGAAATCGTTTCACCGCAGCTTCGGTGAGCTGGTCGAACTGACCGGTGGGAGGGGCTTTCAGATAGCCGAGTTGGTTCAATTGCTTTTGGAATTGATTGATAATTTCGCCCTGCATCCCGACCCCGAAACGGATTCCTGAGCTGTCTTTATCGGACAGAAATAAGATTACCCGACCAAACCAGGCCCGGTCAATCCATCTTACTGGAACTGCCTTAATTTTTTGATAATTTTCAACTACAGCCAATTGACCGCCCGGAAGCGTTTTGGCAGCCAGGAAAGCCTGCCGTCCATCGGGCAAGGAGAAGACCAAAATGTATGGTTGAGTAAATCTACTCAGCAAGTCTAATCCGGCAGTCGTGGCGGTCGGGGTAAATCCCCGGGCCCGAGCCAGATTTACAATGGCCTCTTTATCTCCATCCAGACCTGGTGAAGTGGGAGGCAAGGGAGGCTGTCCGGCCAGGATTAGGAAATCGGCAAAAGCCCGGCCGCCGGATTTTAAGGGGAACTGGACAGCCGGATCCACGCCGGTTTGAATGTTCCCATCGGCCCCAGGCGACCCGGAATCCGGGACGGGCGGTGCTCCTGGTTGGCGATCTGACGCAGGGGGGGCCGGCTTAGATGGAGCGGAGGCGGCAGGGCCTGGTGTCGATGAATGAGCGGTCGGCATTGAAGACGCCACCGCCGCGGGAGTCGGACGAGACGTCATCTGCGGCGATGCCCCGGTTATCCGGCTGCCTGGATGATAGCCTCGGTAAACAAGCACCCCTAAGATGATCAGGGCCGTCAACCCGGCTATGACCGCGACTAACCTGGTTCTAAAGCCAGGCCGTGGTCTGCGGTCAATTGGGATGAGGCCGCGCTGGGCGGCTCGGGATCGCAGCGGCGTTCCTGTTTCGATCTCCCGGCGGGCATTGGCGACAAATTTATCAGTGATTTTAAAGGACTCGTTGACGTAGGCGATGAGCAGCGACCGGTCGGCAATGGCGTTGATCCGCCGGGGGATCCCCTTGGAATAATTGTAGATAGCCGTAATGGCCTGGGGCGTGAAGATGATCGATCCCTGATCCCCAGCCACGTTAAGCCGGTGATACAGATATCGTTCGGTCTCGGCCACGGTCATGGCCGGTAAGTGACACCGGACGGTGATGCGTTCATTCAACTGCCTCAATCCGGGTAAAGACAGAATATCCTGCAGCTCCGGTTGCCCGACCAAGACGATTTGGATAAGCTTTTGGTTATTCGCCTCCAAGTTGGACAGCATCCGGATTTGTTCCAAGACGTCGGGAGCCAGGTTTTGAGATTCATCAATGATCAATACGGCATTGCCGGCGGAAGCCAGTTCGTCGAGCAAAAACCGGTTCAATTGATCAATCAGATCTTTTCTGGTTTCACCTTGGGCCGGCAGCCCGAATTCTTCGTTGATGGCCCGCAACAACTCCATGTCGGAAAGAAATGAATTGAAAATCAACGCGGTTTTGGCCAGGCCGTCGATCTTTTCTAAAAAAACTCGACAGAGGGTTGTTTTGCCGCAACCGATATCTCCGGTAATGGCAATAAATCCCTTTTTCTCCGTAACCCCGTATAACAAATGGTCCAGGGCCTCCCGATGCCCTCTGGCCAAAAAAAGAAAGCTAGGGTCGGGAGTCAGGTTAAACGGTTTTTCTTTCAGGCAGAAGTACGAAGAATAAATAATGTCTCTGGCTGTCGG
>JADFYN010000086.1 GCA_015233055.1 Deltaproteobacteria bacterium
CAAGGTATACAAAATACAGTGTGATAACACTCCCCCTTATATATTCTGGACGGATAAGAGTAAAACAAAAGTGACCGGCTTATGGGCGGAAATGGTCCGGGCCGTCATGACCGGCATGGGAGAAAGCCACGAGGAGTTCAAAATTTATCCGTGGAGCCGGTTGTTGGACATGGGCCTGAAAGGTGAGGTTGACGGAGTATTCGGCGCCACCATCAACGAAGAGAGACTTCACTATATGTGGTTTCCCAAAGAACCGCTGCTGGCGGATCCATGGGTCTTCTGGATCAGAAAATCAGATATCGGCAAATTAAAGTTTACGGCCTATGCCGACTTGAAAAATCATCGAATCGGCCTGGTCAGGGGTTATAATTATACCAAGGAACTATGGGACTTCGTTAAGAAAGAGCAGAACTATGAGGAAGTTGTTCATGACTCGATGAATTTCAGAAAACTAACCAAGGGGAGAGTCGATTACATTGCCTCGGCCTTGCATTTTGGCGCCCACGTCGCCATAGAAGAGGGTATTTTGGAACAAGTTCAGCCTTTAACCGAAAAACCAATCGTTAATTCTGTTTTCTACGTCATGTTTAACAAGAAGAACGTGTCTCCGGAATGGGTAAACCAATTTTCCGAGCACCTGGCGGCGTTTAAAAAAACAGCGGAATACAGAGATCTAATGAATAAATTCGGAGTCATGGCGGAATAGACGGCCGGAATCAGCAAGAACGAAGACCCGAGGCAAACTTTTAGAGCGCCGGACACAAAGCCATCCAAGACCATGAACATCAGCCACACTTCCTTTCACTTCAGGAATAATCATGATCAAGAAACCGGATGATAGGCTAAATTTGAGATACGGCATTGCCCGGAAAATGATTCTATGTATTTTCCTCTTCAGTTCTCTGGTTACTCTGCTGACTACCGGTATTCAGCTATATTCTGATTATCGCCGAGATATCTCCGTGCTTGAAGACCGGATGAAACAAATAGAAGGAAGCTATCTGGAAAGTATCACTAGAAATTTATGGGACACCGATTTCGATTTGCTCAAGATACAGATGGAAGGTATTCTGAGGTTGCCAGATATTCAGTATGTGGAGATAATTCCGGGTGACGGCCGGTCTTTCCAAGTCGGTGTCCCCAAATCAGAAAAAATTATCCGGCATCGGTTTCCACTGGTTTATATCCAGGGGGGGGCCAGGCACAGTCTGGGTACATTAAATGTTGTATCCGCCTTGGGCGGGGTCTATCGGCGTCTAATGGATCGGGCGATGGTTTTATTGGTCACCCAGGCGGTCGAAATCTTTGTTGTTTCCATGTTTATTTTCTTTTTATTTTATTTTTTGGTCGGCCGGCATCTTCACGCCATCGCAGTTTACACCAGGTATCTAGATATCAACCGCACAGACACACCTCTGGTGATCGACCGTGGATTGCGCCGGAGTTCCAAAGAAGACGAACTGGACCAGGTGGTCTTTTCCGTCAACGAAATGCGGTCTAATCTTATAACCTTATATCAATCTTTAGAAAATAACGTGAAGACGCTCAAGATAAACATTGCCGAGCGCCAACAGGCGGAGAAGGCTCTGCGGGAAAGCGAAGAACGATTCCGATCCCTTGTTCAAACCACATTGAGCGTCATCCTCTACCTCTCTCCGGACGGTCGAATCCTTGAATTCAATCCGGAAGCAGAACGTCTCTACGGCCGCAAACGAGAAGAGGTGTTAGGTGAGAAATATCTTGAGTTATTCGTTCCGGAGGCCATCCGAGACGTAGTTGCCGCTGAAATTAAAAGGGTCTTGGCGGGTGAACCGACCAGAGGATTTGAAAACCCGGTCAGGGAGCGAGACGGCGGCGAACGGATTCTGGTGTGGAATGTCAATCGTAACCTAGACGCCCAGGGCCGACCCACCGGGATCATTGCCGTCGGGCAGGACATCACTGAGCGCAAAAGGGCGGAAGAAGGACACCTGGCCCATCTGCACTTTCTGGAGAATCTGGGGCGGATCGATCGGGCCATCCGGCAGGCCGGCAACGTCGAGCAGATGCTGTGGGATGTCATCAAAACCGTTTATTCGATCTTCGACTGTGACCGCGTCTGGCTCTTTTATCCGGGCAATCCGGATGCTCCCACATTTCGGGTTCCGGTCGAGTACACCAGACCCGAGTATCCGGGAGCCGCGGCCTTGAATATGGAACTACCGATGGGCCCGGGCATGGCCCAAGATATCCGAGACGGTCTGGCTTCCGAAGATCCGATAACCTATACCCTCGGCACTGAGAGACCGGTAAACCAGGCTACCGCCGAACAATTCGGTGTTCAGGCCCAGATGTTTACGGCCATCCACCCCAAGGTGGGGGAGGCCTGGGTGTTCGGGATGCACCAGTGCTCTTATCCACGCCTGTGGATGGAGGAAGAGATAAGACTCTTCAAAGAAATCGGCCGCCGGGTGGCTGATGGGCTCAGTAGCCTCCTGGTCCTCAGAGACCTGCAGGAAAGCGAGGAAAAGCTGCGCTCCACCCTGGCCTCGATGGACGATCTGGTATTTGTATTAGACAAAGACGGCATATTCCGCGACTACTTCCAACCAACGAACATCCACGATCTGTACGTGCCTCCGGCCGTATTCCTGGGTAAATATTTTAAAGAAATCTTACCGATCCACATTGCCGAGCCGTTTGCTCAGGCGATCCAGGCCGTGATGAATTCCGGCGCCGTGCAGCAACTCGACTATTATATGGAAGTGGCGGGTGAGATCAGGTGGTACAGTGCCAAGGTTTCGTTGCGTAAGGACGCCTTGGGTGTCTTTGCCGGTGTCACTGTAGTGGCCCGAGACATCACCGAACGCAACTGGGCTGAAGAAGAATTGAAAAGGCATCGGGATCATCTAGAAGAGCTGGTTAAAGAAAGAACGGCTGAGTTAATCGTAGCCAAGGAAAAGGCCGAAGTAGCCAACCAGACCAAGAGTACCTTCCTCTCCAGCATGAGCCACGAACTACGCACTCCGCTTAACGCTATTTTGGGTTACGCCCAAATCCTTAAACGGCAAGATAACCTGACCGAAGGGCAAAGGCATTACCTGGACATCATGCACGATAGCGGCAACCACTTGCTCACGCTGATCAACGATATCCTTGATCTGAGCAAAATCGAGGCTCAAAGGATGGAAACCGAAGAGGCGCCGTTCAATTTGCCCGCCGCTCTTCGCCAGGTCTTAAATATCGCCAGGGTCAAGGCCGAGGAAAAGGATCTAACCATTCATTATAATACCATTACCCCGCTTCCTGAGTACATCCGGGGTGACGAACGCAAACTCAAGCAGGTCCTGCTGAACCTGTTGGGCAATGCCGTCAAATACACGCATCGAGGCAAGGTCATTTTGCGGGTGGGTTATGACCAGGCCGACTCCGGGTTGTTTCGATGTGAGATAGTGGATACCGGGATAGGCATTGCCCCGGACAAATTGGAACTGATCTTTGAACCGTTTACACAAATGCCGGCCGGCGGTCGGACCGGTGAGGGAACCGGCTTAGGGTTGGCCATAACCCAACGGCTGGTGGCCTTAATGCAAGGAAAGATAGAAGTGAAAAGCGAACCTGGCCGAGGAAGCACCTTTACGATGGAGGTGGCCTTGCCGCCCGCGGTGGAGGCGGAGATTTCAGCCAAGCCGGCGGACCAGGTCGTTCTGGGATATCAAGGGCCTCGAAAGAGCATTCTGGTGGTCGATGACAACATCACCAACACCTCAATGCTGGTATCGATGCTGGAGCCGTTGGGGTTTGAGGTCACGACCGCGGAAAACGGGCGGGAGGCGGTGCATCAGGCTTTGGACCGAAGACCGGATCTGGTGCTGCTGGATTTGGCCATGCCCGTGCAAAATGGGTTGGAAGCGGCCAAAGAAATTAGACAACACATCGAGTTGAATCAAACCCGGATTGTCGGCGTCTCGGCCGCGATTTCCGACAGTGCCCACAAGGGCGCGTTTGTGGTTGCTTGTGATGAGTTCGCTCTTAAACCGATTCGGATCGGGGAACTGTTGGAGAAGATCCAGTCACAGCTCCAGATCACATGGGAGACGGCCCCATCGGGGGGATCGGCGGCAGATCCGGTTATGGCTGAGGAGGTCACGGCTTCAGTCAAGGTACCACCGACCCACGTCCTTGAGGCCATCCGGCAGACGGTTGAGCGGGGAGATTTTGGCGCCCTTGACCGGCAGTTGACCGAGCTGCCGGCGGACGACACCGCTTACACCCATTTTTGTAATCTCCTCCGACGGTATGCCGGGCGCTATGATGAGGACGGAATTATAACTTTTCTCGATAGCCTGGGAAAAGAGAAATAAGGAATCGCATATGGACACCAAAGGGACGATTTTGGTGGTGGATGACGCTCTAGCCGCCATTAGCATGGTCAGGACGGCACTGGAGCAGGCCGGATACCAGGTCTCAGTCGCCACGAACGGAGAAAAAGCGGTGCAGCGGGCGGCGCTGGTCATGCCTGACCTGATCCTGCTTGACATTTTGATGTCGGGGATCGACGGCTATGAGACCTGTCGCCGGCTCAAATCCCAGGAAGCCACCCGCGGCATTCCCGTCATCTTTCTCTCAGCCCTAACGGAAACATTTGATAAAGTAAAGGGATTTGGGCTTGGGGCGGTGGATTACCTGATCAAGCCGATTGCGCCGGAAGAACTTCTGGCCCGGGTCCGGACACATGTCACGATCAATCAGCTAGGCAAGGAACTCCAGGCGGCCAACCGGCATCTGGAGGAGAGAGTGGCAACCCGAACGGCGGATCTAAAGGCGGCCAATGCCGCGCTGCAATTGGAAATCGCCGAACGCAAACGGGCGGAGGAAGAGTTACGCCAGGCCAACCGGATGCTTAAAATACTTAGCGAAGGTAATCAGGCTGTTATACACGCAACAGAGGAAGCGGCTCTTTTGCAGGAGATCTGCCGCATCGTGGTCGAGATTGGCGGTTACTTGCTGGCCTGGGTCGGTTTCGTCGAGCATGATGACGCCAAAAGTGTTCGGCCGATAGCCGCAAACGGCCTGGATATAAGCTACCTGGACACCGTCAAGCTCACCTGGGCGGAGACGGAGCGAGGGCGCGGCCCAACAGGAAGGGCCATTCGTTCCGGCCGGCCCCAGATCGCCTCGGACATTCGGACCGACCCCAATTTCAGTCCCTGGCGGGAGGAAGCCATCCGGCGCGGTTATGAATCATCCGTCGTTTTGCCGTTATTTGACGGTGACCAGGTGTTTGGAACGTTGATGATTTACGCCTCGGAACCTGATGCCTTTCATCCGAAAGAAGTGGAACTGCTGATGGAGTTGGCCCACGACCTGGCCTTCGGCATTTCGTCGTTGCGGGCCCGGGCCGAGCGTAAATTGGCCGAAAAAGCTTTGAGCGAAAGCGAACTAAGATACCGCCGGATCGTGGACACGACCAACGAGGGAATCCTGGCCTTAGATGAGAATGTCAGGATCACATTTGCCAATCCTCGAATGGCCGAGATGCTCGACTTTCAGATGGCCGAAATGCTCGGCCGCGACTTTGCATCATTCATTCTTGAAGAGGAGCTTCCCGATCACGCCAGGAAGATGGAGGCCCGGCGTCAAGGTCTGGCGGAGCAATATGAACGCCGGTTCCTATGCAAAAACGGACAGGTGGTGTGGACCTTTGTTTCAGCCACGCCGGTTTTTGATGCCGACCACCAGTTCATCGGTTCATTTGGGATGTTCACCGACATCACTGAGCGGAAGCGCATGGAAGAAGAACGAGCCAAGCTGGAACAACAACTCCGTCAGGCCCAAAAAATGGAGGCGATCGGGACCTTTGCCGGAGGCGTGGCCCATGACTTCAACAACGTATTGACCGCCATAGTCGGGTATGGACAGCTCACGAGACAGGAACTGGGTGAACGAGATCCCTTGCGGGGTTATGTGGATATCATTCTGTCTGCATCGGAGCGCGCGGCAAATCTGACCCAAAGTCTTCTGGCCTTCAGTCGGAAGCGGACAATCAGCCCCAGGCCGGTGGATCTCAACGAAATCGTAAAGAGGGTAGACAAGTTTCTTCTGCGGGTGATCGGTGAGGATGTGGAATTAAAAACAGTCCTGGCCAATGAACAGTTGACCGTCATGGCCGATAGCGGCCAAATTGAGCAGGTCCTGATGAACCTGGCGGCCAATGCCCGGGACGCCATGCCCCAGGGAGGCGCTTTCACCATTAAGACGGATTGTGTCTATATCGGGCGCGAGGTCATTGGATCATATGACAGCATAACGCCCGGGTCATATGCGGTCATTTCAGTCTCAGATACGGGCGAAGGCATGAATGAGGAGACGAAGCAAAGAATCTTCGAGCCTTTTTTTACGACCAAAGAGACCGGCCGGGGGACAGGGCTGGGTCTGGCCATCGTGTACGGGATAATCAAGCAACATAACGGGGTGATCAATGTATACAGTGAACCAGGACTAGGAACGACATTCAAAGTCTATCTGGAACTCGTCGAAGTTAAAATTGAGGGTGCTGACATTCCCGGAGGCGCCGCCCTCCCTGTCGGGGGGGCTGAAACAATTCTGGTGGCAGAGGACGATACCGCAGTCAGAGACATCATGAAGGTTATCCTTGAAAGACACGGATACACCGTGATCGAGGCGGAGGATGGACAGGATGCGATCAACAAGTTCATGGATAATAAAGACAAAATAGATCTTCTTATCTTTGATGTGGTCATGCCGAAAAAAAACGGCAAAGAAGCTTATGAGCAAATCAAAAAAGTGAAAGGAGATATCCGAGCCATTTACTCCAGCGGTTACACGGATGATATTCTTCAAAAAACAGGGATAATAAAAGAAGGCCTGGGCTTTATCTCAAAGCCGGTGACGCCGCACCTTCTCCTGTCAAAAGTCAGACAGGCCCTGGCCCGGTAACACAAGATATCTTTACGACGAAGCTTGACGGAATACGCATAGCATTTTCTCTATGATGGCATGACGCAGCACCAAATTTATTTAGCGTCTGAATGACGCACGTCATTTTTGTACGTGACTTTTATTGTCTAATAGTGTATAGTGATAATGATGAAGCTCCCCGACCGCCATGGGTGACTCGCGGTTTTAAGCCGCTTCAAACGGCTAAAATTTTCATACCTCAGGTTCAGCCTCAGGTATCTCATTTGGAAAGCCTATATTGCTCTTGCCTCAATATACTTCAGGTATAATATCAATATATTTTTTCTCCCCCGATCCATCGTTTACTATTCCGACTCTTCCAATACATCTGGATATATCAATTATGGGTTGTTTTACAAGGTGTTACGGTCTAACACCAACATTCCCGCCATAACTCCGGGTGGCGGCCGGGCTTCGTCCCAGATTAACTTCTCCCGGCAGATTCATGAATTCGACCAACTTAAATTGGGTTAACTTGTTTTTCATTTTCACTAATTCCAGTTTTTTGGTCAATCTCTTCCTCCCCACGAAGAGGCAAAAAAAATAATCCTTGTTCGTTGTTGCATATAGCGATAATCGAAGACATCTGGCTGATACAGCCTTTATCAATCGGTTCGAGTCGCTTACCCCAAGTCGAGTCAATGAAAATTCAGGAGATAAAGAATGGCTACGAGTCACCCGGCGCATCCGCTTAAATCCCGCGCCAAGGTATTACTATCCAGCGTTTTTGGACCATATGCTCAAGATGATGAATACGGCAGCCGCAAAATAAACCCGATGGAGCTTTACCATAATCAGGTGACCCGGGTTCAAGGCGGCTTTTCTCTACGCATGTTCCATCGTTCCTTTGGCCTGATGCTTATTCAATCCAACATCAACGCTCCTTGTACCCTGCTTGATTACCCCACACTGGACCGGTTCGTGGAGGAGATCAGTCACAACTCTTACGACATCGTGGGCATAAGCTCCATTATCGTGAACGTAGACAAAGTCAAGAAGATGTGCGAACTGGTCAGGCAGCACCAGCCGAAGGCAACGATTGTCGTTGGTGGACACATTGCCAATAAAACCGGCATCCAGGAAACCATCGATGCGGACCATATCGTCAAAGGTGAAGGGATCAGTTGGTTTCGGAAGTTCCTGGGGGAAGACGAAAAGGCCCCAATCAGACATCCGATGACGTATTCGGCCATCGGCACCCGGATCATGGGCTACACCCTCCCGGCCAAACCGGGGGATACGGCCGCCATTCTGGTTCCGTCCGTCGGCTGTCCTGTTGGATGTAACTTTTGTTCCACGTCCGCCCTATTCGGCGGAAAAGGCAATTTCATCAACTTCTATGAGACCGGCGATGAACTCTTTTCGGTCATGTGTCAACTCGAGGAAAAACTTCAGGCCGACTCCTTCTTCATCCTTGATGAAAATTTCCTCCTCCATCGAAAGCGGGCGCTCCGGCTGCTCGAATTGATGCAAGAGAATAACAAAAGCTGGTCACTAAACGTATTCAGCTCAGCCCGGGTGATGCAATCCTATACCATCGAACAACTGGTCGGGCTGGGAATCTGCTGGGTTTGGATGGGTCTCGAAGGAGAGGACAGCAACTACCGCAAGCTAAACGGGGTTGATACCCACTCTCTGGTGCAGCACCTGCAGTCGCATGGAATTCGAGTTCTCGGTTCAACGATCATCGGCTTAGAAAATCACACCCCCGAAAACATCGATCAAATTATCGACTACGCCATCAGTCACGGCACGGACTTCCACCAGTTTATGCTTTACACCCCGAATCCGGGGACCCCACTCCATGCTCAACATGTCCAGGACGGAACTCTCCTACCCGAGTCGGAATTCCCGACCGCGGACGCTCACGGCCAGTATCGCTTCAACTATCGGCACAAGAATATTCATGACGGTCAGGAAGAAGACCTGCTCATCAGTGCTTTCCGCCGCGACTTTGAGGTAAATGGACCCAGCCTGGTCCGGCTGATCAGATCAATGCTGAAGGGATGGAAACGGTACCATAACCACCCCGATAAACGCGTTCAAACCCGCATCGCCCGAGAGATGAACTCGCTCCGAAGTTCCTATGCCGGCGCAGTCTGGGCCATGAAAAAATGGTACCGGGATGATCCCCGATTGGTCAAGGAAATGGGGGTTCTCCTGAAAGACATCTATAAGACATTCGGATGGAAAACCAGGATACTGGCGCCTATTATGGGCAGACACCTCTACTCCACGTTGAAAAGCGAAGAAGCGCGGTTGGCAACTGGCTGGACCTATGAGCCGACCACATTTTACGAAAAAAACGCGGCCGCCCTGACCCTGGAAAGCGCCAAGCCGGCCCAAGCCCAAATGGATACATCTACAGTTCAATGGGCTGCATGTGATCCGTCACCGGTACCGGGTAAATAAAAAGAGCCAGGCCCCTCTTGGGGTCTAGCTCCAAGTAACAAAAAGGAAGAATCCATATGGAGCAAATACCTGATGTTCTGCAAGCAGCCGGAGATGTTTACAAACTTCTCATGGAAAATTAGCAGGTAAGAGTGCTGGAGGTTCGGTTGAAACCCGGCGAAAAAGCACCGATGCATAATCATCCGAACAACCATGTCGTGTCTGTGATAACCGACGCCAAGTTTAGATTAACCCTTCCTGATGGGCAGACCGTTGAATTTGATGCCAAGGCCGGACAAACATTGTGGATAGAGGCGGGGTCACACGCAGCGGAGAATATAGGAACTACCAACGGACATAACGTATTGGTAGAACTGAAGAGATAACAATCCCAAAAGATCTGCCAAGAGGGAAACAAATCGGACAAATCTGCCGTTGTTCCGATTCCCGGCTGGAGATCTTCAGGTTACAATTTGCCCCTTCTCATAATGCTGATCAAGAGCCAAAAACCGATAACACCGGCTACACTGAAACCGATCAGGCCAATCACCGGGATGCCGTGGACAAGCGGCGGCAACTCGGCCAGAATGATCAATGATGAGCTGATGATGATGGCGGCCAAGACAATGGCAAAGGACACCCGCGTCGACATGCGGTCATGAGTCTCCATTAACGGTTCCAGGCCCTGATGATTATAGGTGATGCTCATCCGGCCGCTGCGCAATTGGGCGATGATATCCCTGGCCTGGGAGGGGAACTCGGCCAGCAAACGCATCAGGTCCAGCGACGTCTCGGCTAAGTCGGCGGTAATTCGCGCCGGACTCATCCGTCTGGCCACCAGGTAGGCGGCAAAGGGTCTGAGACGGCTCATCATGTCAAAATCAGGACACAGTTGCCGGGCCACGCCTTCAATCGTGACCATCGCCTTAACCAGCAAATGAAAATCGGCCTTCAACGTCAGCCCATGGTCAATGAGCAGATGGATCAGCCGATTAAGTACCGGCCCAATGACCTGTTGAGTCATCGGCGGATGGAAATATCGCCCGATAATGTCCCTGACATCTCTTTCTAACGCGGCAAAATCCGCGACATATTCCTTTTCGGTTAGCTTAAGCAAGCACCGAGCTGTTTTCGGCGAATCCTGCTCCACCACGGCCACCATCATCTCGCCAAAATTCTCCCTAAAATCCTGGCCCAGACTGCCCATCAGACCATAGTCGAGAAAGCAGACCACATTACCTTCCAAGATAAAGATATTCCCTGGGTGCGGGTCCCCATGGAACAGACCATGCTCAAAAATTTGCCGCAGAATCAAGTCTGCGCCGCGGGACGCGATCTCCCGCCGGTCATAGCCCGCCTCTTCATCGGGCGGCAATTCCGAGACCTTTACGCCGTGGACCAGCTCCATCACCAGTATTTTATCCGTGCTCAGCTCCCGATAGACCTTGGGCACGTAGCAGGTAAAATCGTCTTGAAAATAAAAGGCCAACCGGTCGATGTTGACGGCCTCTAGGGTGAAGTCAAGCTCCTTGATGATGGCTCGGCTGAATTCTTTGACCATCCCCACGGGATGGATGGCCTCCCAACCTTCAATGTACCGCTCGGCCAGTGAGGCCAGGTGGAGCATGATCTCCAGGTCGGTCTCAATCAACTTCTTTATCTCGGGCCTCTGAATTTTCACGGCCACTTCCTCACCGTCGGGCAACACGGCTCGATGTACTTGAGCAATTGACGCCGAGGCAAAAGGCGTGGCCTGAAAAAGGTCGAAAACTTCTTCCGGCGTCCGCTTCAATTCAGATTGAATGATGGCTGTGGCCGCCTCCGGCTCAAAAGGAGGCACAGTGTCTTGCAGGCGAGTAAGTTCCGTGATGAACTCCGCGGGGATCAGGTCCGGCCGGGTGCTCATTATTTGACCAAACTTAATAAAAGTGGGACCCAGCTCCTCAAAGGCCAGCCGCACCCGTTCTGCCCGAGACTGGCTCTTGGGCGGATGCTGGTCTGTTTTCATAATCAGGCTCTTCCCCATCTCCAGGTACCGAGACAGGTTCAACTTGGCCACCAGATCCCCGAAACCGTACTTGAGGAATACCCCGATTATCGCTGAATATCGGTCAATATGGCGGTATGTTTTACCAATCGCGCCAATCTTGCGTATAGGCATACCTGCCCCCTGCGCCCTCTCTTTTGCTCTCTATGTGTCCTCGGCGTTATGCCTTTTAACCCGCTGAACGAAGAAGGTAAGATAACCTGATCGACGAGTTCTATTGATTGAGAAATAGAAATTAATCCGGTAGATTAGGCAGATGGACGCAGATTAATTAAATCCATAGCCACCTGAGATCATTCGTCTTTTTTAATCTGCGCAAATCGGTGTAATCTGCGGATTGAATCATGGCCCTTGATGCTAATCGCTTAGCATACTCATCAAGCCTGTTGAGACAAATA
>JADFYN010000087.1:0-3079 GCA_015233055.1 Deltaproteobacteria bacterium
TGCCTGGCCATCCGGCTAACTAATGAGGGGACGAAGCGAAACGCAGCCAGCCCGGCGATTATTCCAATGGGGACATTAACTAAAAAAACAGCCCGCCACCCGGCCATCCCGATGATCACTCCACCCAAGGCCGGACCCAGGGCCAGTCCGACCGAAACCACTCCACCCATGGCCCCCAGTGCCCGACCCCGTTCGGACGAAGGAAAGGCTTCGACCACAATAGCCCCGCCCAGGCTTTGCATCATTACCGCGCCCAGTCCCTGAAGTGATCTGAAGGCGATCAGCCAACCCACGCTGGGAGCCAGGCCGCAGAGCAACGATCCCGAAGTGAAGATGGCCAACCCCGTGGTGTAGATCTTTTTCCGGCCCAGTATATCGCCCAGTCGGCCGACTCCCAGCATCAAGGAGGTGATCACCAAGACGTAGCTCAAGATGACCCACTGGATGGTGGCAAAATCGGTGTGTAGTTGTCTTATCAGGGTGGGAAGAGCTACATTGACGATACCCATGTCCAGCGTGGCCATGAGAACACCCAACCCAACGGCACAGAAGGCCCCCCACTTATGGGGCGCCGGGGCCAGGGACATATCCGGTCTGGAGTCCATTCGAGGTCTCGGGGTTGCTATATCAGAAACCACTACCAGTGGCTCAGGGAAATTTCTAAGGTGGGAATATAATCTTTAGTTCCAAAAAAGCCGGTCCCGGCTATTCCCTTGCAGAATAACCGAGACGAATTCAAATTAACCATTGCCGGCGGAAGCAAAGTTTAGCTTGCGAGCCTTTCGCGTTCGGCCTCTGTAAGATAAATGACCAGCACATGTCCGGGTTTGACGTCCTTAATGGTTCGTTTCGTCATCCCGTTCCATTTTGTGAGATCGTCTAAGGCGACGTTATATTTCTTGGCCACCTGGTAGACCGTCTCACCCTTTTTTATCCGATAAGTAAATTTCTTTTTTGTGTTTTTGTCGGCGGTTTTATTGGCAGCCAGCAATGACTTATTCTTGCCTTTTCCTCCATTGGAGGAGATGGATGCGTTTTCCTTGCCTTTGGCCTGCGCAGCGGCAGCCTTAGCGGCGATTACGGCTTGTTTGCCACGCAGGGGGATTTGCAGGGTGTCACCCACTCGGACATCTTTGGCTGAGCTGAGGCCGTTAGCCTCTTTGATACAAGCCACCGTGGTACCCTATTTTCTGGCGATCTTACCCAGGGCCTCGCCCCGGCAAACAGTGTGTCTCCGATAGGATACGCCGGTGAGCAAATGGGGTCCGGCAGCAGCCATTTCTCGATGCGATGTTAACTTATCTAGATTGGCCAGCAGAATCTCTTTCTTTCCCGCTGGGACCCGCAGTTTGTAAGCGCCCGCCCCGGGTGGGGTTATCTGCCGCCGCAGCTCCGGATTGAGAGCTTTCATCTCCGCCGCTTCAACCTGCATAATGCCCGCGGCCTGGTCCAGATGGACTCCTTCCGGGACGTCTAGTTCCTCGAAGGTCAATGGAGGCAAGTACTCAATATCGGTGAAGCCGTAACGGGCCGGTTCTTTGGCGATCAGCGCTGCGGCAATCATTCTGGGCACGTATTCTTGTGTTTCTTTGGGCAGCTTTTGTCCATTGGACAGTTCCCAATAGTCCTGGGCGTCATTCTTGGCCATGGCCTTCATGATCCGGCCTTCACCGGCATTATATCCGGCCGCGGCTAGATACCAGGAGCCGAACATACCATACAAATCAGTCAGATATTTGGCCGCGGCAACGGTGGATTTAACCGGATCACGGCGTTCGTCGAGGTATTCATCAACTGTCAGGCCATATCTTTCGCCGGTCGTCCGGATGAATTGCCACATCCCGCAAGCATTGGCCGGAGAAAAAGCATAGGGGTTAAGGCCGCTCTCTATCATAGCCACGTAGATCAGATCTTTGGGCAGGCCATGACTGGCTAAGACTTCATGTATCAACGGTTGGTAGCGGGTGGTTCTAGACAGCCACTTCCTAAAAATATGTGGGATACTGACCTGATAATAATTGATGAAATATTCCACCTGGTCGTTGATCGTGATGGGGATATCGTAGCTCACCTGCCCCGTTTGCAGTTGCCCCAACTCATTTAATTCGGAAATGACCTTTTGTTTGATCTCTTCTTTGGATGGACGGATGATGTTTTTGACGATGGTATTCTCAGGGGGTTTGCTGAATACGTCATCCAGGGCTTGGGCGTCTGGGTCGGGGCTGTCTTTTTGATTCTGACCATCTGCGCCAAAGGTCAGATATCCTCTTTTAGCCGGACCGGTTTTCTGCGCCGTCTGTTCAGTGGCACAGCCGAATAGAAAGAAACAGCAACACAAACCAAGTACGAATGCTTTCATCATCTCTATCCTATTTTTATTTTAGTGACCATTAATAATACAATTGACTAATACTCACATGCGCCGAATAGACCGCCGGAGGGTTACGCCAGCTTCCATAAAAAGCCTCGCGGGAAGTCTATTGGGGATATTTGTCCTGATAACTGGTTATTTTCAGATTTCGGGTTTCAAACTCAATCTTGCTTCATGGAGCTAGAAAGAATCCTTGGTTCTGGTACTGGTGTCTCGCGGTGACTAAAGCTAATACCTCGGACATTCAGGGTCTTGGCAGACCTAACGAGATTAAAACGAGATTAAAAATATTGAGCCGATCTTTCGGTAAGTAGAATAGCGAGGTTATCTATCACAAAAATTAAGCAAATTCAACCCAAAACTACCAATCAGCTAAAGATAATACCACTCAGTTGTTTTGATTATACATATCTGAATATGAGGTGGGCCTGGGGCTGCCTTTCGGCTCCCCTTCGTCATTTCGAGCAAAGCTTCACCTTAATCCAGCTCCATGACCAAATGACCGGCCGGTGATGGATCATAGCCCCCCATTTGGGCCACGGTCGACCTAAAGGAGGGAGAGGTAATGGTCGAAAGCACCGCCTGAATCATCGGGGTGTCATAAAAGGCTGCGGGGATGACCAGGTCATAGCGTTCTTGGATGATGGGGATGAAATCCAGATCCAGGGCCTTGGCCGCCGCGGCAATACCCAATCCCGCATCCGACCG
>JADFYN010000087.1:3169-11140 GCA_015233055.1 Deltaproteobacteria bacterium
CAGGGTCTGCAGCTTGAAATCCAGCAAAACCCGCGTCCCGGAACCGGCCTGACGGTTGGTAAAGGACACATCGGACCGGGTCAAGTCTTTCAAGGAGGTTATCCCCTTGGGGTTGCCCCTGGCCACGATCAAGCCCTGATCGCGATAAACCAGCGTGACCAGCTTGACTCCCACGCCGGACAGGTGGCGCTTCAAATATGAAATGTTATATTCCCCGGTCTCCGGATCCAGCAGATGGGTCCCGGCCAGGTGGGCGATCCCTTTCTTTATGGCTAGCAGCCCGCCCATGCTCCCCACATTTGATGATGACAGAGACACGCCCGCGGGATGAGACTTGAGCAGATTGGCCAGGATGTCTAATGTCATGTCATGGCTGCCGATGACGACCACGGTGTTTTCAATCTCTTCGGGCCGACGGAACAGCTCCACTTTGACTTCTTTATTCTCGACGATCCCTTCGGACAAAGCCGGAACGCGGACCATCCCGTCGGCGTGGGTCAGAGTGGTAATTGACCCGGCGCCCCGGCCCACCGGAGTGGCCACCACCCTGTCTCCGATCCGGCCCAGTTTAACTCGAAGGAATTCCTCCACCCCAAGTTTAGACGGGACCTTGCGGGACATGGTCGCGCTGACCTGCGGCCGCTTGGGGCTTGCTTGCCCTTGCATGGCCCAGAGCATGGGGCCGATGAACTGCTCAAAAGAGATTACGGCCGAGACGGGATACCCGGGATTACCCACCACCGGTTTCCCCTGAGCCCGGCCCAAAATGGTGGGCTTGCCGGGCATGATGGTCACGCCATGAACCATCACTTCGCCCAGTTCGCTAATAATGGCCGCGGTGTAGTCCTCGGATCCGGCTGAGGAACCGGCATTGATAATGATCAGATGGGCATCGGATTCGAGGGCCTGGACAACCGCGGCTTTGATGGCCGCGTAATCATCCGGGACAATCGGATAGACCTCCGGGACGCCGTGGTTTTCGGTCACCAAGGCGGCGATAATGGCCGAATTGTACTCGATCACCTTACCTCGGGGCAACGGCAGGCTGTCCGAGGACAAATGGATCAGCTCGGAACCGGTGGGGATGACGGCCACCTTGGGACGCACCTTGACCTCCACGGTGTAATTTCCGCTGCCCAGCAACGCCCCGATCTCATAGGGACCCAGGTAATGGTTTTGGGGAAACAGCAGCTCTTTGGCCACAATATCTTCACCCACCTTGCGCACGTTTTGCCAGGGATAGGCGCCTTGACGGATGGATACCCGGTCCGGAGGGACTTCGGTGACCTGTTCAATCATAATGACGGCATTGGTCCCTTCAGGCAAGACATGGCCCGTATTGATATATCCAGCCATTTGGCCGATGACCAGGGTGGCGGGGGAATCATCCCTGGCGTCAAAGGTATCCGCGGCGTTAACCGCAATGCCGTCCATGGCCGCCACGTGGAATCCCGGCGAAGAGACTCTGGCTATGACCGGCCCGGCCGTCACCCGGCCCAGGGCTTCCGAGGCGGGAATAGTTTCTGCGCCTAAACTGCCGGTCAAATAAAAGGCTTTGAAAAAGATGTCCTGGGCTTCTTCCAAAGATTTCATCTTAAGATAGATATTCCGTTTCATATATTTTTGTTACCCTCTTATAGATAAACAACGGGCAGACATCCGGCATGGCTGAAGGCCCGGACAAATGATTACCGACAGGCTTTGAGCGTCGGCAGGTTAGCACAATTTTGACATAACGAAAAGTCAAATTCCACACCCGGCTAAAATAACCATGACGTTGCGGGTTGCATGTTTCGTGTTGCGGGTTGCAAAGTACAAAAAAGCCTGTTAAGACAACTGGTGCCTTTGCCTGTCTGAATAAACATGTTATGAAAAAGCAACCATAGGGTTATCATGCCGTTAAATTCAAGAAATACGGGAGGCCGCCGTTTGAAGAATAACCGCGTGATCACCCCCACCACGAGATGCAAAACCCGCAACCCACAATACGAAACCCAATGTCATTGACTTAAGAGTGCGGACAAACGAGCTAAATTTTTTTTAAATAGTCTATTCCGATTAAGCCCCAACGGGGCGCTCTAGGTTAGCCCAGGGCAGCGCCCTGGGTATGGGCAAAGACAATACAAAATACCATGTAATGGTGACATAAAGCCACCGTCAATTCAACGGTTCAGCCCCTGATTATATGTCCCGGCCGCTAATTCAACAGCATTGGGGCAGCGCCCTGGGAAATACGGCAGGTTACGTATCAGCAAGATGGTCAAAAGGTCGGCCCGCCCCCAAAGTTATTTCCGTTGAATTGGGATATCCGGCTACGGCTGAGGTGATGAATTGCCAAGGATTTTATGTGGGCATTATAGGTTATTTTTTATAGTTGCCGCCCCTACCCAGGGCGTTGCCGCTGGGCTAACCTAGAGCGCCCCGTTGGGGCTTATTCGGTATTGTCTATTTTATAGAAATTCGTCCGATGCCCCTCAACACGCAACTCTTCTTAAGGAGATGCTCCCTTGAACAAAATGGTCTTGGCCGTCTTTATCATGGTTTACCTGGGCATGATACTGGGCCGGATTCCTGGCCTGGCCCTGGACCGGACCGGAGTGGCCTTGCTGGGCGCCATTGCCTTGCTGACCTGTGACCAACTGACCACGGCTGAGGCGTTGCGGGCCATAGACACTCCAACCATCGCCCTGCTGTTCGGATTGATGGTCGTTTCGGCCCAATTTCGGTTGGGTGGGTTTTATTCTTATCTGGTCCGGAGGTTGGCGGTGCTGGAAACATCACCGGAGGTGCTGCTGGCTCTGCTCATTGGAACGGCTGGGGTCTTATCGGCATTGTTGGCCAATGATATCGTTTGCCTGTCAGTGACTCCTGTGTTGGTGTCGAGTTGTGCCCGGCGAGGTCTGGACCCGAAGCCGTTCTTGCTGGCTTTGGCTTGTGCCGCGAACGTCGGTTCCGCAGCCACCCTCATCGGCAACCCGCAGAATATGCTCATTGGGCAGGTGCTGCGGCTTTCTTTTCGAGGATATTTGTGGGAGGCGGGGTTGCCGGCAGGATTAGGGCTGGTGATCATCTGGGTGGTTATCTGTGGCCTGACCGGAGGACGGTGGAAAAAAGACTCGGATCTGGTGGAAACGGTCGAGACCCCGCTGAATTCCTGGCAGACGACCAAGGGGACAATCATCCTCCTGGCTTTGATCGGCACATTTCTGGCCGCGCCCTGGCCCAGAGAAATATTGGCCCTGACCGCGGCCGGGGCCCTGCTGTGTTCCAGGCGGATGCAATCACGGGAGATGCTCGGCCTGATCGACTGGCAGTTGCTGGTCCTCTTCCTGGCCTTGTTTGTGGTCAATTATGCCATGAAATCATCAGGCAACCTGGAGTTGGTGCAGCGCGGTTTAGACGTCGGCGGCATCCGGTTGGAAAATCCGGCCTGGTTGTTCGGGATATGTGTGGTCCTGTCCAATCTGGTGTCTAACGTGCCGGCGGTGATGCTGCTGCTTCCTTCGGCCACACATCCCATCGCCGGGCCGGTGCTGGCCTTATCCTCCACCCTGGCCGGCAACCTGTTTATTGTGGGGTCCCTGGCCAATATCATCGTGGTGGACCAGGCGGCCATGTTGGGGGTGAAGATATCCTGGAGGGAACACGCCAGGGTGGGGGTTCCGGTGACTATTTTGACCCTGGCCCTGGCCGCGGGTTGGCTCTGGATAATCGACGGCTGATCAAACAGGTTTCCAATGGCGGGTTTCGGGTTCCAGGTACCCATGACACGGCTCAAAACCCGGAATCCACAAAGAATCAATCAAGCTTGCGATACACAGAGGAGGCCACGGGCACAAATCGATTGTTGATCCCGTGCAAGTTCTCCGAATGCCCGACAAACAGGTATCCCCCGGGAGCAAGTTGGCCGTAAAACTTCTCAAAGAGACTGATCTGGGTCGGCCGGTCAAAATAAATCACGACGTTTCGGCAGAAGATGAGATCCATCGGAGTTCTGATCCCAAAGTTCCGGCAGTCCACCAGGTTGTGCCGCTGAAACCTGATCGGCCGTCGAATTTCCGGGGCAACGCGGCAAGATCCGGTATTCACCCCTTTGCCCCGCATCAGATATTTTCGCTTTAATGAGAGGGGGACCGGATCCGCTTCCTTCTCCGGATAAATTCCCTTTTGGGCAATGGCCAAGACACGGGTCGAGATATCGGTGGCCAAGATGGAAAAAGTCCCCACCTTGTACTGTTCAAAGTATTTAGACAAGACCATGGCCAGAGTATAGGGCTCCTGACCGGTGGAACATCCGGCGCTCCAAACTTCCAGCCTCTTCTTGGGACCTACGTTCCCGGCCTGGACCAGGGTGGGCAGGGCTTCGTTAGACAGAAAATCGAAATGGACGGACTCTCTGAAAAACTCCGTCTTATTGGTCGTGACGACGTCGAGCATCTGGACCAATTCTTCCCAATTGCCCTGGGCATGGCATAGGTAATCAAAATATTCCGTGAAAGACGCCATACCCAGGGCGCGCAACCGCTTGAGGAGCCTCATGGTCAGCATGGTTTTCTTGACCGGTTGCAGATTGATGCCGCACTTGTCGTAGATAAGGTCACGGAGGCGCTTGAATTCGCGGTCGGACATGTTCCCATTGTCAAGGGCACACATCTCGGAGGTATGGGGTCGTAGCCGAGTGTCCATGGCGCTCACCTTTCAAATGAAAGAAATACAGTCACATCAAAAGTCTTTGAAGTCGCCATCGTCCATTTTTATGACGTTAGCGGCTTGTGACATTGTTACCTCCTGTGGCCGGTTGCAAGACATTATTGCCGGCCGGAGGAAGAACGAGCGAACAACGGTTATCCAGCCGATGAATATCCATAGGGCTCCCGATCATTTTTCCCAAGACCGCTGCCAATTCCTTCAAAGCGCGATCGGCATAGCTCATAAACCGGGGTCTCAAAGAATGCCCTTTAGACACAGTGTCTTCCTCCCGGTCAGGCAGGATCAGGACGATCCGGATGCCCAGAAAGAAATGCCAGTTGGTTAGAATATGAGCCAGCTCCTCCCGGCTGGCCGCGACGATCACAGCGATGAAGTTGCCCATCATCGGCTGGCGCAGTCGGAGGCCAAGGTCCTCAACTGTTTGGAAATATTCTTCTTCCCTGCCGCCCGTCAGGGTGGTGATGAGTTCTCTGACCTTGTGCCCGAACGTATTTTGGGGGTTGGCGTAGAAAAGAACTTTCATCGTAAACTCTCTCGGCTGCAAGTCAAGGGTTGGTATTCGCTGCTTCAGATATTTCAAGAAACATGCCAGGAGAGGAGAAGGCTGCTGTAATTATTATATGGTGCTAATTAAGATAGTTGACAGGAAAGCGCAACGGACGGAGGCAGGAGGTAGGATAGCATGGGAAAGGAATGTTCAAGTTTATGAACAAAGGTGTTCACAAAGGTGGACTCTCTTCATTCTTCACCTTGATGATCCGGGTCATATTTCTTCAGCAATTGGAATAAACGCGTCCGGGACAGACCGGAAATGCGGCAGGCCTCCTTGCGGTTGCCTCCGGTTACGGCGGCCAGTCGCGCAATATACAGACGTTCTTGTAATGCCTTGAAATCTTCGTAATTAGGCAGGGCCTCGGGAATCTGAGGCAGGGGCACGGGGGGGGATGACCGCGGCGATAGGCGGCGATCCATGTGGAGTAAAGGAGGCCTGAGCAAGTTTAATCCGCAAATTGGTCGGCAGGTGTGCGGGGAAGAGGGTCGGCTCATAACGAGCCACAGCCAGGACATGTTCCACCGTGTTGATTAGTTCCCGGACGTTTCCCGGCCAGTCATACCGGGCCAAGGTCTCGATGAACTCCGGGGACAGACCTTTTGTTTCCATCTGGTAGAGTTCACAGAACCGGTTGATATAATGAATGGCCAGATCTTTGATATCTTCAGCCCGTTCCCGCAAGAGGGGGATATCAATGATAAATGACCGCAGCCGAAAAAGCAGGTCCGAACGAAACAAACCCCGCTCAACCATCTCTTCAAGGCTACGATTTGTCGCAGATATTAGTCTGAAATCACTGGTTACTTCACGCTCAGCCCCGACCGGCCGAAACCGCCGTTCCTGGATCACCCGCAAGAAAGCCTTCTGGATAGCCAATGGCAGTTCACCCACCTCATCCAAAAACAGGGTGCCGCCGTGGGCCTGTTCCACCAGCCCCTTCTTGGTCCTGTCCGCCCCCGTATAAGCCCCTTTTTCATGCCCAAAAAGAATACTCTCGACCACAGATTCAGGCAAGGCCGCGCAATCCACCACCACGAATCTCCCCAGGGCCCGGACACTGTTTTCATGAATGGCCTTGGCAAAAAGCTCTTTGCCTGTGCCCGTGGCTCCGGTGATAAGGATGTTGGCGCCACTTCCAGCGGCCTGGGCCAGGCGTTCTAAAGCGGCCAGCATCTTGGGGCTCTTTCCAATTATTTCATCTCGTCTTAGGACTATCGGGCATTTTCGGGCCTTTTTCTCCTCTCGATATTGGAGAGCCCGAATCAGCGGAAGGGTCAAACCATCGATGGACACGGGCTTGCCGATATAGTCCCAGGCGCCGTTTTCAATGGCCAACTTAGCTCCATCTCTGTCGCCATAGGCCGTGATAATAATCACTTCCGGAGCGGAAGCGGCTTTTTGTATCTGGGGTAGAGCCTCCAATCCATTGCCGTCGGGCATCCGGACATCCAGAAAGACGACATCGTAACTCTCGGCATGGACCTGACTCAACCCCTCAGTCAGGGTAAAGGCCCGTCCCACCTGGTGTCCCATCCGGCCGATCAACCTGGCCAATGATTCGTTCATCAGCTCGTCATCGTCTATTATCAGGACCTTTGCCACGGTCTTTCTCCATTATTCTTTCTTATCCAACACCTGCCTGATGCTTGCGGCCATCCGGTTCAGGGACGCCGGCTTAATCAGCAGGTCTCTAATGCCGTATTCGCGGACAGATTCCAGACTGACGGCATCATTGTATCCGGTGCAAAGGATAACCGGCAAATCGGGACGGATATTCATCATTGCTTGAGCCAGGTCCAACCCTTGCAGCCGCGGCATGGCCAGATCGGTGATGACCAGGTCAAATTGATCGGGATCAAGCCGGAAATCCTCCAGGGCGGCCTTAGGGTCTGTTTTCCCGGTCACTTGATAGCCCAGCCTTTCCAGGATGGTTACTTCAGCGCGCACCAGGGCCTCCTCGTCATCAACCAGCAAGATCCGCTCCGTACCTCTGGGAAGAACTTCCATCGACTCTTCCTCGGGCTGGTCAGGCGGTTCGAGTTTGGGCAGAAATACTTGAACAACAGTTCCCCGGCCCGGCTCGCTTTGGACGACGACGGCGCCCCCGCAATCTTTACCAATTCCATGGACCACAGATAAGCCCAAGCCCGTTCCTTCGCCGGTTCTCTTGGTGGTGAAAAAAGGATCAAAAATCCGGCCGGCAGTATTAGGTGTCATGCCCTGTCCGGTGTCACTTACGGTCAGCTTCAAGTAGGGACCTGGAACCAGGTCGGGGTGGGTCTCTCCGGTCGAGCCATTGATAACGGCGTCAACCAAGCTGACCTCCAAAATCCCACCCGTCTCCTGCATGGCATGGCCGGCGTTGCTGCACAGATTCACCAGGACTTGATGAATCTGGGTTGGGTCAGCCAATACTTCACCGGTATCATTTATAATTCTTTGCCGAATTTCCATACTTGCCGGCAGCGTGGACTTAAGCAACTTCAAGGCCTCCTTGACAATAGAGCTGACCCTGACCGCGCTTTTCTCCTGACTGGTTTGTCGGCTAAAAGTCAGGATCTGTTCCACCAGGTACTTGGCCCGGTAACCGGCTTTGTGGATGCTCTTAAGCAGGTCCGAATTGGAGTGATCTTCCGGGGTATCCTGGAGGGCCAGTTCCGTATTGAGTAAAATTGAACCAATGATGTTATTAAAGTCATGGGCAATCC
>JADFYN010000087.1:11156-11659 GCA_015233055.1 Deltaproteobacteria bacterium
GCCATGGTCCCAATGGCTTCCATTTTTTGGGACTGTCGCAGGGCGCCTTCCAGCCTTTTTTGTTGACTGATATCCGTTAAAAAACTCAAGGTGGCCGGTTTTCCGTTCCAGTCGATCAGGACGGAATTTGTTTTCACCCATTAATGCCCACCGTTCTTATTCAATATCCTAAATTCATAGCTATTCGGAACTGGTTCGCCTCTGATCCGCCGTAAATTAAGGTCAACCGCATTCTGCCGGTCTTCAGGATGAATGAACCTGGCAAAAGGTTTATCGCCAACCTCTCTTTCTGAATAGCCGACCAGTTCATAGGCCTTGCGGTTAAGGAACTTTATTCTGCCGTCTTGGGCCACTGCGATGGCCTCGTTGGCGTTTTCCACCACCTCCCGATACCGCTGCTCGCTCTGGCGAAGGGCCTCCCCCCCGCCCGTTTCCAGTTCGGCCACCCGCCGACGTAATTCCACTAATTCATTAATCAGTTGCGATTTTTCTTTGTCTTCGTC
>JADFYN010000088.1:0-416 GCA_015233055.1 Deltaproteobacteria bacterium
GTTCACACGATATCTTTACGTTCAGAAAAAAATGGAAAAAGAAAAGTGGCAAAAAAAGGTGGCGGGACCCCGGGGCCGGCTAAGGGACAAATTCTTAGATCACGGTCTCCACAAATTGACGGACGAGGAGATCGTTGAACTCTTGCTTACCCTGGCCACACCCCGCCGTGACTGCAAGGATACCGCCCGGGAATTACTGAAAAAATTTGATGGACTAAGGGGCGTGTTTGAAGCTCCCAAAGAGGCCTTGCAGGCCGTCCCGGGGATCGGACCGATAAATGTCCTGGGGATTAAGCTGATCCATGAAGTGGCCAGAAAATTCTTGGAAGAACGCTTGCGCCTGCGGGATTACATCAACTCCTCCCAAGAGGTCTTTGATTACCTTTACCATTCCATGAGAGATCTGGACAAAGAGG
>JADFYN010000088.1:480-7341 GCA_015233055.1 Deltaproteobacteria bacterium
AGGAACTGTGGACCAGAGCGCCGTCTATCCTCGTGAGATTCTGGAGCGGGCGATCAATCTCAAGGCGACCGATCTGGTTCTGGCTCATAACCATCCCAGCTGCGAAGTTAAACCCTCTCCCGACGACCAGGCCATCACCAGAACCATCTATATGGCCGCCGGATTGCTGGAAATCAGGGTCCTGGATCATATCATTATCGGAGATAACCGCTATTTCAGCTTCGCCGCAGAAGGAATCATGAGAAACCTGGCCAGGGACTTCAGCGACATGTTTCAAAACTTCTTCCCAGTCTCAGGACACCCTTACCAGGGCCAGACCCCCTCCAGATAGGTCAGGCTGTCCATGACCCCGTCCTTAGTGTGAGGCTCCAGGGTGATTACGGGCCTGATCCGACGAGCCGCCAACCCGGCCAATAACCCGGCCACGTCAATATTTCCGCATCCTACGGCCTGGTGGTTATCCCAGGTCCCATCGTTATTATGGAGATGCAGCTCACCTAGATGGGGCGCCAGGCGATCGACCCATTCCTGGAGCGGCATTTTTGTTCCCCAGACATTGCGGTGGCCCACGTCCAGACAAAATTTGACCGACCCGAGAGGCACTGCCGCAAAAAAGCTCTCAAACATCACGGCATCCTCTTCGTAGACGTTCTCTAAGACCAACTGGGCGCCCATATCCTGGGCCTTGACCGTCAGCAGATGCCACGTTTCCAGGCTATTGGCCAGCCATTGGTCCTGTTGGTCCCGATAGCGGCGTTCTTCATAATTGAGATGGCCGACAATTGTCTTAGGCTTAAAAAATGACGCAACTTCAATAGCCTGAATTAAACGCTGAACCGCCGTCCGCCGCATTTTCGGATCGATGCCGCCGGGGCACAAGTCCATGAAGGGGGCGTGAACCGTCATTTGAATCCCCCGATCCAGCAACATGTCGGCGGTTCTCTTGAATTCATCCAGAGAAACTTGGTCCAGCGCCTGGTGGCTCAAACCCACTTCCAGGTTGATCCCCAGCTCCAGCACCTCGGACCAATATTCCCCGATCAGTTGGAGAAACGGAATTGAAACATGCACTTCCTCGACAATACGATTCATTTCGGGCCTCTTTGGGATTAACCACAACCTCATTGACAATCAAAGGTGTTTGGGGTAAAGTAAAAATTCAGCCGATAAATCGGCCACGGGGACCGGAAATGGCTTATCATCATGGGGCCATCCGACAAATGGGTCCACCTGACTAAGATAAGACCGGCGGGCGGATTAAACCCGGAGCGGACCCCGTTCCAAGAACCTGCAGATGGAGCCTGAATTATGCGAAAGACGTTAATTTCACCGGTATTATCCGGCTTAATATTGCCCGGCGTAGGTCAATTATATAATCGGCAAATTGCCAAAGGCTGTTTATTGATCGCAATTACCACAGTTCTCTTCATCGCCTTATTTATGCTTATGGCCACCGATCTCTACTCCGTAATTAATTCCATGGACACCATACAATCATCACCCGAGGCTGTCAACGATGTACTGGCCAAAGTGCGGAACCGCGACCATACCTATCTGTGGGCGGTTTCTTCCATCCTTTTCGCTGTCTGGGCTATCAGCGTGGTGGACGCCTTCCGCCACGGCAGGGCGATAGACCAGGCGCAGGATGCCTCAAGGCAGGTTAAAAGTTCTTGACAGGTCATCCTTCGGTCCCCCATGACCATTTCTCGGTTGTCACGGTGGGCTGCCGGGCCAAAGATAAAGGATAAGGCAATATGCCCATACCGTCGTCTGAAAATCTTTATAACAGAGCAAACCTCCTGGCCATCCTAACTATTTTTTTTAATTTGGCCGAAGGTCTGGTCTCCGTCTGGCTCGGAGTCTCCGATGAGACTCTAACCCTATTTGCTTTTGGGGTGGATTCTTTCGTCGAAGTCATGTCCGCCCTGGGCGTCTGGCACATGATCAGGCGACTCCGGCGGTCATCCGACAAAGACGACGATAGATTCGAAAAGCAAGCTTTGAGGATTACGGGGGTTGCTTTTTGTCTTCTGGCTGCCGGGCTGATCATGACGGCCATATGGAATATCTATCATCATCATAAACCGGAAACCACCCTCTGGGGTATCGTCGTCGGCTCGGTTTCAATCATCTGCATGGGGATACTGGTTCATTATAAGGGCAGCACCGGCCGGCAACTCGGTTCCGGGGCGATTATGGCCGATGCAGCCTGTAGCCGTGTCTGCATGTATCTGGGGATCGTCCTGATGCTGGCCAGCATCGGCTACGAATTGACCGGAGTCGGCTTACTTGATTCAGTTGGTTCGATCGTCATCGCCCTATTTTCAATCAAAGAAGGAAGAGAGGCTCTTCAAAAAGCAAAAGGATTATCATGCTGTTGTGGCCTCACATGCAGCCAAACGGGCGTGGGACAAACTAACCTTTAGCCGGTCTAAACAAGGAATAACAAACTGTTATGCGACAATTACTGTTTGACGAACTATCCGATCAAGATATGGCCAAGATCCGCGAGTACCTGATTGATGCCGGTGAACCAAGTGAGGTTGGCGGGCTTTATTGGATAACCCTCCATGATGATCTGCTCAATGAAAACCAGTTCCATCATCACCAATGCAAACCCTTCAGCTTTGCCGTAGAAGTTGGCAACAATTGGGTTAAGTTTGAATTACTGATCAGGAGCCGAAGCACCATGTCTTGCTCCTGTACCGGATATGCCGGAGAAGTGCAAACCGCCTTCATCTTAAGGTTTGCCAACAACCTTATCGAAAAACTGAATCTCAAAACCTAGGACTGCAGGCAATCCTTCGATCTTGGACCTAAGGAGATATTGTTTATGGAACTTTCAATCAAAGAGCAAGGTGATGTTCAAGTCGTTTTATTGGGAGGCCGGTTTGATGCCCAGGCCGCTGGAATGGTGGAAGAAAAACTAAACGGAGTGTTGGACGCCGGGCACAAGAAACTCCTTGTAGATTTAGGCGGGACAAACTACATCAGTAGCGCCGGATTACGTGTCTTGTTAGCCACGACTAAAAAAATCAAGAAAGTAAACGGCCGCATTGTGTTATCGTCTTTGACCCAGTATGTTAAGGAGGTGTTTGAAATCGCCGGCTTTACCTCCATTTTTGATATATATGGGGACCTCGACGAGGCCTTGAAACATTTTTAGATCAAATCAATCCGACGACTTTACCAGTCATCTATTACTAAGTTCAGCCTTCAGCCGGCGGTTCTAACCCAGATGGGAACAGGCACCCGAGAACGCAGCCGCGGCGCTGGTCGTCAGGGGCCTGAAGGTTACTCCTTTCTAACCCGGCCAACACTAGCAGGGGTGGACCCTTGGGCTTCGTCTTCGATCACAACGCGGCATTATCCTGCGATCAATGGCTTGAGACAGAGACCGGCCGATACATCCAGGAACTGGAAGCGGAATTGGTCGTTCGACTTCTTAAGCCGGCGGCCGGTCAACGGTTGCTTGATATCGGTTGTGGCACAGGATATTACCTGGGCTTGTTCAAACACCTCGGCTTAGACGTGACCGGATTAGACCCCTCACCCCACTGCCTCAGCCTGGCCCAACAAAAACTTGGGGATTCCGTAGCCTTGTATCAAGGACGGGCGGAAGACCTGCCCTTTGAGGATAATGAATTCGATGTTTCCATTATGATCACCTCATTGGAATTCATGGACGACCCCCATACCGCCCTGGCCGAAGCCGCCCGTGTGACGAGACAACATATCCTTATTGCAACACTAAATCCCTATTCCCTAACTGCCGTATTCCGCCGGATCAAAGGAATCATACATCCCACCATATATAATCGGGCCAAGTTTCGAAGCCTATGGGGACTAAAGGGACTGGCTAAGAGCGTCCTGGGACCGACCGAGGTGGAATGGGGTTCGGTAACGTTGTTGCACTCCAATCCAAACAAATACTTCCGATGGATTGAACGGTCACGCCTGGCTCAAAAAAACCCGCTGGGAGCTTTTATTGCCCTGTGTTCCCCGGCCAAATATGTTCTCCGGGCCGACCCGCTGCATCTGGTTGCCTCTTTCAAACCGGATTACCTGATCAATCGGGCGGGATTAGCCCGTTAGAGTCCCTCCCTGAATTTCACCCCACGTGACAGCCGTTCAAAAACCTCCCCCCGGAAAACAAAAACCGCAGAAACTTAGGAGTGTCTTGCTCCTGGTTCCTGCGGTCATTTTCTTCTCGGTGAAAACCTAACTGCCGCGAGAATTAATTTCCTTTAAGTGAGGCCAATTCCGCCTTCAATTTTTCCAGTTCGTCCTTAACTGCACCTACTTCATCTACCGCTCCGCCGACTTCTTCGATCTGTTCATTCGCTTTGTCGCGCAGTTCTTCAAATCCCAGGTAAGCCGCCAGACCGCCACCCAAGATCAATCCCAAAGGAAGAATCCCAGCCATAATTTTCAGGAACGGCGCCCACCAAAACCCCAGACAAAGAAAACCAATGGTCAAAGCCAATATCCCCGCGGCCAATATCTTATAGTCAGCCACGCATTCGGCTATGTTCTTCATCATTATGATCCTCCTCCTGACTCCGGTTCAAGGAGCTTTATCACAAAATAATTGTAGTTGTTATCCCGATTGGGGCGTTGTGCCTCTTTCACTTTACTGGATGTCTCGTCAGCCTATTTGTGGTCCTGCGACTTATCGACTGGTTTTGTCATCTCATCTTTTTTTACATCGGTCTTAGCGGTTGCCTGCTCAGTAACCGGTTTGGCTTCTTTTTTGTCAACTGTTGCTTCAACAGTCTTCTTTTCCGGCAATGTTTCTTTCTTCTCGATTGAGGGGGCCTCTTTTTTATCTACCGGGGTTTCTTTTTTAACCACTTCAACCGATTTAATGTCTTGAATCATCGGGGCAGGCTCTTTTCTCATCTCTGCCTTGGCCTCAAGTTCCAATTGTTTATTCCTGGCTTCTTCCATGGCTGTCACCGCTACCAGGCTCTGGTCATATTTTGTCAACCAGGCATTCAGTTCTTTTGACTTGGCCTGTGTCTGGCTGATCAGTCTATCAATATCACCGTCATGGAACCCCAGGGATTTTGCTCTTTCCAAGTGTTTCAGCGCATTGGTATAGGCTTTGTGGAGGTCGGATTCAAAGGAGGTAATCGGAGTCATGGCGCTGGTATATTCCAATCGGCCGAACGTCTTGTTTAACTGAACTTCTTGCTGTTCGGTGACCGTAACGCGAGTGGCCTGCTCCAGATATAACTTTGCCTGGACATAATCAGGTACCGGTTTGATCCGAATGGCTGCCTCAGCTTTTTCCAACAAAAGGCCGAAAATCGCGTTCATGGCCGCGAATTTCCCTGGATAGGGTGTCCTGGTCAGGTCGGTTAAGTCCAATCCATCTATGGTAATGGGCTTAAAGTCAGGCAGCGGAGATCTGCCTGCGGGGGCAAAAATTCCCTTCCACAAGGTGAACTGGCTCCCTTCGGTGACGATGTAATATTTGTTGGAATTGACCATGCAAAGACTAAAAGTGAAGCCGCCAATGATGATAATGATCCCCACTAATATGAATGCCGTTAGTCGCCCATTCCCATTGCGGCCTTTTTCCATAACCTTAGTTAATTTCCCTTTTGGAGTTGCGTCACTCAATTTTTGTCCCTCCTCGCTTTCGATCATGGTTTTTATAGAGCTTAGCTCTCGACTCTTCGGCATCTCCGCCGAAATTCTTTCTAATTGGGATGAAGGAGACCCGGCGTCTTGCCTGGCCGATACAGATCCTTCATATAGGTTCTTCTCCGTAGATGAAACGGTCACAGCGTCCCCACCGACCTGACCCTGAGTCGGTTCAACCGGACTTGATTCCACCTTTTCGATTGACTCTATCGACTCATCAGGTGGCGTCACCGCGTCTGAGGCTGCTTCGGACACTGCAGCCGGAGCTTCCGGCGAAAGTTCTTTTAGCCACCGGTAGTAGGTGGATTTAGAAATATTCAACTTACTCAGGGCCTTGTCTAAGGGTAAGTCAGACTCAGCCACTTGTTTCAGAAGATCATTCTTTTCCGCCTGGGTAAACGATGCCTTCTTTTTCTTCTTGTCGGTCGGTTTGAAAAGACTTTCTCGTCCCATTTATAATACTTTATCCCTAATCTTGAAGTAAAAGTGCCGAGGACCGAACCTGTCCCCCGACCCTAAGTCCGGTGAATTATACACATCCCCTGTGGAGATTGTAAAGAACAAAATTCGGTTTCCCCTAAGAGATTCTCATCTAATCTCCAACCTATAAACATCTCTGGATAATCCCTTCAGCCAGGGCCTGATATTCTATGGCCCCGCGGTTTGACCGCTGCTCAAAAGCGATGGGGCACCCCCGGGCCGAACACTCGGCAATCGAGGTATTATTGTGAATCACCGTGTTAAACAGGAGGTCCCGAGTAATCTCACTGTCCTGCAACTGCTTCAGCACATCCCTGGCCACCTTGGTTCTCTGATCATATAATGTGGCGGCCACGCCGCAAACAGACAATTCCGGATTAAGATTCTCCCTAATTAATTCAATGATCTCAAACAACCGATCCAGAGCTGCGAAGGAATAGGGATGGGTCTGACAGGCCACCACAGCCTGCCTGGAAAAGGCCAAAACATTGACGGTCAAGAGCGACAGGCTTGGCGGCGTATCGAACAGAATGACATCATAATCATTCTCTATCGGGGCCAGTCCCTTGCGGAGTTGATTTTCGCGGCCGATTTTGGAAACCAGTTCCACCTCGGCCCCGGACAAGTCTTTACTAGCCGGCAAAACAAACAAATTAGGCCATTTGGTGGGTCGGACAACCTTGCCGGGGTCCTGTTTGGCCGGGTTCATAATCAAGTCATATATCGACT
>JADFYN010000088.1:7384-11645 GCA_015233055.1 Deltaproteobacteria bacterium
CCAGGATCACACCCAGTCCGTGGGTCGCATTGGCCTGCGGATCAACATCAACCATCAGCACCCGGTACCCGGCCAGAGAAAAACTAGCCGCCAAATTGACTACGGTCGAGGTTTTTCCCACGCCCCCCTTATCATTGGCTACAGCTATCGTCCAGGGTTTGTTCATAAGAATCTTTCTCTTGCCAATAACCGCGTTATGACACCATGCCGGTTAAGGAAATACAGGGGCGGGATTCTTTTGTCAAGTCTTTTTAGCCTAGATCAGCAATTCTATTTTTTTGGGGTTCGGTTGTCATAGCCCATATCACCATGAAGATAACTGCCGTATACGAAGGAAGGACTTTGAACGCTCCACAATTTCGCGCGTATGGTTGACCGGACACGCCGACAAATAAAATCGGCAGGCGGAATTATGGAAAACCGCCGCACCTTTATTGACTTTGCCGGAATCAATGATAACATAGGCTGTGTCTGGTTGTAAGTATATCATCAGGTTGTGGAAGACCCGTACACTTTTCTTATCCATTCTTATTCAAGGCGAGGACATTCGAGTTATGAAAACAAGACTGATCATACCACTAGGCCTGTTGCTGGCCGTGGGCTGGATTATTAGCCCGTTTTCTTTTGCGGATGGCCATAAGCCGGAAAAGAAAATTCCGGCCGGGTTTGTGGATGTCCAGCAGGTCATTCCCTCGGTTGTCCTGGACATGAGATATGCCGGCCCTCATAACTTTATTGGGGAAAAAATTGACGGCTACAGCGGAGCCAGATGCTATTTGACCGGAGAGGCGGCAGCGGCTCTGGCCAAGGTTCAAGGGGACTTGACCAAGTTTTCCTTGTCGTTAAAGATTTACGATTGTTATCGCCCGCAACGGGCCGTGGCCCACTTCGTCAGATGGGCCAGCAAGGTGGACGACACTCGGATGAAAAAGGAGTTCTATCCCACGGTGGATAAAAAAAATCTATTTCGAGACGGGTTCATCGCGGAAAAATCCAGCCACAGCCGAGGAAGTACCGTGGATCTGACCATTGTTCCGGTTCCGGCCCCGGATCAAGAAAGTTACGCCCCGGGACAAGATTTGCGCGAGTGCTACCGACCGGTGGATCAACGATTCAAAGATAACAGTCTGGATATGGGATCAGGGTTTGATTGTTTCCATCCCCTATCCCATACGGTCAACCCCGCCGTGGGGATTCAACAACGGATTAACCGGATGTTATTGCGGACAATCATGGAAAAGCACGGATTTAAGAACCTGGAGGAGGAATGGTGGCATTACACGCTCAAAGACGAGCCTTACCCAGACACTTATTTCAACTTTGTGGTTGAATGAGCAGGACCATGTTGCCGGTTGCAGGTTACAGGTTGCAGGTTACAGGTTACAGGTTGCATGTTGCCGGTTGTTTGTTTCTTGTTTCTGGTTGATATTATGTAACTAATTTATCTACAAAGACTGATTAACGAGTAACATGCAACATGCAACGAGTAACATGTAACATGCAACACGAAAGAAGCCCGACAGGGGATATGTTCTCCCTATCGAGCTTCCTATTGGCATGATCAAAGTTAGGGCGGCAAGCCCTTATCTCTGTTGACTATAACACCGGACGAGGTAACATTCCGGCCATTTCGACTATCTCGGGCACTCTTTCTTCCCACTCGATGGCCATCAGATGGACCCCGGCGATGCCCTTCATCTCCCGCAATTCCTGGATGGTTTCCACGGCGATCTTGATGCCTTCTTTGGCCTGATCACCTTTGGGCACGCCTTGGAGGCGCTTGATGATCGCGTCGGGCACATCCATGCCGGGAACGGAATTCTTCATATACTTAGCCATACCGACTGATTTCATCGGCGTGACCCCGCCCATCAGGAAGGTGTGTTCCAACAAGCCCATGTCATTGGCTTGATCGACCCATTTGCGGAACCGCTCCAGGTTATAAATACACTGGGTTTGAACAAAGTCCGCGCCGGCGTCGATTTTATTGGCCAGGCGGTAGACCCGAAACTCAAAGGGGTCGGCAAAGGGGTTGGCCGCGCATCCGATAAACATCTTGGGGGCGCCGTCAAGTTTGTGGCCGTTGATCAGGGTCCCCTCTTCACGCATCTTCTTGACAGTCTGGATGAGCTGCATGGAGTCGAGATCAAAGACGTTCTTGGCCTCGGGATGGTCGCCGAACTTCTGGTGATCACCCGAGAGACAGAGCATGTTGCGGATGCCCAGGGCGTAGGCGCCCAGGATATCACTCTGGATGGCGATCCGGTTGCGGTCACGGGCGGTCATCTGCAGGTTGGGCTCAACGCCTTCTTGGATCAGAATCAGAGACGCGCCCAAAGAAGACATCCGGACCACCGCGGTTTGATTATCCGTCACGTTAACAGAATCTACATTCCCTTTAAGGAACTTAGCTTTTTCCCGGACGACCTCTGCATTGGCCCCGCGGGGAGGACCGCATTCACCGGTGATGGCGAATATACCTGCGGTGAGAACCTTTTCTAAGTTGCTTCCGGATTTCATAATTTAAGATCCTCCCTGACCACTTTCCTGGGGCCGCCGTCTCGACTGGTGGACCAGTTCTTCGTCGGGATAAGTTTTCGCAGGTTGGCCATTTTACCTTGCTTGGCCAGTTTCTCTACGATCAGGTGCCAGACGCAGTCGACATCTTTGCTGATTTCACATTTGCCGCCGCCGGACCCGCCGCAGGGGCCGTGTAACAGGCTTTTGGAACACCGGGCGATGGGACAGAACCCGCCGAAGTTATGAACCAGGCAAGCGCCGCAGCCCTGACATCTTTCCGCCCAGACGCCATGCTCCACAGCGCCGCCCATGAACTGGGTATTAATCCCCGGATAGACCACCGCGTCCGGATACCGTTCGGCCAAAAATTGGGGGCCGACACCGCAGGCAATGGACACCATGGCGTCATAATCGTTCACGACGTCCTTCAATTGGTCTACGTATTCAGGATCGCACTGACGTTCCAGGGTGCGTTCATCTACGGTTATTTCGCTCCCGTCTTTTTTGCGGCTGATCCGGATGGATGAGGCTAAAATACCCACCTCCTTCTCACCTCCGACGTTACACACGGTGACACATCCCTTGCAGCCGACCACCAGGACTTTTTTGTAATCCTTGATCATGTCGAGGATGTCGCCCAATGGTTTTCTTTCGCCTACAATCATGATTAGCCTCTCTTGTTGTTTGACTGCCTTAATGCGAAAAGAGATGCGCAAACGCATCCGCTACGGAATGATGGTTTGAGCGTCTTTTGAGCCATACCCTAGAGCACTAAGGCCGGATATGGATTTAAAACCCCTTGAAGTTAAAATGAAACCGGGGCCGGCAGGCCATCCGTCGGATAACATCCGGGATCCCGGCTCATTTTTCCTTGTGGAGCTAGAATTTCGATCGCACCGGGCTGGGACCAAGAGCCTTTATCTTTTCAGTCATTTCTCTGGCCACAGCGGCGAAGCGGGGACCCTCTGAAGATGCCATATTGAACATTTCTACACGGTCCGGTTCCATCCCAATTTCTTCCAAGACCTTCTTGACGTATCTGACTCGTTTTTTGGCCTTTAAATTTCCGGCCAGGTAATGGCATTCCCCTTCGAGACATCCGGCCACATAGACGCCGTCTGCGCCTTCCTCTATGGCCTTGAGCAGGTGAATAATATCCACCCGTCCGGTACAAGGAACCTGTACTACTTTGACATTAGTCGGATATGATAATCTCATCGAACCTGCCAGGTCCGCGGCCGAGTAGGCTCAGTACTGGCAGCAAAATGCGATGATGTTCGGCTCAAAGTTCTCGGTCATATTTCTCCTCATCGGGCGCGATTAATGGGCGCCTATGTTGAAAATTAGTGCATCAAGGCCGCTGACTTGGCCAGAATTTGCAAGTCGGTGAAATGCTTTAAGGTGATGGCCTTGCCGGGGCATTCGGCCACACAGGCGCCGCATCCATGACATCCGGCGGGATCGATCACGGCATGGCCTTCCGTACCAACGTGGGGCACACCGTAAGGACAGGTGCGGACACAGGTCAAACAAACGGCACATTTTTCCGGCGTGACTTCCGCCACCACCCCACCGACTTTAATGGCGTCCTTAGCGATGATGGTCATGGCCCTGGCCGCGGCTGCTTTGGCCTGGGTAATAGCTTCATCAATGGGCTTGGGATAATGCCCCAGACCGGCCATGAAGATACCCTCGGAGGCGAAATCCACCGGGCGCAATTTCATGTGGGCTTCTAAGAAAA
>JADFYN010000089.1 GCA_015233055.1 Deltaproteobacteria bacterium
TAAAAAGGGTTAAGCTAAAATACAAAGGGACTTCATCAAATTTTATCTTTACGATAAACGAACCGTCGGGTCATTATCCGGCTCACCAACTCCAGACCATAACGGGCTCCCGACCAGACCGGCATGAAAGGCGGACCATGCGCAGAATCTTTTATTTTTGCCCTGATTTTTCTCTACCATCCGGCGGCACCAAGCTCCTCTACCGGCATGTGTTCCAACTGAACCGGTTAGGATTCAACGCCGCTATTGTTCACCAGGTTAAGGATTTTGTCCTGACCTGGCATGGGTATCAGGTCCCGGTCGTCTGGCTGGACGGCAAACCAGGATTCACTCAAGAGGATGTCTTGGTTTTTCCAGAAGGAATGACCGATTTCATCAAAGCTACCCGGCAGGCTGGAGTCATTCGGGTAATCATTCCCCTTAACTGGTCTTATATTTACCGGTGTCTGCCTCCGGGGGAAGACTGGACTGACTATGGCGTTACACAGGTGATTACCCCTTCACCAGTGATCAAGGAGTTTGTGGAATGGAGCATGGGCCTGCCTGTCACTCTGATTGACGACTACATTGATACCGTTCGCTTTTCCTCCCAACCTGAGAAAAAAATAAATAAAATCGCTTACATGTCCAGAAAATCGGTCGTCGGGGATATCCTCCGCCGCATTCTGGAGAGGAAACCAGGTCTGGTCACGTCTTACCAGTGGGGCAGACTGCAAGACCTGAACGAGGACGAGTATGCCCGCCAGCTTATAGAGTCAATAATATATCTGACCGCCAACTCCCAGGAAGGAGCCAATATCTCTGTTTTGGAGGCCATGTCGGCCGGGTGTCTGGTCATTGGGTTTACCGGCGTGGGCGGAAATGCCTTTATGGTTGGCCAAGGGAAACAGCAGAATTGCTTTCTTGTAGAAAATGAGGACTTGTTAGCCCTGGGCAAGACGCTGGAGGCAGTGGTGACGGAGATGGCCAAAGACAATCACTGCTTTGATCAGATTATCCGTAACGGCCTGGCCACCGCCGGCCAATTCCGGGACCTTGACCGGGAAGCGGCTTCCCTTAAGCGTTATTTCGAGTCTCTTTAGGGGGACAACCCATGAGTTCAAAACCGAGTCCCAGCGGACGCCCGGGATACCTGATCAATCTACCGCGGCTGGGTTATAGAACCGCCTGGGATCTGCAAAAAAGGATTCACCAGGGAGTGGTTGCCAGGGATACGGCCGCCTTTATCCTGATTCTGGAACACGATCCGGTCATAACCCTGGGACGGCACGCCGGGTGGGACAATGTGCTGGTACCGCCAGACCGGTTAATGGAGCTGGGCATCGTATGCGAAAGAGTGGAACGTGGCGGCGACGTCACCTATCATGGACCAGGTCAACTGGTGTCCTACCCCATCTTGAATTTGGGTCTAATGGGATGGGGGGTGAAGGAATTCGTCCGGCGCTTAGAAGAGGCTATTATCAATGCCTTAGCGGATTTTGATCTGCCGGCCGGCCGCAGGACCGGATATCCCGGGGTTTTTGTCGGCCCCAGAAAGATCGCCTCGCTTGGGTTGGCCATTCGGCATCGGGTTTCCTTTCACGGATTGGCCTTGAATTGTGATCCGGACATGTCCCATTTCCAATTGATCCGGGCCTGCGGACTGGCGGACACGCAAATGACATCCTTGACAAAGGAACTGAGGCAATGCCCGCCTGTTGAGAAAGTCCGGTCAAGATTGGCGGCGAGACTGGGGCAGTCTTTGAATCTCGATTTGAATGAAATGAGCCTTTCCGCTTTTGAAGGTTATCTAGACCAATCCCCGGTCAAACCATATCATTCGGAAAAAAAATAACATATATAGATGTGAGACATTGAGGGAACAGGGCGGCCTGTCTTGCATTAACGGTTTGAGATTAATTGCCATATTCAACCACCGAAAGATTCTTGAGTCCTTTTTTTCTTTCTCTGGGTCCTGGGCCTTGTGTTTTCCGTGGGACGTCGGGGATTGCCTGTCAAGGATTTGTCCGCTTTTATCGTCCGGCCCCCCAAAAAAAGCTTGTTTTTTGGCAATAATTGGCTTAAATTAGCCTCAGTCATGTCAACCACCCATCATCCCATCAGGAGAAAAAATGCGGCACTTTGACCAGACAGCTTATCTAAATGAAATTGAATTTTGCCTGGCAGAACGCGATGAAATTAAGCTGGCCGCCGTGCTTCAGGAATTTGGCCAGGTGGATAAAGAGACCCAATTAACCGCCCTCGACTCCGTTCGGCAAAGCGACTCCCCCCTGGCCCTGCCTATGTTGGGCCGTTTCGCCTCCCGCGAGGGTTTGGACGATGATGTCAGGCTGAAACTTTACCTGACCTTGATCGAGATGTTCTATGATCATCACCAGATACTGCTGAAGATATTGGCCGACGACAGTATCCCGATAAAGACCATGTTTATCGAAATCGCCGGGGAATTTCAGTTGGACGAAGCATTGCCAATAATCAATGATATTCTCAAAACATCATATGTGACATCCGAACTTAAAGCATGCCTGATCGCCCTGGGCCACCTGGGCAGCCCTGAAGCCGTTTCATATTTGAATGAATATCTTTACGCCGGTGATAAACAACTGATTACCGCAGCGATTAACGCCATGGCCGAGGTTCGGGGGGATTTAGCCATAGCCCGGTTGGCCGATTCTCTTGGCCGGAATAATGACACCGACGGCCTGATCCTTGAGAAGCTGGCCAAAATCCAAACTTCTTTAGCCATATCAAAGTTAATCAACCTGTTGGGGTCCACCTCTGTTTTCCTGCGGAGCAAGGCCAAAGCCCACTTGCTGGAGATAGGGTCCAGGGTCCTGCCGCTGTTGTTTATCAACCTGGAGAAGACCGACCCGGACCTGCTAGTCCACACCTTAAACGTGATTGGGGACATCGGCGACGTGTCGGCCATAACCCCCATCTTAAAGTTCCTGAAAAAAAATCCGGAAGATGCCAATGTCCGGTTTGCCGCTTATGAGGCCTTGGGAAATCTACCCACAGCCCGGGCCATTATGGGAGTTGTAAATGGACTGATGGATTCCAACCACCACGTTCGGGTGGCCGCGGCCGGGGCGGTGGAAAGGAATCTCTGTCCCGCCCTGGTCGTCGGCTTAAAAAACATGATAAAGTCCCGCGTGGCCGAAGTGGAAGGGATGGCTTCGGCCATATTAGACGCCCGGGCCCAAGGTGTTTTCTTATCTCTGTCAGATGATAATGAATTCATTAAAGACTCCAGGCAATACCTGATTCACGCCCAAGACCAAGATGCCGTCGCTTTTTTTGTCGAATTGTGTTCTTCTGTAGGACGGGAGGACTTGTTACACGGAGTGGTCGAAGAGGCGGCTAAGAAAATGGCCCAGCCGGCCACCCGGCCCCTGGTTTACGCGGTAGACGACTCCAAGATGATGCTTAGAATTTACGCCACCAAGTTGGCCCAATTGGGCTATGAAGCGCATGTATTTGAGTTCCCAAGGGAAGCCTTGGAATCCATGTATACCGTAAAACCCCGGATTCTCCTGACCGACTTGAACATGCCGGATATGACCGGAATAGATTTAACACGAGCGATTAAGACTGAGGCATCCCTGCAAGATATCCCGGTAATTATGATAACCACTCAAAAGGATGAAGAGGATCGGCAAGCCGCGCTTAACGTGGGGGTGAACGGTTTCCTGAACAAGCCTTTCAAAGACGATGAATTGAAGGCCGAAATGGAAAGGCTCCTGGGGTGAGCTTTGACGACTTGTCCGAGCGGGCTCTTGATTGAAGGTAATCAAATGATTATTAACAATAAAGTCGGAACCATAAACCGTCGCCCGGTGGCCGAAACCATCAGTCCAAAATAATTATATTGACCTCGCGTACCTTTTTTGTTGAAAACAACAAACTCTTCATGTATAAGGAATCGTTTTTCGGGACGTGGCTCAGTCTGGTAGAGCACAGCATTCGGGATGCTGGGGTCGCTGGTTCAAATCCAGTCGTCCCGACCAGCTTCGGATTTACAAGGTCGGAGATTTCTCTCCGGCCTTTTTTTATGGGTCGGGATTCAGTTAAAGACATTTTCATGCCGCTACAGACCGGATCGCTTTTTTTGCTGACCATGATTTTGCCCCTTGACAGCGTTCTTCACTCCCGCTATTTAATAGGGCCATCGACAACCCTTCACCGTTCTATTGGGGAGAACGAATATGCCAAAAAAATATGCCGGAACAATCATCAGGACCAGCCTGGTGATACTCTTGGCTCTCGTGCTGTCCCTTAACTCTGCGGCAGGACCGGCCTGGAGCGGGGAAATAACGGCACCATCAAGAAAAAGCAAGACAGAGGTAATTGCCGAGCCTCAAACAACTAAGCTGGATGGTGAAGAAAAAGGGAAGATCACTCTGGAAGAAAGCATCAAATTAGCTCTGGAACAGTCAACCAACATCATCACTGCGGTGCAAGAAATCAGCGCCAAGTACTACCAAAAAAAACAGACTTTCACCGCTTTCCTGCCTTCTTTTAAAACCGGTTATTCCTACACCCGGTTAAGTGACACTCCTGTGACTACTATGGGTGGTCTTCTGCCCATTTCGCTGCCCACTGCGCCTCAGGATAACTACAATTTCTTCGTTTCCGTAACCGAGCCGGTATTTACCGGATTTTCCCGGCTGACCGCTTACGAAATTTCCGAGTTGAACCTCGACGTGGCCAATGTGCAACTCCAAACGGCCCGGCTCACTCTTATCCTTAGTGTCAAACAAGCATATTACACTATCCTTCGGTCGGTCAAAGCCATTGAGGTGGCCGAATCCTCGGTCCAGGCCCTGGCCTCACACGCCAAGGTGGCTAAAGATTTCTACGATGTGGGTATGATCCCCGAAAATGATTGGCTCAGATCCGAAGTCGAGTTGGCCAACGCCCAGCAGGATTTAGTCAGAGCCAGGAATGATTTTGAGAGTTCCTGCGCCTTTTTCAACACGATTCTAAGACGAGACATCAGCACTCCCGTATCGGTTTATGACATCTTGACCTACACACCCTGCGAAAAGGCTCTGGATAAATACTTTGCCACGGCCAGGACGACTCGGCCGGAGCTGAAGGAAATGAAGCTCAGGATCAACCTATCGGAAAAAGACATTAAGCTGACCAAGAGTGAATATTATCCCACCGTCTCGGTCGGCTATACCTACAATAAGCTGGGTGAAAATTCCATCATGGACGAATACAATTACGGCAAGTCGGATACCTGGACCGTGGCCGCCATGTTGAATTGGACCTTCTGGGAGTGGAATCGAACCAACTACAAGGTCCAGGAAAAAAACACCGGGCTGAAAAAGGCGGAACAACTGCTGATCCAAACACAGGACCAAGTTGACCTGGACGTAAGAAAATCATACCTGGATCTGATAACAGCCGAGACGAACATCTTCGTCGGTGAAAAATCCATCCAACAGGCTAAAGAAGCTTACCGCATGGCCGAGCAACGGTATATCGAACAGGTGACCACCTCCACCGAGGTTTTAGACGCCCAGAACCTGTTGGTGAAAGCTCAAAATTATTATTATAACGCTCTATATGCCTATAACCTGGCCAAAGCCGGCCTGACCAAGGCCATCGGCCAGGATGACGGGCCGGTAAAAACCGCTCTAGAAAAAGTAGTTGATTATGGTTATCTGCCGGCGTTCAAATAACCTTTCTTCATCCCTAAACTACAGGGCTCGCTCTATCCCGAGCCAACCTTCGCTACTACACGGCGACTACACGCAGAATAAGGAGACATAGAATGGCGCTCAAACCGGAACGTATGTCCGAATTACCGCCGGAGAGACGGCAAAAACTCATGACCAGATCCATGTCGGACATATCCGCCATATATGATCAAGTTGTCGGCATCGTTAGAGACATAGAAAAAAACGGGGATGCGGTTATCCTCAAGCATTATAGCAAGCATAAATCCGATATCACCCCGGCTGATCTGGTGGTCGGCCCCGATGAGGTGGCCGCGGCCTATCGGGATCTGGATCCGGCCGTAGTTGAAGCCCTCAAGAAAGCTAAAGAAAACATCGTCCGCTTCCATCGCGCCCAATTACCCAAAGAGATGTGGTCGATTGAAATCGCCCCTGGGATCCTGGCCGGACGGATGACCCGTCCAATGGATTCAGCCGGCTGCTATGTGCCTGGAGGCCGCGCCTTCTACCCGTCAAGTGTCTTGATGACTATTCTTCCGGCCAAGGTCGCCGGCGTTAAACGCGTCATTGCCTGTACCCCACCCGGCCCCGGCATGACGGCCGGTGCAGCCACCATTGTCGCGGCGGACCTGGCCGAGGCTGACATGATCTTGAAGATCGGCGGGCCCTGGGCCATCGCGGCCATGGCCTTTGGTACGGAAGTGGTGCCCAAGGTGGATAAAATTGTCGGTCCCGGCAACATCTATGTCACTGCGGCCAAGATGGCTGTATTCGGTCACGTGGACATCGATTCTCCGGCCGGCCCCAGCGAAAGCCTGATCATCGCCGACGCCGGGACTAATCCTCAGTTTGCGGCTATCGACTTTTTGTCCCAGGTGGAACATGACCCCGACGCGGCCGCCATCCTGGTCACCGACTCCCTTAAAATTGCCCAGCAGGTGTGTGACATCATCGATAGAGAATTACCCCGGTTGCCCCGACGGGAGATCATCGAACGGGCCATTGAAGCCAATTCAGCCGTCTTAGTCACTAGTTCCCTGGCTGAGTCTATTGACGTTTCCAATGAATACGCCCCGGAACACCTCCAGATAATGACCGCTGATCCTTTCACCGTTTTGCCGCGCATCAAGCACGCCGGCTCCATTTTCTTAGGTGAAAACGCTCCGGTGCCGGTAGGCGACTATGCCTCGGGAACGAACCATGTCCTTCCCACCGGTCAATGCGCCAAAATGTTTAGCGGCCTGTCCGTGGACGATTTCATCAAGACACCGACTTTCCAATACTTATCTAAAGATGGCCTGAGGAGTTTGAAGGACACGGTCATAACTCTGGCCGAAGCTGAGGGCCTACCCATCCATGCCCGGACCATTAAGGAAAGATTTTGATTAATTAGTGTTGATTGAAAATGAGAATAACCTGAGTTCGATGAGGGCGCTAAGTGATTAGCGTCAAAGGCCATGATTTAATCCGCAGATTACACCGAGTTGCGCAGATTAGGGCCAAAATAGGTCTTTGGGTCTTTTCCATCTGCGTTAATCTGCGAAATCTGCGGATATATTTCTGGTACTTAATTAAAGAAACTCGTCGAACTCAGGCTAAAATAACGCTCGCCTGGGGCCTGGTGGTTTTCTATGAGGGAAGTCGAGGGGGATGGGGTGAAGCTTCAGGTAGACTATCGTCTTAAGCTCTCGTCTTAAGCTCTCGTCCAGGCTATCATCCAACCTATCGTCTAAGATATCGTCTAAGATATCGACCGCCGGCTTTCAACAAAACCAAGAAGCCGGCATCTGCCGTCCGCCATTTGGCCGATAGCCTCGAGGCCGTTGATTAGACTCATTACTGCTTTTGCTGTGTGCAAAAACCTGTCGAGTCAAAACCTTAGTTGAATCCCATAAGGAAGAACGGGTTACTCAGCGACCTTGGTTTCCAGGGCTCGGGCGATTTTCTTCTTTAATTCCGTCAAATCAAACGACTTAATGACATAAAAGTCGGCCGAAATAGACTTAATATCTTCTTTGAATGTATCATAGGCCGTGCATAAGATTACCGGCAAGTCATAAAACTTGTTTCTAATCTGCTGCAGCAAATCCAGGCCGTCATATTCAGCCATCTTGATATCCAAAACCACCAGATCGGGCTTCTCCTGGTCTATCCTCTCCAGTAGCTTGAAACCATTATCAGCCAGAACAACCTGATAACCTTCCTCAGTCAATTCTTCCGAAAATAAAAAGCGGATATGTTCTTCATCGTCAACGACAAGGATTTTTGACATGTTCATCACTCCTAAAATTCATAACTGGATGTTTCTTCAATAATGTTAGATTTAAAGATAAAGCGAGGTCTCCGATATGGATCCCTCGTCGGCCTTAATAATAAAATAAGCACATAAAAAGAACAGGCAAGGCCATTTCCCGAAACACTCTGCCCCTTCAGAAAAAAATACTACACCCTTCGACGAATTCAGGCAACTCAATTAAGGTGCTTTTTTTCGTATCTGAAGTCGGCCGGAATGAGTAAATGAGGTAGTTTCGAGTTTTTACCCCATACGGCCAAAAAAGTAAATAGCTTTTATTTCCTTTTGCGCAACCGCTGTGATATAATTAATTTTTTGAGCAGGAAACGGCTATTCACCAGAAGCTCGACCTGGCCGGCGCCCTTAAACCCGGCCCCGAAAGACGCCCGGCCGGCCCCAAAATAGCTTAATAAACTCCTTTTGGGGCATCTCAATGTTTCGCATGCACCGGAGATTATAAATGGAAAATTTTGAGATTACAACATGTTATACCTTTGATGATCTGTTGCTCCAACCACTGGAATCAGAAATACTACCCACCGAAGTGGATGTCTGCACCCGTTTGACCCGAAATATCTCCTTAAATATCCCTCTGGTCAGCGCGGCCATGGATACCGTCACCGAAGCCGAAACAGCCATCACCATGGCCCGCCAAGGCGGAGTGGGCGTGATTCACAAAAACATGCCCATTGCAGTGCAGGCCAAGGAGCTGGAAAAAGTCAAGAAATCTGAAAGCGGCATGATTATCGACCCCGTCACCGTCGACCCCGACCAGAAGGTCAGTGACGCCCTGGAGTTGATGAACACCTATCATATTTCCGGCTTGCCGGTGGTCAAGGGCGGACTCCTGGTGGGTATCGTGACTAATCGAGATCTGCGCTTCGAAACCAACCTGGACCACCGCGTCGCAGACATCATGACCAAAGATAATCTGATCACCGCCACGCCCGGCATTGGTTTAGACGAATGCAAGGAGCTATTACACCGCAACCGCATCGAAAAGCTGCTGGTCGTTGACGAACGCGGCCGATTAAAAGGATTGATCACCATCAAAGACATTGTCAAGCTAAAGGAATATCCTCATGCTTGTAAGGATGGGTACGGTCGGCTGCGAGGCGCCGCGGCCGTGGGTGTCGGGGGTGATCAAACAGAACGAGTCGAAGCCCTGGTTAAGGCCGAAGCGGATGCCATCTTTATAGACGCGGCCCACGGCCATTCCAAAGGGGTGATAGAATCCGTTAAGACCATCAAAAAATTATTTCCCGAGATTGACCTCGTGGCCGGAAACGTAGCCACGGCTGAAGGCGCTGAGGCCCTGGCCAAGGCCGGAGTTGACGCCATCAAGATAGGAGTGGGGCCGGGCTCCATCTGCACCACCCGAGTCGTGGCCGGTGTCGGTGTGCCCCAGATGTCGGCTATCTTCGATTGCGCTAAGGTGGCCAAGAAGTACAACGTCCCCTTGATCGCCGACGGTGGCATAAAATACTCCGGAGACATCACCAAAGCCCTGGCCGGCGGGGCCGCATCGATTATGATCGGCAGTCTGTTTGCCGGCGCCGATGAAAGTCCGGGTGAGACAATCCTGTTTCAGGGTCGAAGCTACAAAGTCTATCGAGGGATGGGCTCAATTGAGGCCATGGAGGCGGGGAGCAAAGACCGTTACGGCATGGGCAAAGTGAGAGACAAAACCAAACTTGTCCCGGAGGGCATCGTGGGGCGGGTTCCAACACGCGGCCCACTGTCAGAGATGGTCTACCAGTTGGTCGGCGGGGTAAAATCCGGAATGGGTTACCTTGGCTGCTCCAACCTGACCGAACTCCAGGCCAGAGCCAAATTTATCCGGATCACGGCTGCCGGACTCCGGGAAAGCCACGTCCACGACGTCATTATCACTAAGGAAGCGCCCAACTATCGGGTGGAATAGCTCACCGTTGCTGGTTGCTTGTTGCTCGTTGCTGGTTGCTCGTTGAAAACGACCTGCAACTAGTTTAGTAGCTTCCTCTCCTCGAAAAGAGCTATACTTTGAATGGTCATAATTGTCCCGCTTGTGATCCCGCCGCAGGGTCAGCGAAGCGCCACCCTGGGTAACGGCGCGCTCCAAAAAGCGAATTTGACCGTTCGAGGTCTAGATAACCGTAGGAACCTGATCCATGCTTCTGGCGCCCCAAGAACAGCCCTGGTCCATATTGTGTGACTACTTAAAAAAGTCCGAGTGTACATTGAACTGGACCGATGGGCCTGACCGATGTTTTATTTGTGCCGGAGAAACACCCGGCCCAGTCTGCCCGACACCGGCCGGGGCGGCATGTGTTCCCTGCACCCAGTCAGCCCTCCAGGCCGTGCTCGGAGACCAGGACCTTAGATCCTGGACCCTGGCTCAATTCAAAGAAGCGTTGTCTCCGGCGGGACGTTTGCCCCGGCGTCTTTTAGCCTTATGGCGATTTGACGAGGTAGCCCGAAGTCTGTCCAAACACCCCGCGGCTAAGCTCAAATCTTTGATGACACATCTGGTCGAAAATTTGGGATATGCCGAATCGCACCCCTTGGATGAGGCCGTTCGGCAGGCCGCTTACCAGGTCTGCAAGAATATCGGGGAACCAATCTTGATGTACCTGCTTCAAGGGTGTGAGACTGAGCCATGGCAGTTCTATGCTAATGTCCTCATGGCCGCCGGACGAGTCGCTCCGGAAAATATGTTTGTCCGGGACCTGCTGGAGAGAGCTGGCCGCGACGCCAGACCTGAAATCCGCAGGCGGGTGTTATCCACCATTGCCTCGAACGATTCGCCTTGGGCCAGGGCACTCCAAAAAAGCATGATTAAAGACGCCCAACCGGAGATTCGCCGACTGGCGGCCAAGATCTTTGCCCAATCGAAGAAAAGAAATGCTTCCTTCGCACCCTCAGTTGAAAAAAAACATGATTTCAAGACAGTCGACAAAATCGACGACGCTATTTTTATTTTTGCGGATAATGGCCGGATTATTACCCAACTGAAGGTCTTCTGCAATTACTTCAGACAGGGAAAGGTAAGACAATCCAAATCCACCGCCCTGCCCCTGGATTCTTCCATCCGTCAGATGACCCTCAACTGCGCCATTAAAGAATTCTATGACGAAAAACCCCCGGATAATTTACGGACCAAGATGATCGTCTCGTTCCTGCAATCCAGCCAATTGGATGATTTTGACGACCCTGCCCTCCAGCTTAAAAGGCTGGTAACCACCTTCATCACCGGTTGGGAGACCAACGGCTTTGTCGGCCGGCAAATATTGTCCCACTTGCACTGGTTGAGTCAAGAGTCAGAGAATCACCAACCTGGAAGAAAGGTCGCGCCCGCCCTAGTCCAGGTTATCCGCGATCTGCCCCTGAGGCAATGGGTGGCTATTGAGGATTTAATCAGTTATGCCCGAGATGAAGGCATATTCTCAGATCTGATACCACTAGACGGCCAGGCTTACATTTCAAAAGGGATAGCCAACCTGCCCGGCCAACGGGTCTATGAGAAATGCCTGGTCTCGGAAACAAATTACCATGACCTGGTGCCGGCTCCATTTTTAAAGGGCGTCGGGTTCCTGCTGGCCGGCCTCGGGTTACTGGATCTGGCCTACGATCTTCCTGAAAACAGGCTCGTTCAACAACGGGACCAGGGTTACCTTT
>JADFYN010000008.1:0-18651 GCA_015233055.1 Deltaproteobacteria bacterium
TGACTCAGGACTACGGTCCCGAGGCAAAACTGTCCGGACTTGATCGCCGGAATCAGCGGGCAGTCCTTAGCGTGGCCGTACAGGATGCCGCCTAGTTGGGACACGGCCTGAGCAGGATATCTCTAACGGAGGATGGTAATGTTTGATATTATATTGAAGTTAAACAACAATATTGTGCAGGAATATTCCTTCGATAAAGATTTGGTGACTATTGGCCGCAGGGATGACAATGACATCCAAATTGACAACCAGGCCGTCTCCAGCCATCACGCCAAGATCGTCAAAGAAGATGACGGTTTTTACGTATATGATCTTAACAGCCTTAACGGCACCTTCGTTAACAACCGCCGGGTATCTACCTTAAGGATGGTGAATAACGCCGAGGTCACCATCGGCAAGCATGTGTTGGTGTATAAATCATTGGTGGATTATGGGGATGTGCCGGAGGAGATCGACGACGCTGTCTTGGCCGATTCTTTTCATGATACCATGATCCTGGACACCAAACAGCAGCGGGAACTGTTGGGCCGGCAAAAGCAGGCGGCGTTGGTTCCGTCGGTTGCCACCCTGACCGGAGAAAAGAGGATCAAGGGGCTGCTCACGATTATCTCCGGGGACAACCGGCAAGAATTTCCTTTGATCAAGAAAATGACCGTCATCGGGAAATCCGGCCAGGCCGACATCAAGATCGGGGGCATGTTTGTGGGCGGTACCGCGGCCGTTATCAGCAGCCGGGGCAAGGGTTACTTTATCTCCCACTCCGAAGGCATGTCCAAGCCTAAAGTAAACGGCAAGACTATCTCCGATATGGTCAAACTTTCCGACGGGGACCTGATTAAGATCGGCTCGGCCCAAATTCAATACAATGAGACTATCGAAAGCTAACCGGTGAAAAATACAGTTAAGCCTGTTCGTCTAAACAACCTGATGAAATGATGACTCATGGACATACCTGACCTGGTCAGTACGGTTAAGGCGGCCGGTTGAGCCTCAAAAATACCTCCGGGGTACCTGGAGGAGGCCTTGGCCGGGATCATCCAGGATGATGACCCTCGCATCCTAACCGGACTGGAAGATAACGAAGATGCCGTCATTGTGACCTTTCCGGCCGGCAAGGCCCTGGTCCAGACGGTGGATTTTTTTACGCCGATCGTCAATAATCCATATTGGTTCGGGCAAATCGCCGCGGCCAATGCCCTGTCCGATGTCTATGCCATGGGCGGTGAGCCGTGGTCCTGCATGAATCTTGTCTGCTTTCCCATCAAAAAAATGCCCCAAGAAGTCTTACGGGCCATCCTGGAAGGCGGCCGGGACAAGATTAAAGAGGCCGGAGCCGTCCTGGCCGGTGGACACAGTATCGAAGACGACGAGATTAAATACGGCTTATCCGTTTCCGGGGTAGTGGAGCCGGGCCGCTTTGCCACAAACAAGGGCCTGCGTCCGGGAGACCATCTTCTCCTGACCAAACCCCTGGGCACCGGTGTCCTGGCCACCGCCCTAAAGGCCAAATGGCCGGGATGTCAAGACCTGGAGCAGACCCTCTATCATTGGGCCGGTCGTCTCAATAAAGTCGGGGGCCAGGTTATCCGGGAACTCGGTCTGATCGGCGCCACCGACATCACCGGGTTCGGCCTGGGCGGGCATCTTTTAGAGATGATCCGGGCGTCGAAGGTCAGGGCGGAGCTTCAGTTGGACCACATCCCGATGCTTGACGCCGCGGTGAACCTGGCCGGGATGGGCTTGCTGCCGGCCGGTAGTTTCGCCAACAAGAAATTCTGCAGCTCCTTGGTCGAAGTGGTAGGGGGCCTGGACGAAGTCAAAGTCGACCTGGTCTTTGATGCCCAGACCTCCGGCGGCATCCTCCTCTCCGTCCCGGAGGACAAGCTGAGCCTGGCCCGCCTCATGCTCGAAGATGCCGGTGAGTTGGCCGCCGATATCGGGCAAGTCTGGCCCATTGACGACCACCGAGGACGACTGGTCATCAATTAACCCGCCTTTTCAAGTTCCCCGTTGATAAGTAGATTCTGAAACTCATCTATCGAGTTCATGATGGCCGCCTTCCGAAGAAGTCGCTTTAGGACTGTCAGGTCAATCATAGAGGTAATCCGATCCTTGACAGATTCGGGGACTAAGCCAAAACGCTCATCAAGGATATCAATAAGATCTTCCCGCGCATAGGATAACCTGCCTCGTTGTTCCCCTTCCTGGAGCCACTCTTCCGCGATCGTACCCATGAGATCACCTCCCTTTTTGGTGAAAGCCTCCTTGACCAGACCGGTCAATGTATTTTTAGCTATCTTATCAGAATTTGAGGCCAGATAGTTTAAGATTGTGATCAGGTATTCCAAACCACTTGATACTTCTTCAAGTTCTTTTAGGAGCTGGAAAATTCCGGGGAGCCGGGCGGCCAACTCGTCCCGGAAAATATACTTCAGCAGCAATAGGGCCACCCTTGATTTTGCCGCTCCTTTTATCTCCTCATCTCCAAACCGGGATAGATCGAAAAGCAGGAATCGAAATTCCGGAAGGAAAGGTCCCAGTTCCGAATTGGGATCAAATAAATGGCTGAACCTATCGTCGGCCGTCCATGTTTCCAGGCCATGGTAAACGACCAGGGGGATAATCGGCGGCAAGTATCTCCCGACACCTTGTTTGACCCGGTGTTCCCAAATTCGAACCATATAGCGGAGGAGGTGTAGGGCAATCAGCGGCTCCGGATGGCTCTTGTGTTCAAACAATACATAGACATAAGCCTGGCTATCGGTCTTGGTGTAGACCTGATAGATCAAGTCCGACAGACTTTCCCGCAGTTCCTGATCCACAAAAGTGTCTTTGCCCGGTTCCAAGGAATCCAGGTCCAAGAGTCCGACAACGGATTCCGGCAAGTGATTCAACAGGAAATCCCTGGCTTCCTCTTTCCCTGAAAACACGCTTTTGAAAAACCGGTCATGGCCGTATTTGATCTGGTTCAATCAGACTTACCCCCCGTGTCTCGAGTCCAGCGCGACTGCCGTTCTGTTCCCTGGTCGGCCTACATATTTCGCCGGTACTGGCCGCCGACTTCATAGAGCGCCTGGGTGATCCGGCCTAAGGAGCAAGACTGGACGCATTCCATCAGTTCGGCGAAGACGTTGCCGCCGGCCAAGGCCACCTCCTGCAATCGTTTCAGGGCCAGGGGAGCCTCATTCTGATGGCTTTCCTGGAAGGCCTGGAGACGGGTGAGTTGGGATTGCTTCTCTTCTTCCGTGGCCCGGGACAGTTCTACAAAGCATTCGAGAAGCTCTTCATGGCGCGGATCGATGAAGGTATTCACCCCAACAATGGGTAACTCACCGGTATGCTTTTTGACCTCATAATGGATGGATTCTTCCTGAATTTTGCTTCGCTGATACCCTGTCTCCATGGCCCCCAGGACACCGCCCCGTTCTGAGATCCGGTTAAACTCCTCCAGTACGGCCTCCTCCACCAGCCGGGTCAGTTCCTCCACAATAAAGCTGCCCTGGTAAACATTCTCATTTTTGGTCAGGCCCCATTCTTTGTTGATAATCTGCTGAATGGCCAGGGCCCGGCGGACCGATTCCTCCGACGGGGTGGTGATGGCTTCGTCAAAGGCGTTGGTGTGCAGAGAATTACAGTTGTCGTAAATAGCGCACAAGGCCTGGAGGGTCGTCCGAATATCATTGAACTGAATTTCCTGGGAGTGGAGTGACCGGCCGCTGGTCTGGATATGGTACTTCAGCTTTTGGGACCTTTCGTTGGCGCCGTATTTTTCTTTCATGGCCACGGCCCAGATGCGGCGGGCGACCCGGCCGATTACGGTATATTCCGGGTCCATCCCGTTGGAGAAGAAGAAGGATAGATTATGGGCGAAGTCGTCTATGTGCATGCCTCGGGAGAGGTAGTACTCCACGTAAGTAAAGCCGTTGGCCAGGGTAAAGGCCAGTTGGGAAATGGGATTGGCCCCGGCCTCGGCTATGTGGTACCCGGAGATGGACACGGAATAGAAATTGCGGACATTGTGATCAATGAAATATTGCTGAATGTCGCCCATCATTTTTAAGGCAAAGTCAATGGAGAAGATGCAGGTGTTCTGCCCCTGGTCCTCCTTGAGGATATCCGCCTGGACGGTCCCCCGGACATTTTGCATGACCGTGGCCTTGAGTTTGGCTGTTTCTTCGGCTGACGGCGGCCGACCTTCCCTGGCCGTAAATTGCTCAAGCTGCTGGGCTATGGCCGCGTTAAAGAACATGGCCAGGATGATTGGAGCGGGGCCGTTAATGGTCATGGACACGGAGTTGTTGGCGGCGCACAGGTCAAAGCCGGAATAAAGGGTCTTCATGTCTTCCAGGGTGCAGATGGACACCCCCGAGTTGCCCACCTTGCCATAGATGTCCGGTCGCAGGGCCGGATCCCAGCCGTACAGGGTGACCGAGTCAAAGGCGGTGGAAAGCCGCTTGGCTTCACTGTGGCGAGACAGATATTTGAATCGGCGGTTGGTCCGGGCCGGGTCACCTTCGCCGGCAAACATCCGGGTCGGGTCTTCATCGGTCCGTTTAAAAGGGAATACCCCAGCCGTATAAGGAAAGCTGCCCGGGACGTTCTCTGAGCGGAGCCAGGTCAGTACTTGTCCAGGATCTTCATAGCCGGGCAAGACCACCTTGGGGATATCCATTCCGGCCAGACTCTTGACCGTCAAGGGTGTCCGGATTTCTTTATCCCTGACCTTGACCACGTGTTCTTTGCCGGAGTAGGTGGCGACCAGTTTCGGCCAGCCTTCCAAGAGTTGACGGCTTTCCAGGGACATTCGGTTCCGGGCGTCATCCTGATTGCCGGCCAGGGTCTGAATGGCCGTTTCCAGGCCGGGTGTCGGTTCTTCTTTATGCTGCCGGCGCAGGACCTCGTTAGCTTTGGAAAAATGCCATTCTTCCCGGGCCGCGGCGGCATCATGGGTTGTCTTGACGTGATAATTCCTGACCGTATTAGATATTTCCGACAAATACCGGACCCACTCCGGAGGGATGATCACCGTTTTGGATGAGGAGAACTTAATATCTTTACGGGGCAGGGACGACGGGAAAGAGACTCCGGTCTTGTCGTGGAGTTTGTCCAAGACGGCGTGGTAAAGTGCCGTGACACCGTCATCATTGAACCTGGCGGCGATAACTCCATAAACCGGCAGGTCTTCCGCCGGCGTGGTCCAGAGCTGGTGATTGCGCTGGAATTGTTTGCGCACATCCCGCAAGGCGTCTTCGGAGCCTCGTTTGTCGAACTTGTTGATCACGACCATGTCGGCAAAATCCAACATGTCGATCTTTTCTAATTGGGACGGCGCGCCATACTCGGAAGTCATGACGTAGATGGGGGTATCCACGAACGGGACAATAGCCGCGTCACCTTGCCCAATCCCGGCCGTTTCGACTATGACCAGATCAAACCCCGCGGCCTTGACCACCAGAATGGCCTCGGCCAGGCATTCCGACAGTTCGGTGCGTGATTCACGGGTGGCCAGCGAGCGCATGTAAACCCTGGGATTGTTGATGCTGTTCATCCGGATGCGGTCACCCAGAAGGGCTCCGCCGGTCTTTCGACGGGTCGGGTCAACGGAGATGATGGCTACGGTCTTGTCGGGGAAATCCCGGAGGAAGCGGTTGACCAGTTCATCCGTCAAAGAAGACTTGCCTGCGCCGCCGGTCCCGGTGATGCCCAGGGTGGGGACGTGCCTATCCCCGATCTTATGGATCAGCCGGGGTTCGATGAACTGTAGAACGTCATCATCGTGCTCCACCTTGGCTCGTTCCAACAAGGTGATGGTCCGGGCTACGGCCGGTTTATGCTGGGGCCCGAGCCGTTCGATCAACCCGGGAATATCATCGTTTTGCTTAGGGAAATCCATACCGGTGAGGGTGTGGTTGATGATTCCCTGGAGGCCCAATTTGCGGCCGTCTTCGGGGGAGTAAATTTTGTAGACACCATAGGATTCAATTAGCCGGATCTCCTCAGGGACGATGACGCCGCCGCCACCGCCCACGATCTTGATGTCTTCCACGCCCCTTTCCCGGAGCAGGTCGATAATATACTTAAAAAACTCAACATGTCCGCCCTGATAACAACTTACGGCGATGCCTTGAACATCTTCCTCGATGGCCGCATCCACCACCTCGGACACCGAGCGGTTGTGCCCCAGGTGGATCACTTCCGCCCCGCTGCCCTGCAAAATTCTCCGGATGATGTTAATCGAGGCATCATGTCCATCGAACAAAGAGGTGGCCGTGACCAGGCGAATATGGTTCTTGGGCCGGTAAGGAGTGGGTTCGGCAACCATAATTTTTCTCCATGCTTAAGTGGGTTAAACCTTAATGAATGTTGCTGGTTACGTATTTCGGGTTGATCGTTGCGGGTTACGTGTTTCGGGTTGCGGGTTCAGATGGTTATGGCGGTCCGTCTCCGTTGTGGCTGGACAGTTCGTTCAAAACCAGGGAGGTCTGCAACTCAATGTACTCGTCAAGCGTAAATGCTTTTTTCAGAAACCACCGCCGGAAGGTCCACATGTGACCCAGCACGGTGATATTGTGGGCTATCAGGGTAATGCCCCGGTGATGCCGCAACTTCAACGTTCCGTCGTCCTTCCCTCGGGTCAAGATGTCTTCGAACATGCCGGTAATTCGGGACTCGTTTCTTAGGACATAAGATATGGAATCTCCAGGTAAAGAGGCCGTTTCACGATAGATCAGCAAGATGTGGTCCTGCATCAGGTCACAAACGCGGAGATACCGGTCGATGGCGTTTTTTAGTGTGTCGCGACCGGTGTCGGCGGGTTTGATGGCCTCTTTGACCTGCTTTTCCATCTCGGAATGGATGAACTCGCAGACCAGGTAAAGGATATCTTCTTTGGACTGGATGTATTCGTATAGGGTCCCGATACTGAAGTTGGCCCGGCCGGCAATTTCTCGCGTGGTGGTTTTGTGGAATCCTTTTTGAATAAACAGATCGACGGCCGCCTGGACGATTTGCCGCCGGCGGGTTTCGACCAATCCGGTGTCTTTGATGAGGGTCGGGATGTCTTTTTGTTGATGAATAAGCATGATAGGCGGTCCTCGTTGATTGAGCGCTCGTTCATAACGATAGCCCAATCCAGGGCCGTAAGTCAAGCTTTTTCACCCCGGCTTAAAAAAAGTCATTGCGGTTGACGCGGCCTTGTTGTAACTTACTCTTGTCTCAGGATGGCGCCCGGTAACCATACCCGTCGTCCCCGGCATCTTTAGTCCCTGAACCCTAATCGAAAATGTAAATTGATAGCCTGGGGAAGCCGTCTGGCTAAATATATGCTTGAACTTGATGGCCAGAGAAAGTAAGATTTTATCTGCTCCGGTACAATGCCGGCAAAAATCATTCGTCCCCTAAAAAGTCATTAATAAACTCAATTGGTTGTTACCCCGGCGGACCGGCCGCAACTGACCGTTGATGCCCGGGGAACACCCACAAATGTTAATATTTATTCCTTCTGCCGGAGTGTGTTGTGCCCTTACAGAAAGACAAACGAATCAAAAAAGTGAGTTCCTCGAAAAAGAGCTCGGAAGCAAAGTACGTCTACCATGTCCGAATTACTTTGAGAGGAGTCAGGCCGCCGATTTGGCGGAAAGTTCTGGTGACCAATGACATTTCATTAGTCCAATTTCACCGGATCATCCAACTGGTCATGGGTTGGAGCGGTCATCATCTCTATCAGTTTATTATTGACGGGAATTATTATTCGGAGCCCTTTGATGATGACGATGATGACGATCTTGACGATTTGGTCGCAGGCCCGGAAACGGAAAAAAGGGCTTCAGTGTTGTTACATCAAGTCGCCTCGGAAGAAAAAGCCAGACTGATATATGAATACGACTTCGGCGACAACTGGGAGCACCTGATTGTCATCCAAAACATCCTGCCCATCGAAGAAGGAAAGCACTATCCGGTTTGTACCGACGGGAAAAGAAGCTGTCCACCGGAAGATATCGGCGGAGCCTGGGGATACGGACAATTTTTAGAAGCCATCAGAGATCCCAATCATCCCCAGCATAAAAGAATGACCGACCGAGTGGGCAAGAACTATGATCCCGAAGCCTTTGACCTGGACGAGGCCAATCGGATATTAAAGGAAAAGAAAAACTTCATTATTAACGGTTAACTGGTTGTTTCCAGGAGTAATTATGAAAAAAGAAGGAAGGCGGATCGAGACCCTGGCTTTGCACGCCGGGCACAAACCGGACTCAGACACCATGTCTCGGGCGGTTCCGATTTATCAGACAACCAGCTTCCTGTTTCGGGATACCAACCACGCGGCCGATCTTTTTGCGCTGAAGGAGCCTGGGTTTATCTATACCCGGATCATGAATCCGACCACGGATGTCTTGGAAAAACGATTGGCCGCCATTCATGGTGGGGCGGCTGCCGTGGCTACTTCCTCAGGCATGGCCGCCATCTTCTATGCGGTTACGGCCATCACCGGGACCGGCCAAAATATCGTCTCCGGTTCCAACCTTTATGGGGGCACCCATACCCTTTTCGCCACTACCTTGAAACGGTTCGGCATTGAGGTCCGGTTTGTCGACTCGTCCGATCCCAATAATTTTGAGGCCGCCATCGATGACCAAACCCGGCTGTTGTTCACCGAAACCATTGGTAACCCCCGCTGCAACGTGGATGACTTAGAGGGCATAGCCGAGGTGGCCCATCGTCACCGGATTCCCTTTGTCCTTGATAATACCGTGGCCGCGCCGCCCATTTTCAATCCGCTCGACCATGGATGCGACCTGGTGGTTTATTCCTTGACAAAAATAATCGGGGGCCACGGGACCTGTATCGGCGGGGCAATAGTCGAGGGCGGCGGTTTTGATTGGCAAGCCGCGGGTAAATTTCCGGAAATTACCGACCCAGACCCCAACTACCACGGCATCAACTTCTGGGAGGCTCTTTGCACCCTGGAGGGGACACCATGCACCGCCTTTTGCGTTAAACTCCGCACCGGGTTGGTCCGAGACATCGGGGCGGCGCCGGCGCCCATGAATAGCTTCCTGATCCTTCAAGGGATGGAGACGCTCCCGCTCCGGGCCAAGGCGCATTGTCAAAATGCCCAACTGGTTGCCGAATTCTTGGACAAGCATGAGGATGTGACCTGGATCAATTACGCCGGGCTGCCGAGTCACCGGGATCATAACCGAGCCAAGAAGTACTTTCCGCTCGGCCCGGGGGCAGTGTTTGGCTTCGGGATTAAAGGAGGACTGGAGGCGGGACGAAAATTCATTGATTCCGTTAAGCTCTGTTCGCACCTGGCCAACATCTTGGATGCCAAGACCCTGGTCATCCATCCGGCGAGCACCACTCATTCCCAACTTACGCCGGCCCAGCAACAGGAAGCCGGAGTCCCATCGGATTTAATCCGGATCTCGGTCGGGATAGAGCATCCTGATGATATCATCGCCGATCTCGACCAGGCCCTGCGCACCTCACAAACTTAATAGGCCAGCTTAAACCAGGTGCCTTCTATCAGCGGATAAAGGCTGGGCTCGAGCCCCGACTTGGCCGCAATGGATTGGCCGAACTCTAAATAGGCGCCTGCCTTAGCTGAAGGGTAAACCGGCCAAAAAGGTAAGTTTTCACCGTTAGGATTTCCGGTCCTGGCAAAATTAGCCCAATAGGTCATCATCTTGTCGGACAGATCCAGATCAGATTGCTCGAAATCCAAGAACGATTCGGTAAAGCCAAAGACATAAAATAATTCGGATCCATGCACGGTCCCCAATTTTTCTATCGGAACCGCTTCCCTGGTCGTATCCGCGGCCAGGATCATGGTCGCTTCCGGGGGGGCCTGGTGAGAAAAATAATAAAGCCAGTGGGGGGCATTATCGCCCGACCTGGTCCGAGCCAGATAATTGACCGCCGCGCCAAACCATTTCGCTGACATCAATCGATCCAACCTCCCCCAGACTTCCGCCTTGTTTACGACCGGCAAGAGTTTTTGGACCTCATCAGCCTTTTCCCCAAAGGATGCCTTCAGATATTTTTGATAATCTTCAGGCGTCGGGGACGGACCGAAACTGGGCAGAAAAATGGTGCTTTCGTTTTTGCATATGCCGACGACCAGAGGCACCTGGTGGTACTTGCCGGCGTCCAGTAATTTGACCGGATGATCAGGTATGATTTTTTCATCTAATGTCGGCCCGAAAACGACACGGGCGATTTCCACCCCGTATTTTTCTTCTAAGTCCTTGGCGGCGTCTGCTATTTCATCCCACGGAGTCTGACGCAACGAGGTTAAGATATTTTCTGATTCATTGGCCTCGAGCTGTTCAGACAACTTGTTTCCCACTGTTTCGGCCGGGGTCACATTTAATTGCCCCTGCCGGAGAGGCCGGAGCATCCCGACTATGGCCGGACTTTGGGCAATAGCTGAACGAAACAAACCCTTAGCCTCCGGATTGACTAAAAGCAAGACGACGCTGGTTCCGCCGGCTGACTCCCCGAAGATGGTCACCTTGCCGGGGTCACCACCGAATTGTTCTATATTTCGCTGCACCCACTTAAGCGCGGCCACCTGGTCAAGTATACCGTAATTTCCTGATATCTTATCGGGCGACTCCTGAGACAGAAGGGGATGGGCCAGGAAACCGAGGACGCCGAGACGATAATTGATCGTAACCACCACCACGCCCTTTTTCGCCAGCGCCTCGCCATCATAAATCTCATCCGATCCGGAACCGGCCACGAAGGCCCCGCCGTGGATCCAGACCATGACAGGCAACTTTTCAGTAGTACTTTTGGCCGGAGTCCAGATATTGAGATAAAGGCAATCTTCGCTCATCTGGCCGTCGTGGTCCGGTTGAGGGCAGACCGGCCCAAATTGTTTAAACTTGCGAACCTCAGTCCATTCCTTGACCGGTTGTGGCGGCTTCCAGCGTAGTTCGCCTACCGGTGGTGCGGCATAAGGCAGACCTTTGTAAATGCCGTTGGCCTGTCGGGCGATTGGCCCGTTGTCAATTTTAATGACTCCAGAATCCTGTCTGGGTGGTTGTGGTTTAGAGTTTTGCTCACATCCCGTCTGAACCAACAGCAAGAGAAAAGCGATCACCACTATCCTCATTTTTGAAGCGTAACCCATAGATTTGTCCTTTCGGCGTTTCTCTATAACCTGAACTCGACGAGTTTTATTAATCAGGAGGCAGAAATGCATCCGCAGCTTTCGCAGATGAACGCAGATGAAAAAAACTCACCGTCGCATGTTGGTCCGCTTATTATATCCCAAGATGTAGCCGCCGGCTAATTTCAACAGATGAAAATTATTATCTTGTTGCAGCTCCTTAAGAAAGACTTCGCGAGACAACAAGTAAGCCTCTGATCGGGAGGCCAGGAATTGTTTAAGCTTGTCTTTCTCCGGAACCTTGATGTGCAAGATCGGGCGATCCACATAAAAGAACAGGCTGGGCTTATACAGGCCATAGGTGGCCACCACGGCTTCAGGTCGGGCCCCGGACTTAATGGCCAGGGCCAGCTCCTTGGCCGGTTGCTGCATGTAGGCCGCGGCGGTGGGGAACAACTGGAGAAAGACCAGGGCCTGAAAGACCATGGACATGGCTATGATAGCGATAAAAGAATGCTTTCGTTGCCCTCTTTGAAAAAAATGGAAGAACCCGGCCCCACCGGCCGGTAACACCAACAGCAACAAATACGGTACCCACCCGAAACTAAGGTCGCCTGGGCCGAAGGCATACTCGAAGGAATCAGGTTTGGCCGTATTTGCTTTGGCCATAAGTTGGGTAAACTGTTCGGACACAAGAAACCTGGGCAGAGCTGCGAAGGCGATGGCTAAAATAGCTACAGGCACCAACACGAAGGCCACCCCTACTCGCCGTTCCCAGAGGCTTTTGGACTGACCATCCAGATAATCCTGCCACCATAGGCCGGCCAGAATGGCCAGCGGTGGGAAAATCGGGAGGATATAGTTGAATTGCTTGGTCTGGGCTATAGAAAGAATAATCAGACCTGCCGCCACCCAGATCAGGCAAAAAATGGCGGCCTGGTTATCCCTGGTCACCTGTCTGGGTTGCCAGGGTATGGCCTTCACCGCCCGCACCGCAGTGGGAACGGCAAACCCGAAAAAAGGAAAAAAGCCCAAAATAAGGACCGGCAAATAATAGAAATAACCACCGCCGTGGCCCAGCAGAACTTCGGTGAATCGTCTGATATTTTGGCTGACAAAGAAACCGTCGATAAAGGCGCTGCCGTTTTTAAGCATGGCCAGTAGATACCAGGGGGCGGCCAGAAGCAGAAAGGCACTGAACCCGATCAACAAGGGCATTCTCCTTATGACCGGCATCAAGCTTCGATTCAGCAATAAAAACGGGACGACCACCAGTAGGGGAATGACCACCCCCACCGGCCCCTTGGTCAGAAAGGCCAGGCCCATGAAGGCGAAAAACAGCGTGAAATACCGGCCTTGAGCCTTTTTCCCACCGGCGGCGAAGGATTGCCAACCATAGTAAAAGAAAAATAAGGCCAGACTGATGAATAAGGTCAGGGTCATATCCAGTAATGCCGACCGGCCGATAAGAGAAAACAACAGCGAGGCCAACAGGGTCAAAGCCGATGTGAAGCCCAATCCGGCGGGGCCGGCCGCTCGGCCGAACACATAAACGGCCATCACCACCAACACTCCGCTCAAGGCCGACCAAAACCTGATGGCGAATTCGTTTGCTCCGAAGTTCTTAAAGGCCAGGGTGGATAACCAGAAATAGAGAATGGGCTTTTCGTAATAAGGTTTGAAATTCAACTGGGGCGTGACATAGTCGCCCGTACTGATCATAGTCTGGACGATGGTCGCATATTCTCCTTCATCCCGGTCGGTCAGGCAGAGGCCGCCCAACCCATAGAAAAACACCACCAGCGCCAGCAATAGGACCAGTCCTCCTTTCCAGGCCGATGGATCAGTTGCCCCAGGCTTTCCTCCCTTTACTCCTTCAGCCAAGATTGTCTCCAAACTTTAATTTGTTACAGAATAACCGGCCGACTAACAGGCCCACGGCCATGCCTCCGGCCAGGTCAGTCAAGAAATGAGAGCCGGAAGTCGCCCGCGATAAAGCCACTAAACCGGCCAGCGAATAAAAGACCGCGGACGCCCTGGGAAAGTGATGGGCCAGGACCGCGGCCAGAGCAAACGAGGTGGCAGTGTGGCCCGACGGGAAGGACTCAAATCCCGACTTCAAAGAGGGTCCCCAGTGGGTAATCCCGGCTGCCCACAACCGGGGCCGAGGCCGGCCAATGATGTGTTTAATTATTTGCACCACCAGGCCTGAGGCGGCCACGCTCAATATCCCTCTGACACCGGCCGCCAGGTAGGGCCGAGACTTGTACAGTATTCCCGCCGTGGCCAGACAAACGCAGAATATGGCCTGGTAGAGGCCGATCCCGGCCTGGTATCCGATCTCACCGAATATGCGTAGTCCTGAAGCGGTTGACGTTCTTCCCAGATTGTAGAAAGCGTCCTCGCAGAAATATCCCAAAACAAAAAAGAACATCAGGCCCAAGATGACGGCCCAACTCTTCCCGGTCAATTTCATATCCCATCCTAATCGTGGTGTTGCTTGTTGCTCGTTGCCGGTTGCCGGTTACTCGTTTCAGGTTGATCTTTGACATCAACGGGCGACCGTAACAGGCGATGAAGGCGAACCCTGTCCAAATGCTTATGAATGCCGGGTCGAATTCAAGCTCATCATTTGTGTCGCCGCCTGTTTAACCTGATCTATAGTGATGGAGGTCAGGCAGATTTGATCGGGACATGCTCCAGCCTGAGATAACCCGCATGGTCCACAGGCGGTCGGGGCGGATACAATAATCGCCAGGGGAGAATCAGGCGCCCAAATAACCGGATCAGTAGGACCGAAAATGGTCACCACCCGGAGGCCCAGCGCCGCAGCCAGGTGGGTGATGCCGGAATCATGTCCGACCAATCCCGTGCATAGGGACAAGATACCACTCAATTCAGATAAAGGCAAGTGGCGAGCAATAATCGGGGTAGGGGATTTGATCAGGTTCAGCACGGCCGTGGCGGCATCATCGTCAGCCGGCCCGGAAATCAACAGCGGCTGGATATTGAAGGATAGCCCGGCCCAGTCGATCAGAGCGGCCAGGTTGGCGGCCGGCCACAGTTTCAGGCGGCTCCCGGACCCAGGGTGGAACGCCAGCACCGGCCTGGCCCAGTCAACACCATGCCGGGTCAGCCAGTCTTTTCCTCCAGCTCGGTCCGCGGGGGTGGCCCGCAGCCGAACAGGCGAAGGCCGTAACAACGGGTAAAAAGCCTGGGCCTGGACAAGAAGATGCTCGGACAGATGAAGACGTTGGCCGGGAGGAGGGAAGAAATCCAGCGACCGGACCTGGGAGACACCCGCCATTTGCAGATTCCCGGCCACCACCGGGTCCAAATGCCGGGACAGCAGGATGGCCAGGTCGGCCTGCAGTGGGGCAGGGGGCTGATCAGGATCATGTACATATAGCGATCTGATCGTCGGGTGGGCCGACGACTGGATGGTCAGCCTATGAAAAATTCCTTTGACCAGGTCCAGGTAGTCCAGGCACCCAAAAACAGTGATATCGGCAAGATTAAAGGTTTCATGCAACGCCCCAACTAACGGCAAGGAAAGGATGAAATCTCCCAACGCGCCATAATGGATCAGGAGGATGCGGCGAATGATTTTAGGGTCGAGGATATCCATAGATTGAAAGGCTTGACCCGACAAAGAGCGGTCGGACGCTAGAGGCCGAGACGGTTTATTTTTCCGGCGGTAGGACGATAGAATAAAGAAGCGGCAGCTTCAGGTAATCCGCGACTGGCCGGCCAAATCGGATTGAGGAATAGTAACCATGGAAACACGCCCGAAACTTTGATCAGGAACGGCCTGAATCCAATCCCATAACCACAAGGACATTCCTATTTCAATAGTGGCCCCAGGAAATGATTTGAAATAACAATGCGCTGGATCTCAGAGGTGCCTTCATAGATGGTGAATACCCGAGCATCACGGTAAAAGCGCTCCACAGGAAAATCCTTAAGGTAACCGTAGCCACCATGGATCTGAATGGCTTTGTAGGCGATCCGATTGACCATTTCAGAGGCATATAGTTTGGCCATGGAGGCTTGAGCGCTGAATCGTTCTCCCCGGTCTTTCATGGCCGCGGCATTAAGCGTTAACAGTCGGGCTGCTTCAATCTCGGTGGCCATATCCGCAATCATCCACCGGATGCCCTGGTAATTGGCGATAGGTTGGCCGAACTGGACCCGTTGTTTGGCATATTCGATAGCGGCATCGAGGCAGGCCTGGGCCACGCCCACCGATTGGGACGCGATCCCGATACGGCCTCCATCCAGGGCGGACATGGCAATTTTAAAGCCGTCACCCTCCCGGCCCAGGAGATTCTTGACCGGCACCCGGCAGTCTTCGAAGATAAGCTGGACCGTATCGGAAGCCCGCAGGCCCATTTTGTCTTCCACCTTGCCCACATAAAAGCCGGGGGTGCCCTTTTCCACCACAAAGGCACTGATGCCCCGGTGCTTTCTGGCCTTGTCGGTGAGCGCAGTGACTACGGTGACGCCCGAGTGCAACCCGGTCGTGATGAATTGTTTGACCCCATTGAGAATGTAAAAGTCGCCGTCCCGGACGGCCGTGGTCCGTTGACTGGACGGGTCGGAACCAGCTCCGGGTTCGGTCAAGGCGAATGATCCCAAAATCTCACCGATAGCCAGTCGTTTAAGGTACTTCTCTTTAAGATACTCGGAGCCGAAGCGGGTGATGGGTTCCCCACAGACGGAATTATGGACAGACATAATGACCGCGGTGGATGCACAACCATAGGCAATTTCCTGGAGCGCCAGAGAATAACTGACCGTGTCGACGCCGGCCCCATTGTATTCCACGGGCACGGTCATCCCCAACAGGCCTAATTCACCCATCATCTTAAGATTCTCTAACGGGAATTCTTTGGTCTCATCTCGCTCCGCCGCCGTCGGGATGAGTTCCTTCCGGGCAAAATCACGCGCCATCACCTGGATCATATGCTGTTCATCGGTCAGTTGAATGGACATGATGAACCTCCACTGGTTGCTAACTGGTTACATGTTGCTTGTTACTCGTTTTTTGTCGGTTGCGCTGGTCTATAGCTATTGCTGATCGATCTCTCGTTAGGTCTGGGCCGGCCTTGAATCAATCGGCTCATAATTTATATTTCTAACCAGTAATCTGCAACGAGTAACGAGTAACCAACACCGGTTACGGTGTATACAGGATTACGAGCAATTCGGCATCAATGTCGTCCACATTTTTGAGCCGATGAACAATCGAGGAATTGAAATGGAGGCTTTCTTGGGGGGCCAGGCGGGTGATGTTTTCGCCCACGGCTATTTCAACATGCCCATTGAGAACATACACGAATTCCTCTCCATCATGCTGATATCCGACCCCCTTGTGATCAGACAAGGCCTCGATGGTAACATGAAACGCTTTGAGGTGTTTATTTCGGGCCTCAGGCGTCAAGGTCCGATAGGAATAGGCGTCGGTTCGCTTTTCATAGGCATCCGCCCGTTTCTTGCCGGCTTCCTCTTCTTCTTTTAGTAATTCTCCGGAATCTACTTGGAGTGACCGGGCCACTTGCAGCAGCACGGCCACCGGTGGGATGATTTCGTTTGATTCGATGGACCGGAGATACTCGACGGCGTAGCCCGTATCATTGGCCACCACGTCCAGGCCGATCTCCTTGCTTTCCCGGAGGCGTTTAATTTTTTCTCCGATGCTCTGTTTTTTCACTCTGGGCCGCATAGTTGACTCCTCACCGTTGAAGTCTTGATAGGCTGTAGACTGCCCGCGACTAATGAAATCCGAATTTCTGACTGATTGCCCTGGTAAATCTGGGCAGGTAAATAAGGTCGAAGGTTTCTTCTTTGCCGGGGAAAAGAGCCTGGGCGACCCGCTTGACTGCGGTCACCAGTTTCATAGACTCTTCATGGGTCAGGTCAGTCGTATTGATGGTCAACAAAGTCAGGTCAACCAAGAACCTTAACCTTTTTATTTTTTTGTTTTCTTCCCGGACGTCATCATCATAGGGCTGATTGGTCATAACGGCCCTCATTCCTCATGTAGCATAGAACGCTTGGTTGGAATCCGCAAGGAGGGTTCACGCGTCGGCTTCTGCTTATGAAAGCCGGTGGCGGATTCGAAGTTGAAGCCCACCTTAAGCAGAGTTTCTTCTTTGAAATGGCCGGCCATAAGTTGCATCCCAATGGGTAAGCCGGCTGAACTGAAACCGCAAGGAACGGACATCCCCGGAATACCGGCCATGTTGGCCGACAAGGTAAAAATATCCGATAGGTACATTTGCAGAGGATCATCGGTCATTTGGCCGATCTTAAAGGCCGGCGTCGGGGCCACTGGGGTGACCAGGACATCGCAGACCTTAAAAGCTTCTTCAAAATCTTGCCGGATGAGTGTTCTCACCTGGGAGGCTTTCCGGTAATAAGCGTCATAATATCCGGCTGATAAGACATAAGTGCCCATGATAATACGACGAATTACTTCAGGGCCAAAGCCGTTGGTCCGGGTCTGGTAATACATGTCCATCAGGTTGGCCGGGGATTTCTCGCGGAATCCATACTTGACTCCATCGTATCGGGCCAGGTTGGAGCTGGCTTCGGCCGGAGCGATGACGTAATAGACCGCCACCACATATTCTGTGTGGGGTAAAGAGACATCCAGGACCTCCGCCCCTAACTTTTCCAGCTCCGTCACGCCGTTCTTCACTGCCGTCACCACTTCCGGATCAATCCCGGAGATGAAATACTCTTTTGGTAAACCGATTTTAATCCCTTTTAGACCATGGGTCAGGGCTGCCGTATAATCCGGGACCTCGCGGGGTACGGAAGTGGAATCTTGCGGGTCATACCCGGAAATAGAATTCATGATAATGGCCAAATCGGTCACGTCTTTGGTGATCGGTCCGATCTGATCCAGGGAGGAACCATAGGCGACGAGTCCGTACCGGGATACCCGGCCGTAGGTAGGCTTTAACCCGGCCACGCCACAATGGGCGGCTGGTTGCCGGATGGACCCGCCGGTGTCCGATCCCAGGGCGCCCAGGCACTCGTCGGCAGCCACCGCGGCAGCCGAACCACCACTGGAGCCTCCAGAGATATGTTCCAGGCTCCACGGATTGTGGGTGGGACCGGTCCAGACCGGTTCAGTGGATGAGCCCATGGCGAATTCATCCATGTTGGTTTTGCCCACGATCACCGCGCCGGCCTCCCGCAGTTTAGTCATGACCATGGCATCATAGGGCGGAATATAATTCCCCAGAATTTTGGAGGAACAGGTCGTCCGCAGGCCCTTGGTACAAATAACGTCTTTAATGCCCAGAGGGATTCCGGTCAAAGGGCCGGCGGTTCCATCTTTATACCGCTGATTAGCCACCTCGGCCGCGACCAAAGCCTCTTCCTTATTCATGGTCACAAAAGCGTTAATTTCGTTTTCAACCCGGTCGATCCGGTCATAGATGGACTTGGTTAGTTCCACGGCAGAGATCTCTCTTTTTTTGAGCATCTCGTGCGCCTCGTGGATAGTGTGGGAGTACAAT
>JADFYN010000008.1:18661-38699 GCA_015233055.1 Deltaproteobacteria bacterium
CATATTTTTCCCTTTATTCAAAGAGCATAGACAGGGGAATACCTGGAAGACAAAAGCAGGTCCCGGCCTTATACCTTTTTCATCGAAGCGATATCAAATGACCCGGGGTACGACAAAGGTGCTTCCTTCTTTCTCCGGAGCATTCGCCAGGGTCAGGTCAAGACCGATGGAAGGTTTAACTTCGTCTTCTCTAAAGGCATTCGACAGGGGAATGGCATGGGAGGTCGGAGGAACGTTTGCGGTATCGAGTTCGTTAAGTTTTTCGATGTATTCCAGGATGTTATTTATCTGAGGGGTAAAAACAGCGTACTGATCTTCAGTTAACGACAGCCGAGCCAGTTTAGCTACGTGCTCCACCTCAGCACGGGATATTTTCATCCGGAGACTCCTATGAGATTTTCTTATAGGGACGGGGGGCCATCACCCTCAAAATTCATGGGGAGTGGCTACAATATGGCTATATTCTCTAATTAGCGGGATTTAGTTAACTAATAACATAGAACAGAAGACAAAACAAGGATAAAATTGCCGGAGCGACGGTGACGACAGGAAGGAGAGTGCATTTAACAAGGGTCGGCAGTCGGCGTGATGATGGTCTCTAAGCAAAGTTTTACTCGGGCCATCTGTTCTTCCATGGCTGAGTAGACCGACTCCACGTCATTCAGCTTTTCGTCTTTGGCCATTTCTTCCAACCGGGCGGCGATGACCCGGGCGGACCGGGCGGAAAAATTAGTCAGCACCCCTTTGAGAAAATGGGCCCGGTATTCCAGATCCCGGGGGTCCCGGCGGTCGATGGCCTCCCGAATATCGGCAAGATATTTATGGTAGTTCTCAAAAAACAACAGGACTAACTGTCTGATCAGTCTTTGGTCCCCGGAACAGCGATTTTTGAACTCCAGGAGATCGACGGATTCATCCTGCGCCGCGTCCGGTTCCGGGATGGGACAACTGCCGGCATTTTCGATGCATTTAATAAGTTCACTGGGTCTGACGGGCTTGGTCAGATAGTCATCCATGCCGGCCGCTAGGCACCTGTCTCGATCCGTTTTTTGGGCGTGGGCAGTCAGGGCGATAATCCGAATGTGCTCGCCGGTACATTTTTCCTTTTCTCGAATGGCTGCAGTGGCCTGGATCCCATCCATTCCAGGCATTTGGACATCCATTAAGATCAGATCAAATTTATCCTTGGCCAATGCCTCCAATACATCGATCCCATTTCCGGCTATGACCACCGTGTGACCTCGTTTGGTCAGGGTGGTCCGGGTCATCTGCTGGTTAATGAAATTGTCTTCAGCCAGCAGAATGTGTAACTTAGGTTCAGCGCCGGGTGACTCCTCAAGAATCGGTGTCTGGGTCGTATCTTCTTGTGTCACTATTTTCTCCAAGCCCTTGGGGCAGGTAAATTCCAACTGAAAATTAAATACATACTCCAGGCCGGGATTTGGATCGACCCAAATGTGATGCTCATATCAGGGCTTCGGCTAAGCGATGCGGCCAGCCAGGTCAGCCGTGGTCTACTGTGTGGGAAAGGTGGGGAATTTAATTCTGCCTCCCAATACATCGGACAGATAATATAGGTGATCGAGAAACGGATATAATTTGAAGTGATCGTCATCACAGAGAAAATATTCGCTGCTTAATCCTAAAAAGATGACGGGGATGGCCAGGAATACGATTCTCGTTGTCTGTTCAGGGGTTAATTGCGCTTCAAAATAGGTCAGCAGGACCAGCAAACTAGAATAGGTTGTCACAACTACAAGGGCATCCCATCTATGAGTATCCCACCCGAGCAGGTTCAGAGACAAGGGTGATAACGAGGAGATGATAAATGCAATCTTGATCGCGGGTTTATTTATTTTCTTCTTTATGCTGTTGACGAATATTATTCCGTAATAGATCAAAAAAGTCAAGCTCGGCGACAGGATTAAAAGATCAACAAGGAGCTCCACCCAGGATGACGCGCGTGTCCAGGAGTGGAGCATTAACAAAAGATCGTTGCCGCCGCTTCTTTGAAGAATATGGAAGATATCAAGTCTGATGCCGAAATCTATATGCGGGCCGATTTGAGCGACTAATCTCTCCAGTTGAGAGGACGAAATCGGACCTTTTCCAGCCAACAATATTAGACTAATTATCGCCGGCAGGCAACTAATCAATAATAATATTTTATAACGCCTAGATGGCGGGGCGGCGGTTTCGTCTGAATATCCTTGGCAGACTAGAGCCAACAACATAACTGGCAGATAGATAAAGACCAAACCTTCATGAACGAAAGCCAGTAATGAACCAGATAAACCAATAATAACAGCTAGTAAGTTATGTTTCAAGGTGCGGCAGTGAAATATAAATCCGATTGTAACGAGGAACCCGAACTGATCAAAGAAACCGACCTCGTGCACGAAAAAGACCATAGCCGGCGAGGCGAAAAATACCAAAATGCACATCTGGAAGGGGCTATTTTTGGCGCTGACTTTATAGGATTGTAGGAGAAGATAAATTAGCCAAAGGGCCATAATCCCGAAGGCGATGACGAACAACGTCCGATACTTATAAAATACATCCCCGAACAGCATCAAGCCGATGGTCCCGAACAAACCGCGTCTAATCAGACCTTCACTGTAATTAAGTACATAATGATTAGCCGCCCAAAGGTTTGGAGCCCGCAAACCTTTAAGAATCGAAAGGCTCAGGACAAACAGCCCCATTATTTTTAAATAATTCCCATAAATATCAATAGGGCGGGTCAGCCGTTGAACTATCCGCATGTCACAACCCCACAATAACGGTAGGAGACTATTGGGACCTGCGGCTGTTCCCTCAAATAGCCATTTTACTAATTTTATAATTAAAATGTCACTTGAAAACGACCGTCGTCAGGAGATGCAAGCCGCGTTGAGAATGCCGACGATTAGTGAAAGGAACCCGAGGAATATCCCTTTGGATATCTGGTTAGCCGGTATGTCGGCGACGATTGTAGGAAATATCTTCCTCACGACAATGAATGTCAACAATTGGACGACAAAGGTTATGGCGGCCCAAACGATCATATCCAGCAGCCCGGCGCTGTGGATAACGGCACTGGCCAGGGGCACGGCAAAACCGAGCAACGCGCCGCAAAAGCTACAGGCTGCGGCAGTATTACCTTCAGATATTAGATCAAATTCACGGTAAGGAGTAACCTTGTCGTAGATTTTGGCAAAGACATACAATAAGACCACGGCGGTGACAAAGTGTGATAGAAACCCTAATAGCCCGGATAAAGATAAAGACATGTCTGTGAAAGCCACGGTCACCTCCTAATGACATTAAGGTTCAAAATAGTGCGGCACAAATCGGCTTTTGTCCGTGGTAATGGGCGTGTCGTCCTCTCGAATGCCCACTCCGGCGGGAACCCCGTCAATGATCCAGGAGCCGATCACCGGGTAATGACCATCAAAATCTGGAATTTCATGTAATTCTTGATAAACGAACCCCGCCTCTCCATATTCGCCCGAAGTTTCGAAGATAGGTCTGGCGTTCCGGTACAGGGTGACGTTAGCCCCTTCTCTGGAAAAAATGGGTTTTTTAGCATAGGAACCGTTTAATTTGTGCGGGTCGAAATAGGCGGCCAACAGATGGGGATGCCCCGGTGACATTTGCCACAGCAAAGGCAGAAGACCCTTGCTCGACAGAATTATTTTCCAGGGAGGTTCGACCAGGCTGATGGTGTCGAGGAGCAATTTTTCACCGAATTTATCAGCCAGCATCCACTCCCAGGGATAAAGCTTGAACATGAACTCAATCCGCTCCTCCTCCAGGTCATAGAAGAACCCGTCCAGATCGTTAAATCCGATGTCTTCAACATAAATATGCCGGGCCTCCAGACCGGCCTGCAGGGCCACATCCCGCAGATATTCCACGGTCATCAGGTCTTCTTCAGAATCTTTCATACAGGTGAAATAAAAAGGCGCTCCCGCCGGCATGGCCTCTTTTAGAAGGGTAAAGGCGGCCGGCAACTTTTCGTGGATTGAATTGAACTGATCGTATTGTGGAAATAGCTCCTCTAACCAGAGCCACTGGGCGACACTGGACTCAATCAGCGAGGTAGGTGTATCAGCATTATATTCCAGGAGCTTCAACTCCCCGTCCGGACTAAACAGAAAATCGAAACGGCCATACAGGGAGGGTTCTTGACGGCGCCAGGATCTATTGATCAACTCGGCAAACTGAGGCGGAATTCCAAGTTGGGCGTACAAGTTCCGGTTAGTCGCATATTCCACCGCCTCCAGGCAGAGTTCATGCAGATCCGCGGTAACTTGCTCTATCAGGTCGATTTCGGAAGATGAAAACTGGTAACAAACTCCTTCCGTCCAATATCCGTCGCCCATAGAGTGGAAGGTGAAACCGATTTCGTCAAATTTATGCCGCCAGTTTTTCCGTTCTTTAACTAGTTGCCTTTTCATCTGCTAACCTGTCTAACCTCCGCTGCGGAGGTGTCCCGAAGACCCGAACCCGCTTCGGGAAATATGACTGGAAGTGAGCGTATGGCTGGACCGGGGTGACTTCTCCCCAGGCGCCAACCGGCCAAAATTGGTTCTACCTTCGACCGGAATCGGGTCCTGGCTACCGGTTCGGAAGTAATAGGCCCGGCCGCTGACAAAGTAATAATCGGGCCCATAATAATATCCGGACAACTGGCGTTCGCACCGGTCTGGGTCCCCCCAATCATTAATGCAGTCTTCCCTGGTGGCGTATGCTTCGCGGCGGGTATTCTGAGAATCTGAAGAATCCGATCCACAGGCGGCGATGGACGCTGAGGCCATTAAGACCAAGACGATTCTTTTTGAACGTTTCATCTGCAATAATCCGTTACCTGACTTCATAGGGTTAGGAAAAGCAAACTGCACAGGACATACAGGTTTTGAGGGGTATGTTGAATTATACCGGTATCGACATGGAGATATAAATCAATATGGTCAATCACCGGCAGTCTTGTGTTGATTCTTTTTTCTCCATGTTCTCCGGGTTACGCTTCCTCAGTCGTATCGGTCGGCGTAGATCCGGTGATTTCTTGGATCTTCTGCTTTAGCAATTCTTCAATCAGGGAAGAGAAGGACCTGGCCGCGATCTTGGGGCTGAAGGTTTGTTCCATGACCCATTCACCCATAGACCTAAGGCTGGCCAGTAGTTCCGCGTCTATGATCAGCCGGCCGGCGGCGGGAACATATTCTTCCACGGTCGCTACGTGGGCAAAGGAGAGTGTTGGTCGGCCCTGGTGATGAAGGAACGAAGCGGCGCCCCATTCCCATTTCACGGCAGCCTCAGGCAATTGAGTTTGATCATAAAAGTCGAATGGCTGCAAAGCCAGCAGAGCGCCTCCCTGGGCCAGGTACTCACCCTGAGCCGTGGTGCTGGTGGAAGGAGAAAACGGATGAAGATACAGGTCAATGACATGGGCATAAAGGGGGGTGTTTGATGATCTTGGGAAGTAGAATTTGTCCTGTATCCCTAATCCTGCAATCTTCTGCTTCAGGCCGGCATCTATGTCGTCATCGCCTCCGGTACCGCAGGCCAGGTAGACAGCCTGAGGGTGTTCGGTCAATATTTCAGCCACCGCCCGAAGATATTCTTCATCGTCTATTTCAGACAATTGATCGATACTCCCCAATATAAAAGCATCTTCCGGATAGCTCTGCCGCAACTCGGCCACCAATTTCGGGTCGGCCTTGGAAGAATCAGGTATCACCACCATGGGCGGACGGAAAAAGTAGTACTCGTATCCGGAAAGTATTCCTTTGGTCCCTAACCGATGCGTTATCCGATAGTCGATTCCGGCGACATCATAGACCAGGTCGGTTTCAGCCCAGTAAATCTGCAGGGATGAAGTCCGAGTCGAGAACAAGAACGCGTCTTGCTCTCTGCGGCAGGATGAGATCAAGATATCTATCTCATCAGCGGTCATTTTTTCTCTAAGCTTCAGGCACTTATTGAAGTGGCTGTAATACAGGCCGGTATCACGGTCGTCAATGAGGTCATGGATGCTGACATAGCTAACCCCCAGGTCAGTTATTTTCTTGATGCACTCCCTATCTGATATCGATTTTTCAATATACTCCAAATCATAGACGTAATACTCGTACTCCGGGCGGCCTTGGGCCACCAGTCCCATCAGCAGAGGATATAGAAGGTCAAATTGGGAATTATTGACGATCCGATCACAAACAAAGCCTATTTTCCATCGGTTCCGGCCTACAAAGGTATCTTTGTCGGGCGGGCGCAGATCATGGTCGGCCACCAGGTGGTCTGAGATATACCTCCCCAGTGGTTGATCCAGGTCCTTGGTTAAGGCGGCCCATTGGGCTTGAGTCTGGGTTAGGTTGCCATAGATGTGGGATAAAGGAAAATGCAAATAAAAAGCCAGTTCCGTTTGCCCTTTTTGCATGGCCTGGTGGAAGAGGCCGAGCAGGCAAGAATATATTTTCAGCCATTCCGGTTTGGCGCCGTAACTGTGCCACAGGCTGAAAAGGACCCATATGATATTGGATTTTTGGACCTGAAGCGGTTTTTCTAAGAACTCTGGGGAAAAGACATATTGAATGAGATTTTCTATCAGTTCTTCCAGGTTGGAGAAGAGGACATCCAGCACATTTCTTAATAGGGCCGGGGTATTCCTGATACCGGATTCTACCGTGAAGTCTAAATCGACTATTCGGGTCAAGTACTCCGTCCTGGCCTGGTGTCGGTCTTTTCCGTTGAAAAAGTTTAGAATGAGTTCGACGTTAGCCAGGATTGCTTTGAAATAATCAGTGGATGATGCATAGATTTTCTGGATTTCACCGAATAGCAGTTCGCTCTGAGGCGAAGATGTCAGAGTCACGCCCGACCGGGCGATCAGTTCGACAAAGGCCAGGCAATTAAGGTTATACTGATTTTTGAAAACAGTGGGCACAAAGAAGTGATCCCGGATGATCCCGAAAATGTCGGCATAGGCCATCTTGTATTTCGGATTCCGATGCGGGAAGTAAGTCATCTCCATGGCATAAAAGGCGGCAATGGCGTCGCTCACCGCCTCGTTGTCCATCGGTTCATGGAAGACATTGGCGACGTCGACCAGGTATCTTTCGATATGGCCTAGTTTCAACATGTCCAGCCAGGTTGACAGTCTAGGATTCATTTTGCAGCTCTCTTTCAATGTCATTTTTTGGTGACAGGCAGGTTTCTTAAGGCCCGGTTTCGTGGTCTAGGCCCACGGCTAATTGGCTTGCTCCTTTCCAGGAGGACTGCTTAGACAGTTAGCACCTGGATATTGAATACAGGGACATGTTGCCGGCTCAACAAAATGGCATGGTTCTTATAAGGCTCTGAGTTATGTTTGAGCAGGGGAATAAAATGGGGAAACCGGCGCAGAAACAACTCAATGGTTCGAACAGAAGTATTAATCTCGCCTTCGATGTAAGTCTGGAGCGGGGCTAAGTAGGACTTGACTTGAAAACGAAACATCGGCTGCCGGGCGGTTTGTTTTTTCCAGGCAGGGCTGCCGTGGAATTGCTCCAGTTCGATGACAAAGGCTACCTGTTGCAAGTCGATCATGAGTTCCTGGTCGGACCAGATAATCTTTTTGTCTTTAACCAGGCAAGGTTTTTTTAGGTAGGGATAGTAAACCGCTTCGTTATCAAACCAGATTTTTCTGAGTTCGTCTTCATTGGCCACCGGCCGCTTTTTGTCTGGGCCGGCATAAAGAATCTTTTGCCCGACCATCCGTTTGGCTTCTTTGGGATCACGAATAATTCTTGTTATTTCTTTTGCTTGCAGAGTGACGTGTTCTATGATTTTTTTATTTAGGAGAACAGACAACAAGCCGATGTCTGGGAGGGCGCCCTCGACGATCTCCCCCGTGACCAGGAAAAAACGCACCAGATTAAGGGGGTTTACGCCCGGACTCCCGTCCAACGGCGGACGATTTTCGGAGCTGGATTCCATGTGATCGGGATAATCGTTAAAATCAACCATGAACCCAACTAACCGGCCCAATTGGCCATTTTTCAGTTGTTAACTGCTGGATACGGGTGTTTTAAGACGCATCAAAGAGTCGCTGGCCAAAGGGAACTAGACGCCGACCCTTCAAATGAGTCTATCATCCGTTCTGGATACCTTCATTCCCAGACGGTCTCATGAGAATTCAATTTCTTTATACTTCTTTAGACTGAAAAGAAAGCAAAGTCAATGAAAAGCACAGGGCATCCGAGGACTAAACTTCATGCGTCGGTCCCAAACCAGTTTGAAATTTGTTTGCTTTTAATTGGCTTCCGAGGCGCGAGATTTGTCGGGGTGAGAGATGGAGTGCTTAGACATGTTATCTGATTATGACCGGTTAGGCCGGGTGAGATTGCTCCCGGCCGTGGTAGAGAATTATCTTGAATTCGTAAGGATAAATATAGGCACCGGCAATGGATAAGAAAAGAAAAACCAAATAGTCTTAAAAGTCTATTGGCTGAAGGAGGGTGGTGCCTTAACACCACTCCCCCTGATTGTTTCTGTGAAAATTGATTTCAACTCGGCGTAGTCATTTGTCATTTGTCAGACATAGCTGCGGTATTCCGGAACATACATCAAAGATTTGATATATTCGGTCAGGTCATCGGGCCTCGGCGTCGTGGCCAGGCCTTGTTCGTAGGCCACTTCGGCCACCGCGGTGGCAACGGCTAAAGAAGTCTCTCTAATGCGAGTCAACGGCGGAAGAACCCGTCCCTGTTCCCGGTCGGCATCCGAGACCATCTCGACCAGGGTTTTTGCCGCCACGAGAAACATTTCGTCAGGCACCCGACTCGCCCGGGTAGCCAGGACTCCCAACCCCAGGCCAGGGAAAATGTAGACGTTATTCCCTTGCGCCGGAATAAATGTTTTCCCCTTGACCGTAACCGGTTTAAACGGGCTGCCGCTGGCGAAAACGGCTCGTCCCTCAGTCCAGGTGTAAGCTTCTTCTGCCGTGCATTCCGTGTTTGATGTGGGGTTTGAGAGGGAAAGCACAATCGGCCTTTCGTTGATCCGGGCCATGGCTTCCAGCACTGATCGCGTGAATAATCCTGGTTTTCCGGAAACCCCAATGATGGCATTGGGTTTTATCGCTCCAACCGCGGCGAGTAAGTTTGAGGCAGGTTCGTGGTCATGAGCATAGCGGAGTTTGTTCCCATTCAAATCGGTCCGGCTCTTCACAATCAGCCCTTTGGAATCCACAAACCAGCATCTTTGGCGTGCTTCCTGCTCGGATAACCCCTCATTCATCATCGCTGAAACAGTTAGATCCCCGGTCCCGATCCCGGCTTCTCCCGCGCCTAAAAACAGAATTTTTTGATCCTTCAGCTCTCCTCCGGCAATGCGCAGGGCCGAGTATAGGCAAGCCAGGCTCGTTGCGGCTGTCCCCTGGATGTCATCATTGAAGGTGCAAACCTGATGGCGATACTTTCGCAACAGGCGAAACGCATTGTGATTTCCAAAATCTTCAAATTGGATCAGGGCCCCGGGAAATATTTGCTGCACCGCCACAATGAACTCTTCAATCAACTCATCGTAGTCTTGTCCTCGAAGGCGCCGCTGTTTTAAGCCGATGTAAAGAGGATTGTTCAGTAGTTCTTCGTTTTCCGTGCCTACGTCAATGGTCACGGGAAGACCGGTCGCCGGATGAATACCGGCACAGGCGGTATAGAGGGCGAGCTTTCCGATTGGAATACCCATGCCGCTGGCGCCCAGGTCTCCCAGGCCCAAGATTCTCTCACCGTCAGTCACCACAATGATCCGAATGTCCTTATAGGTCCAGTTCATGAGGAGGTCAGCGATCCGGCCTTTATCATTGGCTGTAATGAACAGGCCCTGGGGTCTGCGGAAGATATTGCTGTATTCCAGGCAGGCCTTTCCTACAGTCGGGGTGTAAACAATCGGCATCAGTTCCTCTATATTTTCCAGAAGAGCCCGGTAGTACAAGGTCTTATTGCGCGCCTGCAGACCGTTTAGAAAGATGTACTTGTCTAGATCGCTGGGTAGCCTTCTCAAATTCGTCAGAACCCGCAAGAGCTGATCATCCATGGAATGGATATGAGGAGGCAAGAGCCCGCGAAGACCCAAGGCGTCCCGTTCTTCATCTGTAAAGGCGGCCCCTTTGTTTAGACCGGAATCCCGCAGCAAAGCCATACCAGTGGGGAAATCCCTTAGCCGGCTTTGAATTTTCATCTTTTCCTTTGAATCGGCGTACTTGCTTTTCTTAAGGATGGACTGCAGATTGATATGACCGAGAAACTTTGCGAGCGCGTCGCTTTCGGCGAGATCTTTATTAAAGGAAATGATCATCTTATCGTTTTCATAGGCAACCCTGTACATGGGGCATTCCTCCTTTTAAATTCAACAAAAGCCGGCCGCGCAAGACGCGGAAATATGAAGGGACTACAGAGCCCCAAGGTTTTAAGTGAATTATCCCAAAATGAAACAACATTTCTCCATTTTCTCTTTGCCCCCGCGTCCTTGGCGATCGGCTTTTTCGTTTTAAGATTTAATTATATCAATAATGGTCGGTATTGGGGGACCCCTTTATTTGCCGGTTTTTTTGAACAGAGCTTCAGCGAACAGAGCCGCGCCCAGGGCACCGGCAATCTGCGTATCCCTGGTCGGTTTGAGCGCCTTGATCTCCAGTTCCTTCTCGATTCGGGAAACTATGCCGATGTTCTTGGCGATACCTCCGGTAATGGCCAGTTCTTTCTCCACGCCGATTCTTTTTAACAAAGAGACGACCCGATGGGCCATGGCCGAGCTGTACGCGGCCAGAACCTTCTCTTTGGGCCAGCCGGAGCGCAGAAGGCCGGAAGCCTCAGATTTGGCGAATACGACGCAGGTGGAAGAAACCGGCTGGGGCTCCTCAGCCACCTGGAGTGATAACTCGCCCATGTCGTTGATGGATACGTTCAACAGGTCGGCAAATACTTCCATGCCGCGACCGGTCCCAGCCGCGCATTTGTCGTTCATCAAGAAATTGGTCACCTTGCCCTTCTCGTCGCAATGGATGGCCTTACAATCCTGCCCGCCCATGTCCAGCACCGTGCGAACGCTGGGACCATTCATGAAATTGGCCCCCAGAGCATGGCAGGCGATTTCGGTGATGGCCCGTTGCCCAAAGGGGACATTAACCCGGCCGTAACCCGTTCCCACGGTGTACTGCAGGTCTGTGTAAGTCACCCCTGTTTCTTCCATGGCCATGTTCATGGCGTTCAGGGCGCTGTTGGGACTGTCGGAGCCGGTTCTGGTGTTGCCATAGGCATAGAGTTGACCGTCGACCATGATCACGGCCTGGGAGCTGACCGAGCCGACATCCACGCCGCCCGTGATGATCTTACCGGCTTTCCAGTCAATGTCCGGATTGGTCCAGCGGGATTCCTTCCATCTCCAGAATTCTTCAGCCATTTCAACTCTCCTTCTATCATTATTGCGCGGCAACCAAAGCGGCGCCGAAGGCCCCGACAATATCCGGATCTTCGGGAACCAGGATGTCGGTTTCCAGCATGTTCTTCAGGCTGGTGTAGAAGCCGATATTCCTGGCCAAGCCGCCGATCAGCATGACCGGAGTTTCCAGGCCGACCCGTCGGACCAGGGACGTGATCCGGTCGGAAACGGCATTGTGGATGGCCCTGGCCATGTCGGGCTTGGCCGTTTTGGCGTGGACCAGCGTGACCATCTCGCTCTCGGCAAATACGGCGCACTGGGCATTCATATTGACCACTTTGGTGGATTGGAGCGACAGGGGACCAAGTTCTTCGAGTTTGACTTCCAGGGCGCGGGCCATGGCCTCGATGAAAGCTCCGGCTCCGGCGGCGCATTTATCGTTAATGGCGAAGTCGACCACCTTGCCGGCGGCACTGATTTTAATCGCCCGGCCTTCTTCCGCGCCGACATCGATAACCGTCCGAATGGCTGGATTCAGGGCCACGGCGCCTTTGGCCGCTGCGCTCACTTCGGTGATTTTGGCCTGGGCATGGGGCGCTTCATCCCGGCCGGCTCCGGTCGCCACGACTTTTGAAATATCTGAAGCCTTGATCCCCGCGGCTTTTAGGGCTTCTTGCCAGACTGTTTCGGTGGAGGGTTGAATATCGTATCCGGCGTCACCCCTGGCCTGGCCGATGATCCGGCCGTCTTTTACCACAACGACCTTGATGGTTTTCGAGCCGGCATCTATTCCTGCCGTAATCACAATGTCCTCCCTCATGATCAAGGAATGTCTGTTTCGATATCGTTTGATTTCTTGGGTTGCCATGAAGGCGTTGATCCCGTCTAGTCGATTCTGATGATTTTGACGTGTTTTCCAACCCAATCGGGCGGCAAATAAACACGTCCGCTATTGCAACTTAGTTTAACCTCTTTTTCCAGCATTTCTTCGCCATAGACGACGAACTGGACCAGGGCGCCGTGCGGCCGGATGGTCTCTTTTCCGACGGAGGTGCTGTTGTCCGTTTTGGGCATGTTGAATCTTACCTTCTTGGTGAAGAGACAAGGTGTTGTTAAATTATATCGTCACGATGACACCTTAACGTCCTACAGGGCCTGGAAGATTCTTAGTTTAGTTATATTGCAGCTATAATGTAACTATAATGAAGCTTCGTCGGGTTGTCAAGAAAAAACCGGTAGATCAAAATTTTATGGGCGGGGGCGGGGGAAGCTTAGAATATCCAGTCAGGATAACGGCGAGAACAAAATTTCTATTTTAACCCGAGTTCGACGAGTTTTCCGGATTATCTGACGGGTTATACTAGTTGGATTTTTCGTGAAGGAGATGCGAGGCAGGTTGGGGGCTGACAAATTTTGCCGGCGACAATTGGAACGTGGTCAAACATAAAATGAAAACATCTTATTAACCTGAGTTCGGCGAGTTTTTCTAATTAAGTACCAGAAATGTATCCGCAGATGGCGCAGATTAACGCAGATGGAAAAGAGTCTCAGATTTATTTTGGCCCTAATCTGCGCAAATCGGTGCAATCTGCGGATTGAATCATGGCCCTTGATGATAATCACTTAGCTACTCATCGAATTCAGGCTAATTATAAGATCAACCCCAGCGTCACAGGCTTCGTTCCAGGTTAATGGTTTTGGATGGGCTAAACTGGTTCGCGCTAAAAAAATGTATCAGCTTCGAATCATTCCAGTCGACCAGGGTAAAGATTTTTTTAACGCCAAGTGTTTTCAAATGGGCCATAAATTCATTAATCAACAGATTACCGATACCTTTCTGCCGGCAAGAGGGATCAACGCCGATGGTGTCCAAGGTTGCTTTTTCATTGGAAATACCAAACTCACCTATATATATTTCCCCCATGACAAACCCCACCACTGTTCCCTGTTCATCCTCGGCCACCAGCGAGGCGGGCAAATAATCTGTGGAATGGAAAAGCTTTTCAAACTTCACGATATAGTACTCCGGCCGGGAAGCCTTGAGTACCTTCTCATCAATCCCGACCACGGCGTCAAAATCGTCAGCCTTCATCAGTCTAATTTTGATGGGGTTCTCGTTCATGATGATCCTTTCTTTTTAAGGGGCATGTTTTGAGATCAGATAAGGTATTTCTGTCATTTTTCCTTAGTCTTTTTGACTATGGTTCTTTTTTCTTCAGGAATCGGAGGAGGAACAGGCCCGCCGGAAATCTTCTGGACCGACCCAAAGCGAGGGGGGCAGGCTTCAAAGCAAGTTCCACATTTTATGCACTTGTCTTGGTCAATTACATGGATCCGATTCTTCCCGCCGACAATCGCCTCGACCGGGCATTTCCTAAGGCAAATCATACAGGCCTGGCACTTATCCGGATCAATGTGGTAGGAGACCACGTCACGAAATAGACTGTCTATCTCTTCAGTGGTGAAAAGCTTGTCATACTCCTCCAGATCATAAAGACGAGACGCCAGTTTTTCCTTTTTGACCACCTTAATATATGGGACTAACTTGATAATCTCTGCCAGTCCGGACTTCAATTCGCCTAGGTCTAGTCCTTCTCCCTGGCCCAGCGGCCCCAGCTTATTCACCCTATTGCCAAACCCATTCATAATTTCGGCAAAAAGGATTCCTTCACCGGCGGACATGAATTCGATCTTCAGTCTTTCCGGGTTCAGCCCCAGGTAGGCCAGTATTTTTCTGCATAGAAGCACCATGTTTAAGGCATGGTAATTTCCATGAGTAATGTAATTACATTCATTTAAACGGCAACCACCAATAATCACGCCGTCGGCTCCATTAGAGAAAGCCCGGAGGACAAATTCCAGGTCGATTCTACCGGAACACATGACGCGAATAAGCCTGACATCCGTTCTATATTGTAGTCTGGAAACTCCAGCCAAGTCAGCCGCTCCGTATGCTCACCAATGGCACATAAAGCCTATGATTCTCGGCTTAAATGCAAGTCCCGCACTCATTCGTTCTCACCTCTTTTATCAGTAATCCCGGCTCGATTCATTGGTATACTTCTACGCATCTCCAACCGCCGCATCCATTGGTTGCAGGATCTCTTTCGCAGGAAATGCCGCATCAATTTGGCTGAATAGCTCTTCATCGGTAAAGTGCTTTAGTGAAATGGCCCCGGTCGGACACTTGGCGTTACAGAGACCATCCCCTTTACAGAGGATAGGATTGACTACAGCCTTTTTGCCCTGTTTTGTCTCACGAAACTCTATGGCGCGATACGTACAGGCGGAGATACATTCTCCACACCCCATACACTTACTCTCTTGCACCTCGCAAACAGAGCCGGAGGCGAGGACCGTGTCATGTGACAGAAGCGTTAAGACCCGGCCGGCCGCTCCGTAAGCCTGGTTAATCGTTTCCGGCATAAGCTTTGGGTAGTGGGCCAGGCCACAAAGATAAACGCCGTCTGCGGCAAACTCAACAGGTTTTAATTTGGCATGGGCCTCTTTGAAGAAGCCGTCCGGGCTCAAAGTCACCTTGAATAATCCGGCGACTTCCTTAGTGGCGGCAGAGGGAATAACCGCAGCGGCCAAAGCAACTAGATCGGCGTCTATTTGAAGCTGATTCCCTAAAATATAATCCGTCACGGTAACCCTTAGAACTGGTCGACCTTCCTCTTCAACGGCTTCCACCAGGGGTTTATCTTCGGGCTCATAGCGAATGAATTTTACATCTTTACTTGATGCTTCCCGGTAATAATCTTCTTTAAACCCGTATGTCCTTATATCCCGAAAGAGAATGTAGATATCCATATTGGGTTTTATCTCTTTCAGTTTCAAGGCGTTCTTTACGGACTCGCTGCAACATATCCGGCTGCAGTAATTTCTGTCTTCATTTCTGCAGCCGACACACTGGATCATGACCAGGCTCTCGGAGTTAACCAGCCGTTCATCTCCTTTGGCGATTTGCTCCTCCAGCTCCAGGTGGGTCAAAACCCGATCATCTTCTCCGTAAAGATATTCGGTGGGTTTATATACGTCGGCACCGATGGCGATGAGGGCTGCGCCGTGTTTTATCTCGTTGATCCCTCTTTCAGATTTTACCTTGGTTACGAAATTCCCCACATAACCGGTCGCCTCTAAGATGGTCGCGTCGGTATAGACATGGATCAAGGGGTGCTGATAAACCTGGCGGATAATATCACTCAAATATGCTTGAACATCCAGCCCTTCCAGAGTGTAATGAATCCTTCGGGCTATCCCCCCCAGGTCGGCGGCTTTCTCCACCAGGTGAACCTCATGTCCCTGGCGGGCGATGCTCAGGGCGCTGGTCATGCCGGCCAGGCCGCCTCCGACCACTAGGGCCATCGGGTTGACGGGCAGATCAAATTCCTGTAACGGCTCCAAATGGCAGGCCCGGGCCACAGACATCCTGATTATATCTTGTGCCTTTTGGGTGGCTTCTTCCTTTTCTTTGGAGTGGACCCAGGAGTTATGCTCCCTGATATTAGCCATTTCACAGAAATATTGATTAATTCCCGCCTCCCGCAGGGTGTCGCGGAATAACGGCTCCAGGGTCCGGGGCGAGCAGGCCGCGATAACCACTCGATTGAGCCCTTTTTCCCTCGTGATGTCGGTTATTTGTTTGGCGGAATTAGTCGCACATGAAAATAGCTGTTCCTGAGCGTAAACAACATTGGGTAGAGACAAGGCATATTCAACTGTGTCCGGAACATTGACTATCCTGCCGATATTGGCCCCACAATGACAGACGAAGACTCCGATCCTGGGCTTCTCTTGGGAAACATCCCTTTCCAGCGGATAAATTCTTTCTTTGGTCAGCTTCCCCCGCCGGAAGTCGAGGAGTTCACCGCACTGGGCCCCGGCCCCGCTGGCGCTAAAAACCGATTCAGGAATATCTATGGGACCCTGGAAACCTCCGCTGACAAAGATCCCCCGCCTGTTGGTCTCCATGGGATTGACGGGATTGATCTTACAAAAATCATGATAATTTAGTTCGATTCCGTACTTAGCCGACAGCTCCCGATAACCGGCCGGAGGATTCAATCCGACGGATAAGACGACCATATCGAATTCTTCCTCTTTTACTCCTTCATCGGGTGTAGCATATCGGATGGTGACATTCTTGGTTTCCGGGTTCTCTTTTTCTATTGAGGCGTAGCTTCTGATAAATCTCGTCCCGGGAAGTTTCGCCGTTCGTTCGTAGTACCGCTCAAAGTCCTTGCCATAGGACCGAATATCGTTATGGAATATGGTGCACTCGGCCCCTGCGTCATGATCTTTGGTCAAAATCACCTGTTTCTGGGTATAGGTGCAGCATACGGCTGAACAATAGCTGTTTTCATCCGGAGTAACCCGCCTGGAGCCGACGCATTGAATCCAGGCGATTTTATGGGGATGCTTCTTGTCGGAGGCGCGCAGTATCTCACCCTCGTATGGCCCGGTGGCGCACATCAGCCGTTCGTAGTCCATACTGGTCACCACGTTCTGAAACTGCCCGTAGCGATATTCCGCCCTGACTTTAGGATCAAACGGCTCAAATCCAGGAGACAGAATGATCGCCCCGACTTTTACTTCTTCTTTTTCGGGCGTTTGACTTAAGTCAATGGCCTTATTTTTACATACTGCTTCGCAAATACGACATTTCTTGTCTTTAAGGTAAAGACAGCTTTCGTCGATATAGGCGACCAGGGGAATGGCTTGGGCAAAATATATGTGTACGGCTTTATTTTTCGATATTTCCTGGTTAAATTGATCAGGGTATTTCACCGGGCAGTATTCCACGCAGGTTGTACAACCCGTGCATCTGCTCTCGATAATGTATCTGGGCTTTTTAATCAGCGTTACTTTGAAATTTCCTGCTTCCCCGACCACACTGTCAACTTCAGTGTAGGTCAGGATCTCTATGTTGGGATGCCGGCCGACCTCGACCAGTTTAGGTGCGAGTATTCACATAGAGCAGTCATTGGTCGGGAAAGTCTTGTCGAGCTGGGCCATGTGGCCCCCGATACTCGGCGCTTTGTCAACCAGATAAACCTTGAAACCTGCATTGGCCAGATCAAGAGAGGCCTGGATACCGCTGATCCCCCCGCCGACAACCATAACATCTCCAAAATTAGTGTCTGCGAGACTTTTTAGAAGCTGTCCTTTAACCGATTCTTTTTCCACTTTTCCGTATCCTCATCAGGTTTCTTTGGTTACCTAAATCACTTCTGCAATAATTTCCGTGATGTCTTTAACTTCCAGGGTTTCGACGACATTCAGAGTTAACCGGCTGTCTTCAAAGTTGGCAATGCAATAGGGGCAGGATGTACTGAGAACCTCAGCCCCGACCCCGACAGCCTGTTCTAATCTCAGGTCGGAGAATCTTTCACCTTTCGGCGTTTCCATCCAAATCCGGCCTCCGCCCCCGCCGCAACAGAGACTATCCACCCGCGCGTCGGGCATCTCCATCAGTTCTAAACCAGGTATCTTCTTTAAGACAGATCGAGGCTCGTCATAGATGCCGTTATGCCGACCCAGGTAACATGGATCATGATAAGCCACCTTTTTCCCATACTCTTTGGTGATCTGAAGCCGTCCATCATTGATAAGCTGTGATAAATATTGTGAAATATGGATCACCTCAAAGTTCACCATAAATTGGGGATACTCGTTCTTGAAGGTATGGTAGCAATGAGGCGAGGACACGAGTATTTTCTTCACCCCGTTGTCGATAAAGGTTTTGATGTTTTCCCTGGCCAGGCGTTTGAATAGCTCCTCATCCCCGGTTTTGCGGATGCTCTCTCCACAGCAATTCTCCTTCTCGCCCAGTATCCCGAAATCAACACCCGCCGAGTTGAGGATTTTGGCCGTGGCTTTAGCCACCTTCTTTAATCTTGGGTCATAGCTGAGGTAGCAACCGGGGAAATATAGAATGTCCATTCCCTCGGTGAACGTATTGACAGCCAGACCTTCCGCCCACTTGGCCCTATTTTGGCGTTCTTCACTAAAGGGGTTGCCTTCGCCGACGAGGCTTCCGCTGATGGTGCGGATCGGGCGGACAGATTTGGGAAAAACACCATATTCCGTGGCGATCCGGCGTAAGGCGACTCCTGATTCGATCTGTCTGACGTCCCTGGGGCACTTCTGAGGGCATCTGCCGCAGGTGGTGCAACGCCAGATATCTTCACTTTCGATGTCCGTCAAACCGAACGTAGCCTCTCGGACTATTTTGCGCATACTAAAGCTTCTGACCCTGTTCCACGGGCAAACAGTATCGCATAATCCGCACTGGAAGCATAATTTGAAGGCGTCTCCACCGTTCGCTTTAATGACCTCGATGATCTCTTTGTAGGGGGCTACAGTCTCCACTGTCTTTATTAATCCTCTTCTTTCGCCTTAGCGTTTTAGTCCTTTTTCGACATGGCCATTCGGGCAACGGTATCCATTATTTCCTGCAATCCATACTTGCCGGCCAAAGATTCCAGTCCGGTCTCCAGATCGCCCAGCTTCACGTCTTCTTCAACTTCCTCTTCTCTTTCTTCGTAAGTCAGGGCCTTAGTTATGCACCACTGAACACACAAAGGCTCTGGTTGGGCCGGATCGTCTTCACACATATCGCATTTTAGAGGAAGTTTGGAATCGGGTTCTTTAAACACATCCCTGGATGGGCAGGAGGCCCGGCAGAAGCCACACTCTTCGTATTCTTTTCCGTCGATCACGTACTTGTCTCTGCCCATGCATTCGGCCGCTGCATACTCACCCGCGTATACCGGAAGATATACGTCTCTTAGCGGTTCACGAATCAGCCGAATCCGGGACCTGGCCGGATTATTGCTGCTATATTTAGGCGTAGCATGAAAGGCGGAACAGATCATCTCACATGCCCGGCACCCGTTGCATTTATCGACATCGACCTTGATGACTTTGACTTTTTTCTTAACTTTGCTCACTGGTTATAACTCCTCTTTGTTCCAAGTCTTCGGCGACGTAGTCCAAATCCAATTCATGCAAAGATTCTTTAGTAGGAATACCCTGGTTATCCCACCCCTTAAATTTGTAATACTCATCTAGGAGTTTAGTCTCAAGCTCGGGAAATCTTTTTTTCCAGTGGTCTTCAGGCACCATCTCATCAGCCCGCCTCAGGCCCCTTCTTACATTAAAGGCTCTAAGCAAAGTTCGGTTCCGGTTGGCTGCTTTCGTTAAACCGGCTTCATCCATATCGATCCCGGTGGCTGATGAGATAAAAGCCGGGTAATTGTGTATATGATAGGGTGGCTTCAGCGGAAATGACGACAAGCCGGCGCACGTCCCGAGGGCGTCATCAATATAGTGCATCCTCTCTTGCCAGTCGACAATTTCACAGGACATTTGAACAGTCGGATAGTATGGGTTGGAGCGTTCTCCGCGTAGTTCCCAGTCCAATAAATACTGCTTAAACTTGTCATCAGGAACCTGGATCCAGTCCTTCACAAACTCTTCTCTGGCCTCTTTGGTCGGAAAAGGACTAAAACGCTAAGGCGAAAGAAGAGGATTAATAAAGACAGTGGAGACTGTCTTTATTAATCCTCTTCTTTCGCCTTAGCGTTTTAGTCCTTTTCCGACCAAAGAGGCCTGGGGGAATTGCCCTTCA
>JADFYN010000090.1 GCA_015233055.1 Deltaproteobacteria bacterium
CCGTTTCATATTGCCTCGGGCGCAAACCTCGTGGATGCCGCGGATGTTGTGAAAGTATTTCATAAGGGTATAGGTTAGTATCGAGTAGCGATGTAATAAGAACGACAGGTTGTCCCTGGGGCAAATCAATGCGGATCAATCGCAGCGTTATTGGTTTAGTGGGTAAGCCCAGGGTATTACATTTTCTAATGGCGTCTGCATCTGGTTTCAGAGTGATGATGTCCTCTCTTTTGCCTGATTTTATGAACTCCCTGACGATCTTCAGATGATTGGAGCCGATACGAGCGCAGAAATCGGCCATTTTGGAAAGGATTAATGCGAATAGCCAGAAGGCCGGATATCCACGGTCAAGCAAAACGAGGTCAAAAGGTTTGAGGAGTTGAAAATGGCTGGCGGCCAACGTTCTTTCGCCTTGTTTGAATGGACTGATTACGGCATCAATGGTTATTTTGTTTATGACATCGAACAAATGGGAAATTCTGGCCAAAGGACAGGGATCGCCCTTCGGAGAGTTTAGCACGCCAAAATGGTCTGATATTTCGTCGATTTTGGGGACCTTGATGGTTGATCCGTCCACGGCCGTCAATCGAAAACCATGCCACCTTTTATGCGGGAAGTATTCGTAAAAAAATGAGGCGACCTTACGACACAATTCGACAAAAGCCTCATATTTGATCTTTTTTCGGGCCATTGAAAAGGCTGCCTTAGAAGCGACGCGTTCAGGCAGGTCACTACCATTAATTAGCTGAAAAAAGTGATCTAATTCGACTTGTATGGCACATTTGATGAGATTCATCATAAAGATGATCATAGAGGCAAAGGGGAGGCATCTATTACGCGTAAAGTTTTTTTCGGATTTTCGGTGGCGGGCAATAAATTCTTCAGAAGTGATAATATTTTTAATAAATTCAATCAGATTGGCACATAAATCGCAAAGCATACCCCATGCCAACATTAACTTGATTTTGAGAATTTGTATCCATTTCTTTCCTCCATGATATAAATTAGTTATATTTTCTAATGACATAGTTAGTATCCCATACTTCTGTGAGATTTTCAATAGAAAAGTGTACCAAGAAATAATAAAATTGTTTTGTACAACTAACGGCCAAGTGGGCTCGCAGTTTTTTTGTCTTCCATCAACAGATGAGCCCACTTGACCTTAAGTTAATGACATTGACCTGCAACCAGCAACAAGCAACCCGCAACCGTGGTGATACTATCCAATCATCGGTCAATTGACAAGCTAAATACAATCTCGAAGTCGAAAAAGAAAGGACCGCCTCCGCCCGGCATCTATGGTTGAGTATAAGGCCGGTCAAAAAAATGAAATGATCGCTGGTTGACTCTCTAACCGGCGGCAGGTATCATCGGAGGTTAGTCAGACACATCATAAAGGAGAGAGAATTGAAACCAGTAAGGGCCTATGGGCTTGTTTCCGGAGGTCTTGACAGCATCCTGGCGGCCCTGGTGTTGCGGTCACAAGGGATTGAGGTGACGGCGTTGACCTTTGTCACCCCGTTTTTCGGTCCGGAAAACGCCATTAGAATGTGTGCCCAGGCCGACATCCCGCTCAAAGAGATCGACATCACTGAATCCCACTTGATCATGCTCAAGAATCCCGCCCATGGTTACGGGGGGAATATGAACCCGTGTATCGACTGTCATGCCTTGATGTTGAAAACAGCCGGAGAAATGATGACGGCCGATGGATTTGATTTCCTCTTTACCGGAGAGGTCCTGGGACAACGGCCCATGTCTCAAACTCGGGGGTCGTTGATTGTGGTGGCCCGGACCTCGGAATTTGAAGGTTACGTGCTCCGACCGTTAAGTGCCGGGCTGTTAAAGGAAACCATCCCTGAGCTAAAGGGCCTGGTCGACCGCGGGCGGTTATTGTCTTTGTCGGGGAGATCGCGCAAGCCCCAGATAAAACTGGCCGCGGAATTCGGATTGATCGATTACCCGAATCCGGCCGGGGGGTGCCTGTTAACCGACCCAATCTTTTCCAGGCGGCTCAAGGAGTTGTTCAACCATTGGCCACATCCGCCGGTCCGGGATATCGAATTATTGAAATTGGGGCGGCATTTTCGTCTTCCAGGCGGGGGCAAAGCCATCGTTGGCCGGGACAAAGCGAATAACGAGCGGATCAGCGCCCTGGTCCGGCCCGGTGACGTGATCTTTCAGACCATTGGATGTCCCGGCCCCGTCGTCTTGCTGACCCAGGGAGGCAGTGAAGAAGATGAACGATTGGCCGCCACGCTGTGCTTTTCCTATGGAGACGCAGCCGAAGGTGAATCCGGGCAGGTCAAGATATCGGGTGATTCTTCCACCAGGGAATTGACCGTGGTCAAGGTGGCTAAAGATGAACTCAAGGGATACATGATTTGACGCTCCGAGACGGGAGGCGATCTCGGACCTGCGTCCAGAACCAATTCTTTTCCAGGGCTCGTTCAAAGGACTGGATATCGGCGGTGCGCTGCGGGGCCAACCTTCGGCGTTCTTTGATCACATACGGCAGAAGCTTAAAAAAAGCCAGCTTGCCCCGGAGAAATGATCCGGCCCGACCCTGCCATGCCCAGTAGATAAAGGCCAGACCCCTGATAACGACCAGACACGGCAAATATTTGATCATCAGGCGGCCCGGCATGTTCTTAAAATAGGCCAGTTCCACGTTGCGGTGGTTGTAAAAAGTGACGAAATCACTGCCTGGGCCCAGGGTCCCGCTGACTTTATGATAAACCATTGCCTGGGGGACATAGAGGCAGGTTAGCCCGGCCCGCAAGGCCCTGAGATTCAAGTCGGTATCTTCATGGTAGGCAAAGAAAATCTCGTCAAAATAACCAATCCGGTCAAAGACGGACCGGCGATACAGGGCCGCCCCGGCACAGGCCCCGAAAATAATGGTTGGGTATGAAAATTCAGGCCCGTCGGATTGACCTTCGCCCCTTTTTTTGGGCGACCCGGCCACGGTGAAGATGTCCCCGGCGCTGTCGATAATCCGGCGCTGGTCAAACCGGAGGATCTTGGAGGCGCAATAATCGATCTCGGGGTGCCGGTCAAGGGCCTTGACCAACTCGCTCAACCAGTCGGGATGCAATTCCGTGTCGTTGTTTAGGAGGGCCAGGTAGTCTCCATCCGCGACACTCAGGCCCAGATTGCAGCCCCTGGCAAAACCGACATTCTCCGGCAACTCCAACAACCGCACCTGGGGAAAATATTCTTTAACATAGGATACGGACCCGTCTATCGAGCCGTTATCCACTAAAAGAACTTGAACTTCCTGGTAGGACTGACCGAAGACCGAATTCAGGCAGGTCTCCAAATGGTGGTGGCCGTTCCAATTTAAGATAATAATGCTGACCAAGGGTGATCTCATCGGGGTATCGGTCCTGGCTGACTTGGGAGACAAAAATGTATCCGCAAGTGAAGAATGACGAACTGAAAACCATTTGCCCGGAATGACAAAGTGAGAATGGATGACAAAGCCGGCATTGTCACGACTCCGGCCTTAAAAGTCAACAGGTTTTATTTGCCGTAAGGAGTAAAAAATGCACTCACCAGTTTTGCCGCGGCCGGCTGCAATAATTATTATGCTGGTCTTGGCCTGTCCCTTCACCGGTTGGGCTGAATCAGAGCTGGGTCCGTTACAGGTCAAGAATCAGTTTCCACCTCATTTGATGTTCCTGACTCCCTTGCCCGAATCCCCCAAATTATTGCCCCAGGGCAAGTTTCAGGTCTCCGCCGGGGTAGATTATTCCAGCGTGTTTGTGGATGAAAGCTCCCGGAACTGGACGGCGTTGATTGATATGGAAATGCTGGCCCTCCGGCTGTCAGCCACTTATGGTTTGTGGGATCGGGTAAATTTGTCGCTGCACGGGGTGTGGGTCAGTATGAACAGCGGCTTCCTGGACGGCTTCCTGGAGGAATACCATAATGCGTTCGGCTTTCCTAATTATGGCCGGGAGAGGCGGCCGAAGAATGAATTCGCCTATTATTTGAGAAAGAATGGCCAGGATTGGTTCCGGCCGCAATCGGGCGGCGTCTATTTTGCCGATAGCACGGCCGAAGCCAAATTTGCCCTATTGGAAGAAAAAGAGACGGGATTCTTTACCGGGAGCCTGGCCTACACGGTCAAACTTCCCACAGGTGATTATGAGCGCGGTTATGGGAGCGGACGAGCAGATCATGGCCTTTTTCTTTTGACCCAATCCCGGGTGTCATCCTTTGTCATTCATTTTAGTCCGGGGGTGATTTTTTTGACCGATCCGGTGACGCTGGGGCCGGCGGTGCCGGTCCGGAATCTGTATTCAGCCGTGCTGGGGCTCGAATATCTGCTGAATGATTCTTGGAATTTATTGGCCCAGTTGAACTATTACCGGTCACCCTTCGGCGACACGGGGATCAAGCAATTAGACGATGACAGCCTGGAACTGGCCCTCGGGTTCACCTGCCGGCTGACTCCGCAAACGGGGCTGGAATTCGCTTTCTGTGAGGACCTGTCTAGCTCAGCGCCTGATTTCAATGTTCACCTGCGGGTGAATTTTACGTCCGAATTAATCGAATTTTAGGCTCAACCTATTGATATATAATAGTTTATTAGATAATCGAGTTGTTTCTCGAAGCATCTTGAGAAAACGTGTGGTTACGGTCGGGGTGAATCCGGGTTGAATTGACAAAAATAGATTTTTGAAGAAAATAGACGAAAATTGGCGAAAACGCCAGTTCTTCAATGTCAACAAAATTGTCAGTAACTCCTCACCTGCCTCTAATTGATCGTAATGCAAGAGTATATTTTGGGGTCCAAAGGAACCGATTTTTAATGAGCTTATTTTCTATCTCCAATATTTATTGCTTTAAATCAATAAGTTAAATTAATGGATGAGCTAGTCTCGGCCAAGTATCAAAACCTGTTAAGACCGTCTTTGACATTTCCGTGGCGGTCATACTATAACGGCACCCATGTTGAGGCCGGTAAGAAAATCTGAAATTTTAACCATAATGGAGATAGACCACATGTTTTCTTCAGGCCCCGGTAAACACTGCTAATAATATACTTGTCAAGTTGCCGTATTGTACAATTGTCTACATCTATAACTAATATTTGTGATTATCTATAGTTATGATAATAATGGACGTGCTCCAGGTACAACTACTGATATTATTATCGGCTTGGGCATGTTGTCTAGTCTATCATTTCTTCAAAATATGATAACGCGGCCAAAGGGGCGTCACGGGATGCTTTCGACTATCTTCTCAAGACGTTGCTCAGATCCGGATGAATCTCGGCCTTTGCTGCGTTCTCTCTACGTTTACTCCGCGTCTTCAGGTGTTATATTGTTCGGACATTCTTTTTCCGTTCTTCGTGCCGGGCCGGTGGTTCCGCCGCCAGCCGAGAAGCCGGAACACTAAACACCCGGTCCAAGCCTTGGCAGCCGTAATCCGGCCGCGGGGCTGCACAGCCGAGGGGGGCCGTCGGGTTCCCTGCCGCAGCAGGCAATTGGTTATATTGCTCCTCTATTTCTTGTAAAAAAATCAAGATTATTATGAATGAAAAGGGCTTGCCTCCGGTCCTTAAGGGTTTTGATCGGTGGTCGTCCCGAGCTTCTTATTTGTCTCTTCAAATGGTCTGACCGTCTGGGAGCAAGAGGATTTTTTTTGCTTATTTCGGCGTCGCCTCTTGATTCCATCTTTTCTCCCAGATCTGGGGCAGGGCCGTTTTAATTCCGTTAATAGTCATAATATTTGTCATTTTCTGCCGATTTCGAGCGATTTTTGACACTTTCCTTCAGAGATTCGAGGAATGGAAGCATGGACTCCGTAAATCTGTGGCAACAGGTGAAAGAAAATATTGAGGCTGATCTCTCTCCTCAAACTTTTTCCCTTTGGATTAAACCAATTGAAGTAATCAACTCCTCTGCATCGGACATCACCTTTGCCTGCCCCAACAAGTTTTTCGCCAAGTGGGTCCAGGAAAACTACCTCCGGATGATTCAGGAGAGAATGCGCGCCCTGCATTCCTGGGAGCCCAAAATTAATTTCAAGGTGGTGACCCCTCGGGAGGACAAAAAACTTGATGCTTCGCAGACTCAACTGGTTCTTCCAGAATTTCCCTTGAACGCCCCCCGTCAAAAGCGGCTTAACCCAAATTTTACTTTTGATCAATTTGTCACCGGTGACGGCAACAGCTTTGCCTATTCCGCGGCCATGGCCATGGCCCTGGGCCAAAACGTACATAATAATTTTTTATATATGAAGTCTAACACCGGCCTGGGTAAGAGTCACCTGTCCCATGCGGTGGGAAACCTCGTCTCAGATAAAAAATCGTCATGCCGCGTGATTTACATCACCGCCGAAGATTTTACCAATGAAATGATTATTTCCATCAAACGGAGTTCCATCGACGCCTTTAAAGAAAAATATCGTAAGAATTGCGACATCTTGGTCATGGAAGACATCCATTTTTTGAGTGGTAAAGAAAAAACCCAAATGGAGCTGGGTTATACCCTGGACGCCCTGATTGAAAATGAGAAAAAAGTAATCTTTACCGGATCGCTGAAACCAAATGATATTCCAGACCTCCGGGGAAAGCTCCGGTCACGTATTTGCTCCTCCCTGGTCACCTCCATTGAGCCTCCGGACCTGGCGACCAGGCGCCGGATCTTAGACAAAAAAACCGCCCACACCGGCGTGCGGGTGCCCGATGATGTCCTAGACTTCCTGGCCACCAAGATTACTCAGGATATCCGTCAATTAGAAAGCAGCCTGAAGAGCCTCATCGCCAGGTCGTCCTTACTGGATCGTCCCATTACCCTCGACATGGCCGTGGAGATCACCGAAGGGCTGACCGATCAACGCCGGGATGCCACCTTGGAGATTATTCAACAGCTCGTTTTGGATTATTACCAGATCAACCTGGATGATCTACTGTCTAAGTCCCGGAAAAAGAACATCGCCCTACCTCGAAGTGTTTGCTTTTATCTGTGCCGCAAATTGACCAACCAGTCGCTGGAGCACATCGGCCGGGCTTTTCAACGCAACCATACCACCGTGCTCTACGCCATTAACAAAATCCAAGAACAAAAGAAAACGAATCAGCAATTGGCCAGGGAAATCGATTTTCGGGAAAAGAAACTTGATTAGCCGATCCTAACGGCGGACTGGAGTGAAAGACCATGCTCACGCCTATCATATTAATATGTCATATATAAAACAAAATTTAGAGCTGGTCCGGGCCGAAATGGCCGCCGCCGCAGTCCGGGCCGGACGTGATGTTGGGGAAATCTCTCTCATCGCCGTGACCAAAACCTTCGGCCCCGAGGCGGTCCGGGAGGCTTGGGCCGCGGGACAGCAGGTCTTCGGCGAAAACTATATTCAAGAGGCCAGGGACAAGATCGCCGCGGTCGGACCCGGACCGGTCTGGCATTTCATCGGCCATCTCCAGACGAACAAGGCCAAGTATGCGGTCAAATTATTCAACCTGATCCAGACCCTGGACACTCCGAGTCTGGCCCAGGAACTGGATAAGCGGGCCGGAGCCGCGGGACGCCGCCTGGACATCCTGATCGAAGTCAATATCGCCCTGGAGGCGACCAAAGCCGGCGTGGCGGCCACCCAGGTTCCCCGGTTGATCGAGGCCGTCATGGCTTGTCCCCACCTCAACCTCCAGGGGTTAATGACCATGCCGCCTTTTTATGATGATCCGGAAGCCGCCCGGCCCTACTTCGCCGCCTTGCGCCGGATGAGGGACGAGTTAGTTCGAAGCGGCGCGGCTGACACCCGGAATTTGCAGCACCTGTCCATGGGCATGTCCGGCGATTATCAGGTGGCCATCGAAGAAGGGGCGACAATTGTCCGGGTCGGGACGGCCATCTTTGGGCAGCGTTCATCCGTTTCTTGAAATACTTTCCAAAGGCTTCAGCCGGCCCATTAACTACCTAACCGGTTGTCATTCAAGGCCGGACTTGTCTTCCCGCCGATCCCGCCTCATCTCTCTCCAAAAAGAACATTGCCAATGCCGTCTATCTTGATATAATATCCTTAGAAGACCTTCCTGGTCAGGTTACCCGGAAACCGTTGGAGCGCCCCTGATCCGTATGCCGACGGATACGAATGTTAAGGCCAAAAAATCAACCGCGCTGTTATGCCTTTCTCTGACAGCAACATCAGGGTCACCTCCCCATCTCTCATCAGCGTCCCATCTGGCAAAAGGACAGATGCTTTATGGCTCACATCATACCATTTAAGGGTAAATCAGACCCCCTGGATAATGTCATATGTTCCAAACCCATCCGGGTGAGATGGGGCGAGTGGAAAGGGGGGCGGATAATGCAATGCACTAATTATGAGGCGGAAAAGTTTGAACAGCACCGCCGGGAAGTATCCCGGGCCGGGCATGGAAGCCATGTGTCATTTGTTCCAACTTATTTTCCCTTATCCATCGGTGAATCACAAACCCTCTTGGGCCTGTACCAGGTTCGGGACCGGGAAGAGGACCTGGACCAGGTCTATTACCTGGCCGGGTTGATGGAGTGCCTGCTGAATTATCACCAGCCGGTTCTCCGCACGGATTTGATCCGGAAATTCTATGATGAGATCAACATCCTCAAGTCCCGGCTGGGAGTCCTATGGCGAGGCAATTCAGATCATTTTCTCTTACCTTTGGCTTCTATGCACTATGACGCCTCCGTGTTCATCGTCAAAGTGGAACAGGCGACAAGTATGAAGGAGCTGCTGGCGGTGATCAAAGAGGGAACGTCCGAGCAATTGACTTTGCTCAAGAATGAGTACGTCTTTTATCTGCCCAAGGATCAAATTTTGGCTTGACTTGATCATGGCGGTCGACCGGAGCGGAAATGACCCGGAAAGATAATCCTTCCAAACGAATCGAAACGGACAGCCTGGGGCCGATTGAAGTGCCGGCGGACAGATATTGGGGCGCCCAGACGGAGCGGTCCCTGGTCCATTTTAAGATCGGTCACGACCTTATCCCGGAAGAGGTCATCCTGGCCTTTGGTTTTCTGAAAAAAGCCGCGGCCATGGCTAACCGCCAATTAGGTCTGCTGCCCGAAGCCAAAGCGGAATTCATCATTCAAGCCGCGGAGGAGCTGATCGCCGGCCGGCTGACTCATCATTTTCCGGTTCATGTCTGGCAGTCGGGAAGTGGCACCCAAACGAACATGAACGTGAACGAGGTCATTGCCAACCGGGCCATCGAACTGGCCGGAGGCGTTTTGGGCAGCAAAGAGCCCATCCATCCCAACGATCATGTAAACATGTCCCAATCCACCAACGACATCTTTCCCTCAGCCATGCACCTGGCGGCCATTCAGAAGATTACCGTCGAGCTGGGCCCGGCGTTGACCAAAATGCGCGCCGCATTAGACGATAAGGCCCAAGAATTCAAGGACATCATCAAGATCGGCCGGACTCACCTCCAAGACGCCGTGCCCCTCACCCTGGGTCAGGAGTTTTCCGGGTACGTGGCCATGCTGGATGCGGGTCTGGTCGGTGTTCAGGCGACATTGCCGGGCCTCTACCGGTTGGCCTTGGGTGGGACCGCCGTGGGCACCGGGTTGAACGCCCATCCCCGTTTTGCCGAGTTAGCCATAAGGTATCTCAGGGAACTAACCGGATGGCCGATTCTTGCCGCGCCAAATAAATTCGCCGCCCTGGCCTCCCATGAAGCCATCGTCGCGGCCAGTGGGGTGCTTCGGACATTGGCTGGTTCTCTTATGAAAATAGCTAATGATATTCGGTGGCTGGCTTCAGGGCCCCGGTGCGGGCTAGGCGAGTTGCTGCTCCCGGCCAATGAACCGGGCTCATCGATCATGCCGGGCAAAGTAAACCCCACCCAGTGTGAAGTCATGACCATGGTGGCCGTGCAGGTGATGGGATACGATACGGCCATCGCCCTGGCCGGGTCCCAAGGAAATTTTGAATTAAACGTGTTTAAGCCGCTGATGATCTTTAACCTTATTCAATCGATGAGATTGCTCGCGGATGCCTCCATCTCCTTCACCGAGCATCTGATTTTGGGAATAAAGCCAAACAAACAGCGCATCAACCTATTCGTCGAACAATCTCTAATGCTGGTGACCGCCTTGACCCCGGCCATCGGTTACGACCAGGCGGCCAAAGTGGCTCAGGTGGCCCTGGACCGAGGGCTGACCCTAAAGGAAGCCTGTTTGTCTTTGGGCTTTCTGGCGGCCGAAGAATTTGATGCTCTCATGCAATTGGAGAAGATGGTCCATCCCGCGGGAGATTAGCCGGTCCGTCAGGTTGCCGGGTAGGGTGGGGGTAGGGTCAATGCTGTTGAATTAGTACAACGATGCCATGTGGGTACACCTGTAGGGGCGACGCATGCGTCGCCCCTACGGCACGCGTTGCCCCAATACCCAGGGCGTTGCCGCTGGGCTAACCTAGAGCGCCCCGTTGGGGCTTAGTCGGAATTGGCTGTTTATTAAAATCGTATCCGATTCCCCTGCTCCTTAATTCAACACCATTGGGACCACACCCAAGCTCAAGATCAGAACCAGCCCGTCAAGGTGTAGTAGGCCAGGGCCAGATATTCGTGAATCGCCCTGGTGGAGCTGCGCAGCACGCCGGGACTGGGCAGGAACCCGGCCGGAGTCAGGGGTTCTTGGATGAGATAATCCGTTTGCATGGGGATGACGTCCACTCCCAAGGTCCGGAATAGTCTATATGCCCTGGGCATATGGCTGGCTGAAGTGACCAGAATGAGACGTTTGAAACCTTTTTCCTGTAAGAATGCCTTAATCCGTTCAATATGTTCGCTGGTCGTGCGGGACTGGTTTTCCTCCAATATAGCCGCGGCCGGGATGCCGATATCAACCAGTAAAGTTTTCATTTCCAAGGATTCCTGCCGGTTAATCCTGAAAGGATCTCCTGACCCGCCCATGACCAGAATCCGGGGAGCCGCGGCCAACTTAAAAAGATAAGCCGCCAACAAAATTCGGCCGCCACTTTGGGATATTTCCGGGATCGGGCTGAGATGGTATTGGGGCCTGATTCCCCCGCCCAGGAGCACAATTATGTCTCCTTTGACCGTCTGAGCCGGAGGGCTGGTGATCATGTTTTCCAGAGGATAGAGCAAACCGTTGGACACTGGTTCCGTACTTAAGGCATAGGGCAGGACCAGGCATAATACTCCTAATCGCACGCCGCCGCTTTTCCGTCTGGTCTTGATCAGGATCAGACTTATGGCCAGCAGCCAGGTGATCAGGGCCAGTGGTTGCATGGCGCCATAGACAAACTTTATAAGCTTAAACATTTTGTGACCATCTTTGTTTGTTCACCCGGTTTGTTCACCCGGTCAACGTCGTCCGGCGAGGATATTGTTGAACGAGACGCCACATTACAGTTCAACCCATGATTCGTTATGGAGTAAATTTGTCCGGATCTGTCCCAAGGTGTTGTTGGTGGCGGCTGTGGCCATTTATCCATTGCCGAATCTGAATCCACCCCCCGTCCCCAGTCAACCTGGATCGCTCCTTCTGCTGGCCGCGTCGATTCTGCTCAGCCTGGTATTTCTTGGAAATCATCGCCTGAGCCTGGCCCGGCTCCGCACTCCGCTGGGTCTGGTGACCACTTTATTCCTTTTTATCACCTTATGT
>JADFYN010000091.1 GCA_015233055.1 Deltaproteobacteria bacterium
AGGATGGGTGAATGGATGGACAAGACTACCCCGGCCCGGTCGACCAGGCTCCGAATCAAAGCCCGGTGGGAAGGTGAAAGCTCCTCCGGCAATAATCTGGTGGCGTTAAATGGATGGAAATCAAAAGATAATTCAATGCCTCTAAGGTTCCGGTAGTACACGTCCAGGATCTGATCCAGGGGATCCCAGAAGCGATTTTCCCAAAACCCGGCACTCAGAAGTTGAAAGGGTTCAGTCTGGGGACTTAGGCGGTCCAATTCATGGACCCGTCTCAGGAATTGCCGATCATACTTACTACTGAAATCGAGGATGAACTGGTCATGGTCTTCTTTGGTTTGATCACCCAGCATCAAGAAATAGGGTGAGTGCTCCAGGAGCCAGGTGGTCTTGATCAGTAAAAATGAGTTAGAGTGGATCAACCGGTATAATGGAAACTTGCGGCGGTTAATGGAAGCCAACTGGATAATATTCCTGGCCTGCGGGAGAGACAAGGGATAATCGTACTTATACCAAGATTTGGTCGCGGCCAAAAGAAGGGTCTGATCTTCCAGGTCAAAATTCTTAGCAGAGAGTTCCCGGCGGACCTTGGCTTCAGTTGAGCCAAATCGGCCAACCAGCCACTCAAACAAAAAACCCAGGCCGGCCTCATTGACAGCCTGAGGATCAGTAATCCGCTCCAGCAGTGCATCCATACTCAGACCCGAAACATCATGTTTTATAGACAGGAAAAAAGGGGTGGTCCAGTCAACTTCGGATTAATCCACTGAACCAATCAGTCATTACTCCGGACAGCTCAGATTTGATCTAGCCCCAAGCCACGTTGGCCGGTGGCGTCAAACTACCCAGCTCAATCACATCCAGGTCTGGCTTTTGAGTAGGATAAGACCTGGGCATCCGAAAAATTTATGCAATTATAATGCCACACAGAGAAAAAAGCGAGATTACCGGTTATCTTTCCGATAACAGATTGATAAAGCGGCCTTATTCCGCTTCTGACCGAAAAGCCCGAAAGATTCGATTTGGGGTAGCCCGCGGCCATACCAGGGATCGGCATTCAGATTATCCGGGAAGCCGGCTACTTATTTTTATATACTCAAATTTACAGATTTGTCAAGTAGTTGTCATATCCCGGCCAAATCCGGCCAGGAGACTTGTCTCTATCTGATTTTATAATGTATATCAAGGCGATAACTAAGGCGTCAGATAGCTCGGCATCGTTTACAGTCATTCGATTATCTTAGTCCCGGATAACTTATTTTCGTCCCTCAGTGACAAAAATCGGCACCCAGCCAAGTATCGGCATACAGCTTTCACTTAAAGACAATAGGGCGCAGTCTATCCGGACCTCACGTCGGCTGAACCGTGACGACCAGGCTAAAATTTTTCATCCTCTGGTTGGACCTAGAAAACCGGTACGCACTCTATTACTAAAGCATCTTCAAACTGTTATGACCAACTTATAAATCAAATAAAAGCCTATATTCGCTCCAGCCATCTTGCTATTTTCCACCGAACGTGATACTTTATTTTCAATATTATTTTCACAATACCCCGCAGGCCACGACCCAATGAATCGCCGGTCTGAAGCAGCAGCCTGCCGGTTGACCTTTACCATAACAGGATGAATAAACCTATGATTATTTGGGATGACCTGGAGTGTGTTCTATTGGACCTGGACGGGACGCTCCTCGACAAAAATTTTGACAATTATTTCTGGATGAAGGCCGTACCCCGTGAATACGCGGCCAAGAACGGTCTGCCTTTGGACGAAGCCAAGGACCACTTGTTTTCCTTGTATAAATCACAAGAGAAGACCCTGAATTGGACCGATATTGATTTCTGGAGTAGAACCTTGGGACTGGACATAGTCGAACTAAAAAACCAGCTCAGCCATCGAGTGGCGGTACTTCCCGGTGTGACTGAGTTTTTGGACTACGTGCTGTCTCGAAACAAGAGCCTCCACTTAGCGACCAACGCCCATCCCAAAACCATTGCCATCAAGATGGCCCGGACCGGGTTAGACCGTTATTTTCACTCTATGATCTCCTCCTCTGATATCGGTTATCCCAAAGAAGATCCCCGATTTTGGGACGGGATCAAAAAGCAGGTCGGGTTCGAAAATAACCGGACCATGTTTGTGGATGACGATCTCGAAGTACTCAGAACCGCCCGGACCTGGGGACTTGATCACGTTTTCCATAAAGCCCGGAACAATTCTGACGGCCCGGATGAAGTGACGGAAGAATTTCCTGCCGTCATCTGCTTCAGTCAACTGATGACTTGACCTGAAGCCCCACCTCGATAAAACAATAGATTATGCGACAAGGATACCAGGGCCGGTCAGGCCCTTAGCCCCCGCAACAATTATGTCTTCTTGGGGAGGCCTATTTTTGCGGTGCGTCTTACTGAGCCCAGGATATGACTCTTGGAAATAAACCGTTGATAAAGATAGCCGACACCGGCGCCTCATGGTAATTCATTTATGCTTGCTGAAAAAAAACTATACATCGCCACTTTTGGCTGTCAAATGAACGAGTATGACTCAGAAAAGATGGCCCTTGTTCTTCACGAGTCAGGTTATGACCTTACGCCCGACATGGAACTGGCCGACTTAATTTTGCTGAATACTTGCAGCATTAGAGACAAAGCTCAACAAAAAGTATATAGTTTCCTGGGGCGGCTGCACCGGCTAAAGGAACAAAAGCCGGAACTCATTATCGGCGTGGGCGGATGCGTAGCCCAGCAAGAAGGCGTCCGGTTGCTTAAAAGAGTTCCTCATCTGGACCTGGTCTTCGGCACCCATGGAATCTACCGCTTACCGGACCTGATCACTCGAATCCTGGTCAAAGGAGAAAGAGTGGTTGACACGGATTTCCATTATTCATTTCCACCGCCCACGACCATCAAAGCCACCCGCCCCAGGATCAAAGCAACCGTGACCATCATGCAGGGGTGCAACAATTTTTGCACTTATTGTATCGTCCCCTACGTCCGAGGCCGGGAAATCAGCCGCCCCAGCCGGGACATTCTAAAAGAGGTGACTGGTCTGGCCTCATCGGGTGTGGCTGAGGTGACGCTGCTTGGCCAAAATGTCAACTCCTACGGTGTGGAGCAACCAGATTCCCCCTCCTTTCCCGAATTACTTAAACAAGTGGATGCCGTCCCAAACCTGCTTCGGCTCAGATTTACGACGTCTCACCCTAAAGATCTCTCGGCTGAGCTAATCGCCACCTATGGCACACTTAAGACCTTATGCGAGCACATCCATCTCCCTGTCCAGACCGGATCAGACCGGATATTGCGGATGATGAACCGAAACTACACGATCGAATCGTACTTAAACATTATCAAAGCGCTCCGCCGGCAATTTCCGACCTTGGCCGTCACGTCCGACGTGATTGTTGGTTTTCCCACTGAAACGGCGGCTGATTTTGACAATACCATGGCTTTAATCGAGGAAATTAGATTCGACAGCCTCTTTTCCTTCTGCTATTCAGATCGACCTGGAACAAAAGCGACCCGTCTGCCGGACAAAGTTCCCTTTGAAGAGGCGGCTCGACGTCTAGCCATCCTGCAAGACCGTCAAAAAGAAATCACTCTGGAAAAAAATCAGGCCCTGGAGGGCGGTGAGGTGGAGGTATTGGTCGAAGCGCTAAGCAAAAAATCCGACTCGATGCTTCAAGGCCGGACCAGATCCAATAAAGTGGTTAACTTCATGGGGTCCCCGGATTTGGTCGGACATACCGCGATGGTTAAGGTTTTGGAAGGTAGACCCAATTCGCTGTTGGGGCGGCAGGTTGAATAAGGTTAACCACGAAGGCCCGATGCCGAATTATATCACCGGAAGAAATACGTTGTGCTCCTGCGCCAACCCTGCGTCCTCTCCAGATAGGCTTCTAAACTGACCGATTTAGAGCCGGTCTGCCAAGAGGCCGATACCCGAAAATGTTATCATTGGTTTTTTTAGAAAACTGTTGACTCGACCATAACGGTCGGAGTATGCTCCACCCAAGTGCCAAAACGCCTATCGCCGACGGGAGTAGCCCAAATGATCAAAATGGTTGTATCCGCATTAAATATAGATCCTTTTACCAACAGTCCCATAGTTATTTTAAAGGAAGACGGGGGAGACATTTCGGTTCCCATTTGGATCGGTCTGCTCGAAGCTACGGCCATTGCCAGTGAGCTGGAAAAAATAAAGTTTTCCAGGCCGATGACCCACGATTTACTTAAGAATGTCCTTGATTACTTCCAGGTTGATGTTTCCCGGGTTGAAGTCTGCGACCTCAAAGAAAATACATTTTACGCCTCGATTTTTCTTATGGTGAATGGCCATGAGGTATCGATAGACGCCCGGCCCTCGGATGCGATAGCCCTGGCTTTAAGGTCTGACGCACCGATCTACGTGACGGAACAAGTGATTATGAAATCCCGAAGTATTGACATGTCGGCCAAAGAAGAGATCAAAACCGAAGAAGCTAAAAAGTGGACGGAAATACTTGAAAGCCTATCACCCGAAGATTTCGGGAAATACAAGATGTAAGAATTCACCTATAAAAAGGTGCCGTCACGGGTTACCGAGTTTTTCCACCTGCCTTCCCCGTTTCCTCGAATTATCTCATGGCCGGGTCTGCTTAACCAAATGTGATCTCGACATGCGCCCAATTGCCTGACTCAGGGCCTCACTCCCGCAATCATCCTTTTCACTCTTTAATCAACTCGTTGGGACTAATATGATTGATCTACACACCCATAGTTTCTTCAGCGACGGCGTCCTCGGGCCGATGGAATTGATTCGGAGGGCAGAGGTTAAGGGCATTCGTTATCTGGCCATTACCGATCACGCAGATCCTTCCAATTTGGATCATATTATTCCACGGATTACCCAGGCGGCTCAGGTAGCCAACCGCCATTGCAATATTCGAGTCATCCCCGGGGTAGAATTAACCCATGTCCCTCCGGCTATGATCGCCGAACTCTCAAGGCAAGCCAGAGAACTGGGCGCCGCCCTGGTGGTCGTCCACGGCGAATCTCCGGTCGAACCGGTGGCGCCGGGAACAAACCGAGCGGCCATTGAATGTGGTGTGGACATCCTGGCCCATCCCGGGCTTATCGCGGCGGAAGACGTTGAACTGGCAGCCCGGAATGGGGTCTATCTGGAGATTACGGCCCGTGGCGGACACAGCCTGGGCAATGGCCGAGTGGCGAAACTGGCTAAAATTCATCGGGCTAAGCTACTGATCAATACTGATAGTCATGCTCCCGGCGACCTGATTGATCGAGCCTTCGCCAGGGTGGTGGCCCTGGGGGCAGGTTTGTCCGAGGCCGAGTTTGAGGAGATTATGAGTTCGGCTGAAGAATTGGCCAAAGAGAAGTTAAAAACGATATAGACGTTCCTTACTTGCTCTGCTCCTTGACCATCTCTACTTCCAGCGTGATGAATACGTCATCCCCGATCATCACCCCGCCGGTCTCCATCGTCTTGTTCCAGGTTATCCCAAAATCATTCCGGTTGATCTTGGTGCCGGCGGAAACACCCCGCCTGATCCCGCCCCAGGGATCTTTAATTTCATTTGAGAATTCCTTCATGTCGAGGACGACCTCACGGGCAATCCCCCGGATGGCCAGATCACCGATTACTTTTAATTTTCTTTTCCCGTGTTTTATTATCTTTTTCGACACAAAGGTCATCGTCGGATATTTGACGACATCGAAAAAATCGGCGCTCTTCAGATGCTCATCGCGCTTGGTCACGCCGGTGTAGATTGAATCGGTACCGATAGTAACCCTCACGATGGATTTTGTGATGTCCTTGTCGTCGATATTTATGACACCTTGCACCTTGCCGAACACACCCTTAACGTTGGAGATCATCAGGTGGCGTATCTTGAACTGGACATTGGAATGATCCGGATCGATAGTCCAGTTGGACGCCAAGACAAATGAGGGGAGCATCAGTACAAGGAAGGCCACAATGACACCTGCTGTTTTACTCATCGTTCTTTCTCCTTTCCGTGAGGGAAAAAAATCATCTGGAACTATTCTCAAAAGCAACCAGAAGTGGTAAGACGATCTTCACCAAAACTTTGCCCATTATTTCTGAACAAGGGGGCCCATATGATACTGGTAGCCGACAATCTTCAGGTCACCAACCGGATTATTGAACAAGCCTTAGCTGACATGGATCCTAATCCGATCCAAGATCTGGTTAAGCAACTCCAGACGGCCGGGGCCGAAGCCATTGACGTTAACTCCGGCCCTTTGCCCCGTCAAGGTGAAGAAAAGATGGTCTTCTTGGTGGAGACAATTCAACAGGTCTCCCGCCTGCCGCTGTGTCTGGACACGGTCAACCCCGGAGCCTTAGCCGCCGGCCTAAAGGTTTGCCGGATGCCCCCTGTGATCAATGGTTTTTCTTTAGAACCGGCCAAGTTAGAGCGGATACTGCCGCTGGCTCAGGAGTTCAATTGTGATATCATCGGGTATCTTCTTTATCCCGGCGGCCTGGTCCCCGCTGGGGCCGACGAACGGTTAAACGTGGCCGTGCAGCTTTTCCAGGCTTATCAGGAGGCCGGTCTGGATCCTGAAAAGCTGATCATCGATCCCATCGTCCCCCCTTTAATGTGGCAGGACGGACCAAGTCAGGCCAGGGAAGTGTTGACCGTTATCAGGTTGCTCCCCGAGCTGTTGGGCTTCCCGGTGCGGACCGTGGCCGGCTTGTCCAATCTCACTTCCGGCCTGGGACCATCACAAAAAAGACTCCATCTCGAAGAAGCTTACCTGGCCATGCTGACGGCAGCCGGCCTGGATATGGTCCTCCTGAATGCCCTCCACCCCAGGACTATGTCCATCGCCGGGGCGTGTCAGGCCATAACCGGCTCCAAGATTTTCTCCCTGCTCGATTGAGCTAATCAAATTGCGCAGAAGACTACTTCCGGCGGGCCAGTACATTCATTGAGCCGGAATCGGCATAAATCATCACACCCAGGTATTTTTTCAACCTCTCGATCAGGCCCGACGCCACCCCTTCCAGGCCGCCGATTTGAGCAATCCGTTTTAGGATGAAATCCAGCCGGCAGTATTGCCCGGCCCGAGTAATGGACAGCACTTCAAATCCGGCCAGGGACAATATCTTGGATATGCTCAATGGGGTGTAGTAGACGACGTGTTCCGGAAGCTTAAATGAGACCCACCGCCGACCGGAAACCTTGGCCAGGACGCCGGCCATATTCGGTGTGGTCAGGAACAGGAGTCCATCCAGCTTAAGAACCCGTTTGACCTGGTCAAGAAAATCCTGCGGACGATAAATATGCTCGAACAGGTCCGACATGGCCACCAGATCAAACTGTTCGTTCCCAAAAGGGGCCTCGTCCAATGTCCCACAAAAAGCAGGAAATCCCCGACGTCTGACTTGCTCGCAGGCCTCCGGCGCCACATCCAGCCCCCAGCATTCAGAAAAAAGCGGCTGGGCCGCCTGCAAAAAGTAGCCATAACCGCAACCCACGTCCAACAGCCGTCCGCCCCTAATGAATCCTTGGATTTCCCTCAGTCGCCGCTGAAAGGTCTTGACCAGTTCGGGTTCCATCGCCCCATAGTTCTGGTAGCCGACGTTGTTTTCCGAATCACTGGTGAAATAACCCTGCGAGTAAAACCTGGCTAAGGCTGCTTCGGACGGCCTGGGACTGACAAAGGCCAGGTGGCAATCCCGGCATCTCATGATCGAGAACCCCTTGACCACCCGCCAGAGGGAATCCGATGGACGCCCACAGATGGGGCAGACAGCTTCTTCCCAAGATAAATATTCAGAGGCGCAGCCCGGCATAAGCTCAAGATATCGGTCGGACATTTCCCGGGCCATCCGATCTGCGGAAAACATGGTTATGACGCGTTGCCGGCCGGCCTGGCCCAGTCTCTGACGCAATTCGGCATCAGACAGCAATAAACCTAATTTCTCGGCTAAGCTGGAATCATCTCCCATGGGAACAAGAAACCCCGTTTCGCCGTCTATAACCAGTTCGGGGAGACCACCGGTCGCCGTCGCCACCACTGGTAACCCTGCGGCCATCGCCTCCATCACCGCCAGAGGTAACCCTTCCCAACCCCATGACGTTAACATGAAGACATCCGCCGCGGCCAGCAGATCCGGCATATCTCGACGAAATCCAACCAGAGTAACCGCATGTTCCAACCGGTGCAACTTGATCAAATTCTGGATTCGGAGACGCTCCGGACCTTCACCTGCAATCACCAGGCGAGTGTCTGGAAAACCGGTTACAAGACGGGCCATGGCCTTGAGGCAGACGTCGAAATCCCTAGGGCGGTCCAGCCGACACCCCATAACCAGCAATCTCTGATCATCATTCAGCCCCAGACCGGCCCGGCATCCGGCATTCCTTTTCAAGCCGGCGGGAGTATGGATTCTTTCCCACGATATCCCGTTCTTAATGACCACGACCCGGCTTGAAGGAAACAACCTGGACCTGAGGACCTCTTTCTTCTCATTATCCGAGACACATACGACCAGGTCGGTGATTGGTCCCACCAACCGTTCGAACAAATAACCAATCTTTTGTTTGTAGCCATGGTAGAAAGGATAGGAGAAACCATGGATGGAGTAGACTACCGCCGGCCTGGGTCTGACCAGGGTACAGGCCAAACGACCCCAAAAGGCCGCCCGCGCCCCATGGAAGTGCACCAGATCAAATCTCCGGCTCCGAATCAAGGCGGCCAGGTGCAACAATTGCCCCAGAGGTGACCCTTTGGTCAGGTCCAGGGGTTGGAATTCCGCCCCAGTCGCGGTGATCTCATTTTCCGTCACTCCGAACTCATCGGAACTCATGGCCACAGTCAACTTAAACCGGGAACGAGCCAATCTACCGGCCAATTCCAGGACGTGGGCCGCCCCCCCGCCCCGACTGGAAGCGATGAATTCAAGAATAGACAATATCTTTTTCAAACAGAGGAATCCCGACATTAGCTATTAATCATAAACCCAAAACCCGTAACCCGCAACACGCAACACGTAACACGCAACACGTAACACGTAACGTCAAACCTCTTTTCCGGTAAACTCCCGGGACAATTTAATCAGCGCCGGTTTAAGTTGGGCTATCTGCTTTTCCAAGAGGACAAGCGTTTCTTCAGCCCCGGTGAAATCCTGACGCTGTCCCATTTTCTCCAGCTTGAGAGCCAGGTCAAAGGCCGGCATAGCCGAAAAATTTCCCACCGTCCCTTTGAAGAAATGGGCGCTATGCTCCAGTTCCGGGCCGTCCGCCCGTCTGATGGCGTCACGGATACTGTCTATACTCCTGGGGCAACTATCCAAAAACATGGCCACCAGTTCAGTGACCAGTTCCGGGTCGCTGAAGACGCGGGCGATGAAGGATTTGGGGTCAAACACGGCTCGTTGGTCGGTCTGCTCCGGAACGGCTTGGAGTGGGGTGCTTGCCCGATGGGTCAATCTTTCAATGGTGCCAAATAAGTGCTCCGAATTAAATGGCTTAGATATATAAGCATCCATTCCCGCGTCCAGATATTTTTCTTTATCACCCTTCATGGCGTGAGCCGTCATGGCCACGATGGGAATGTGGCTTCCGGTTTTCTTTTCGCCTTCTCTGATAATAGCCGTGGCCTCCAGTCCGTCCATTTCGGGCATTTGGATATCCATCAGTATCAGATCAAACCGCCCCTGCGCCACGGCGGTCAAAGCTTTCCGACCATTTTCGGCTACCACGACGGAATGGTTCCGTTTATTCAGCATGACCAGGCCCAATTTCTGGTTAACCGGATTATCTTCTACGAGCAAAATACGTAATGGTTTTTTCGTCTTAGATGATGGCCGGGGCTCTATGGAGGCAGGTTCGATAATTGGGGCCGGTCGGCCTAAGGCGGCCATCAGAGCGTCGTAGAGGGCTGAAGGTCTGACCGGTTTCCGAAGATAAGCGGCTACACCCAGTTGCCGGCAACGTTCGGTTTCGTCCAGATACCCGGCTTGAGTCAACAGCATGATGACCGCCGGAGTTACGCGGCCCTGTTCCCGAGCTTTCTCCACCAGGCTAAATCCATCCATTCCGGGCATGTGAACATCTATAATCGATAATGGAAAGCTAGTTCCGGATAACTCGGCCTGAACCAAGAGGTTTAGTGCCTCTGGGCCTCCTGAAGCCGGGACTGGTTTCATTTTCCACCCTCTAAGAATTTCCTCCAGGGCATGACGGGTGGTGGCATGATCATCCACGATCAATATCGGTAGATTTTCCACCCCTCGTGATCGAGGAACAACATCGGGCATGACGGTATCTTCCTGCAGTCCGAAGGTGATCGTGAAATGAAACCGGCTGCCTTGCCCCGATTCCGACTCGATCCAGATATCTCCACCCATCATAGCTACCAGTTGAGCTGAAATGGTTAATCCCAGACCGGTACCCCCATACTTACGTGAGACGGAATCATCTTCTTGGACGAAAGGAGAAAAGATATTGTCTTGTTTCTCCGAAGAAACACCAATGCCGGTATCGGAAACAATGAAATGGAGAACGACCTCGGAGCCGGTTTGAGAGGCCCTCTCCACCAGCAGGTGGATATCACCTGTTTCGGTGAATTTAATGGCATTACCCGTGAGGTTAAGGACGATCTGCCGGAGCCGGTCAGGATCGCCGATCAATTTATCAGGAACGTCGGAGTAGACTAAATAGGATAGTTCCAACCCTTTGCTCTCGGCTTTAAAGGCCAAGGTGTTAATGGACTCGCCCAGGCTTTCCCGCAAGTCGAAAGCGGTTTTGACAATCTCCAGTTTTCCGGCCTCGATTTTGGAGAAATCAAGGATATCATTCAGCAAAGACAGTAGCGATTCCGCCGAAGATTTGAACATATTGATGTATTCCAACTGCTCCGGATTAGGCTGAGTATTAAGCAACAAATCGGCCATTCCGATAATCCCGTTCATCGGTGTACGAATTTCATGGCTCATGTTGGCCAAAAAGACACTCTTGGCCCGATTAGCCAACTCAGCCGCCTCTTTGGCTTTCTGCAATTCAAGCTCAGCCTTTTTCCGTTCGGTGACGTCTCTGGCCACATGGACAACCTGGGTCACCCGGCCGTTTTCGTCTTTGATGGGCGAGACAGAAATATCCACAAATATCCCCCGGCCGTTCCGATCATAATGGATGTCTTCCATGGCGTGTGGCTGCCCGTCGGATAAGATGTAGTGAATCGGACATTGATGTTCAAGGCCATCCTGACCGCCGCGTCAATCGAGGACATCTCTTACCTGGTCTTGGAACAGGCCAAGGAGATGACCGACAGCAAATTCGGCTATGTTGGTTACATCCATCCAGAAACCGGCTATTT
>JADFYN010000092.1:0-574 GCA_015233055.1 Deltaproteobacteria bacterium
GCGATTAGATACCATTTTATGAAGGACCTGGGCGCACCGGCCCTGTTCCAACTTCGGGCCCGGCTGAAAAGACACCGCCCCAGAAAGCCCAACCCCTATTTTGGGCCACCCCTGAAATGCGCCGGCCGGTTGCGGGAGATCATGACCCGGCATTATTTCCTGTCCCGATTTGCAGAAGGGGCGAAACCAGTGGCCTGGGTGACCAGCGGCGCTCCGGTGGAGCTACTGCGTGTCTTTGACTTTTATACCATCTACCCGGAGAATCACGGCGCAGTGTGCGGAGCGCAGCATCTGGGGCCGGAGTTGTGCCGTCAGGCGGAAAACAAGGGATATAACCCGGACCTGTGCTCCTATGCCCGCATCGATTTGGGTCATTTATTTTCCGGTCGGACACCGGTGGGACGGTTGCCGCGGCCGGATCTGCTCTTTTGCTGCAACAATATTTGCCACACGGTATTGTACTGGTATAAGCAACTGGCCCATTACCTGAACATCCCGTTGATTATGTTTGATACACCCTTTAACTATGGTCCCATGCGGGATGAAGACCTGGTTTATATGGCCGGGCAACTGG
>JADFYN010000092.1:601-11324 GCA_015233055.1 Deltaproteobacteria bacterium
ATCGGGCAGTTGGAACAAATCACCCGGCGGCGGTTTTCATATCAAAAATTCCAGGAAGTAATCAAATTAGCTCGGGAATCGTCAGCCACCTGGGGTCAAATCTTGGCCACGATGCGACATCGGCCGGCGCCCATGACCATTTTTGACGCGTTTGTCCACATGGCGCCCATCGTTTCTCTTCGGGGCCTACCGGTGACACAAGACTATTATCGGATGTTGCTTCAGGAGCTGGAGGAGAGAGTGGCCGCCGGTATTGGAGGACTGGCCCATGAGCGCAAAAGGTTGTTGTGGGACAACATCGCGGTGTGGTTTAAATTGCGGGAGTGGTCCCAGCTTTTTGCCGAGAAGGGGTACAACTTTGTGGCGGCCACTTACACCAACGCCTGGGCCGAAACAATAGAACATCTTGATGCCGCCAGGCCCTTCGAGTCCATGGCCAGAACGTACAGTCTAATAATTCTGAATAACCATCTCGGTCACCGATTAGGTTTGATGAAAAAGATGATCGAGGACTATCAAATTGACGGCCTGGTCATCCACTCCACCAGAAGTTGCAAGCCCTATTCCCTGGGCCAGTACGACATCAAACGTTTATTGATGTCCCAGACGGAGCGCCCGGCGGTGATCATCGATGCAGATCTGACGGACTATCGAGTCTATTCCGAGGAACAAACCCAGGCCAAATTGGAAGTTTTTTTTGAGACACTGGAGGGGTGAGGCTGGTTATTCACTCAGTTTGAGGCTTATCTTGCTCCTCTGAAGCATAACCCAGAGGACGCGGAGGAATTGGAGAGAGAGCAGGGTTTCTTTTTTAATTATAGAGAGCCCTTATACCCTCCGCGTCCGCTGCGTTATGCTTCCAACGCGGTAATCTTCTGTAATGATTTGTCGGTGGCACGTCTCAAGCGGCGCGCTGGGGTGAAAATTTTTGGTGAATAAATCCTCAGGGCACTCACGGGGACCGGGAAGTCTTTATATGGACATGCCACCGGCAAATCATTACAGGTTACGGAGTTCGGGTTGCGGGTTACGAGTCAATGTCATTAACCCGCAACCCGTAAAAGCATATCAATAATGCTTCCCAGGGGTGGAATTGTTTGTTCGCCGGTTCTTGGACACCCGACGGTGCAGGGTTTTGGGGACCAGGGAGGGCGCGGCCTTCAACCAGCTTAACCTGGATATCTTGCGGGCCTTATTATAGTTCAGACCTGGTTCCTCGGAAGATTTGAGGGTGATTAGATTGAGACCGGCCGCGACCACTAAAATAGCTGTAGCCGTCATGAAAGAATAGTCGAAGCTGCCGCTCATCGCCTCCAACATCTGAGACAACCGGCCCAAGACCAGGCCGCCCACGCCCCATGCGGTGAAGAGTATCCCATAATTGGCCCCAAAATTCTTCAGGCCCCAGAGGTCCCGAGCGAAGGCAGGGAATATGGCCAGATTAGCTCCGTAATTGAACCCAATCAGGGTGGCCAACAAAACCATGGTCGCAGGACCGGTGCCCGAGCGCAACGTGGGGACTGCAGTAAACATAAGCACGGCCTGAAAAAACAACAAGATCACCAGAGTCAACTGGCGGCCGATTCGGTCCGACACACTCCCCGCGACGATCCGGCCGGCTGCATTTCCAACGGCCATGATGGCCACAGCCAGGAAGGCCAACGGGCCTAAGCTTTGTTTGGCCATACCGGCCACCGCGCCTATAACCATGAGGCCGGTCCCGGCGCTGATAAAATAAGTAAACCACAAAATATAGAATGACTTGGATTTCAAAATATCCGCGGGGCCAGGGCCTGTTTCCAGACCTGATCCGGCGGATGAAACACTCTCATTCCCGGACTCAGGGACGTAATTTGGAGGCGGATTAACCAAAGAAAAGGCTAACCCACAAACAAACAGCGTGAAGGCGACGCCGTAAAACAACATTGTCTTCTGCAATCCCCATATCCCCAACAGATAGGTAGTTAGGGGAGCAGCGTAAACGGGCGCCAACCCAAACCCGGAAATGACCACGCCCGCGATCAAGCCGGTTTTAGCTTTGGGAAACCATTTCAGAGCCGGCGGGGTCGCCGAGGCATAGCCGAACCCGATGCCTGCCCCAACCAGCACTCCAAACCCCAGGACCCAGCAGACGTAGTTGGTTGTCTGCGAGATCCAGATAAACCCTAAACCCACCAGCAAGCCACCGATGAATGCCGTGTTCCGCGGGCCATACTTATCTTGAAGCTTTCCGGCCAAAATCATGGTCACGGCAAACACCAGGCAACACACGATGTAAGGATCATTGACGGACGGTAAGCTCCAGGTAAAAATCAGATCTCGGCTGACAATCGAATCTTTTATGGCCACTTTAAAAATCGACCAGGTATATAGGATGCCCAGCGCCAGGTTGATGCCCAATCCACCCAGGGCGACAGACCAACCTTTATTCTTTCGTGCGGCCGACATCGTTTTTTCCTCTAGTCGATCATGATTGAATCGCAAGATAGTTGATCCGGCCAATGGGTCTCCGGGTGGTGGCAGCCAAGATTCGAAGCCGGCATGGGGATGAAAACTGAACCCACTATGCTGAGTAATGCGACGAATTCTACGATATGGCGAGGGGAACGGTCAATAGGGGGTGGGCCGTATTTAGCGTGGGGAACACCCTACCGTCAGGGGGGAGGCCCGGATGGGTAGTGGAAGGTGGCACCCCAGGCCGAGGCTCCCATCATTGGGAGCTATAGATAAAGTCCTTAGGCCGGCGATTCAGGACAGGTCATAGGTGGCCGGTAGGGTCCGGACCCCATCACAGGAGTTAACTTGGACCCATCCAGGTCGCCGCGTTTATGAAGATAATCAGTATTCGAGCTGGAATTGAACGCCGACCAAGATCTCTTTGCCCAGGTTGAGGTTGTCTTCGGGGCGATCGCCATAAACATAGTATCCCAGTTCCGGCACAAGGGTAAAGTTTGTGGCCACAGCCACCGGTAAATTGATCACATAAGCATTGCGGGAATAATTGTCATTAATCCAGGAGACCTGGCCCTGGCGAGTCCAGTCATCGTTCTGGTAGTGAGAATGGCCATAGATCAGATTGGTTGAGACAAGGCCGAACTTGACACCCAGATGAACCCATCCGCCATACTGGATCACATCTTTGAATTCCTCCTCAACCAAGATGGGCTTGCCGTAACCGTTCCGATCGTTACGAGTGAATGCCCCAATATTACGGCCGTAATATGGATTCAACCGCAAGACCGCCGGGCCGTAGTTAATTTGGAAGGGCATATTGACCAACCAGGCGGCCACCGAGTTATCCTCACCCATGGGGACGCCTTGCCATTTGACCCGGCCCCAGGCAAAACCCGGAGCGATATAGAACAGACTTGTTTTGTAACCTGCGCAGAACTCCAGCCCCGGAAGATCCCAATAACGGTCGCTGCTTTCGTCCGGGCCGGTGATGGCCCCACCGGTTCTGCCTCCCGGCCCGGCAAACGCCCCTGCCTGGAGAGATATATGGCCTGATCTGTAAGTATAGTTGACCACAGGGACTCGATTATAGTTTGGAGTGCCGCACCCTCTGAGCAGGGAGCGACTGTTGACCTCTCGGCCCGAGCTTGAGGATTCGACCGCGGCACCAAGATATTGAGGACTAACGAACCTGGCGGTCAGCGGCTCGGTCTGGCCCGCTTGAAGCTTAGAATTGCCGAAGGCGTACTCACCATAGAGCTTGCGGAACTTTGCGTTTCCAGGATTTCTTCGGCTGTTGCTTAGTCCCACCTCAAAATAGCCGGAGACGTTATCTTGACGGAACCGGCCGTAAATCCGGGAAGAGGACGGCATGTCGATAAAGACGTTGCTCACACCATTTTTGCCGTTGTTGGTCAGCTCCTTATCTTTCGAGTCGTAGCCCAGCTCAACAAAGACCTTGAATCCGATTCTGAATTCGGCCATGGCCGGGGCCGCCGGCAGCAAACACCAGACCAGAGCCAGCCAAAGCGTAAACGGCTTTTTCATTCTCCGTCTCTCCTGGTGAAAGGATTTGCGGCCATGCAGGCCGGTCGGGCCAGATCTCCGATTCCGTGCCCTAATAAAAACTGACAATTTTGCCTGGAACCTGCCGCAGAGCCGACAATCGACCGGCCAGACCGGCGCCCTCCCGGCTTGACGCCACGGGTTTGAGCACTTCCAGAGCCTGGTCGTAATCCTCCAACTTTTCGAAGCACCGGGCCAGACCAAGCCTGGCCTCCATCGAATCAGATTCAGCCTGAAGGGCCGGACGATATAGGGCCACCGCTTGATAATAAAGGCCTAGTTGGTAATAGCAATCTCCAGCCTGGAGGCGGCTCCGGCCGGTATCATTTCCGGCGGCCAATCTTCGGTTGATGCCGGCCAGTCTGTCCAAGACGTCGGCCACCCCGGCAGCCGTCTGATCATGCCCCGGCCTGGTCCGGATGGATTCAACGGCTTCCTGCACTGTTCGGTCATCGCCGGCCTCCATAGCCCAGAGCCCCAGTTTAACCAATCCATCCAAATTATTAGGATACAAGGCCAGTCCCTGTCTTAACATGTCTTGGGCCATCTGGGGCTGACCATCCCACCAGTCAACTCGGGCCAGGTCCAGGTAATCAGAGAATTTTCCGGTCCGCCGCCGGACCAGGTCATCAACCAGCCGGGCCTGGCCTTTTTTATCCAATCCGACGATTTTCCTGATACTCTCATTCTTAGGAGACAATCGCAGGGCTTCGCTGATCTCGATGGCCGGATCTTTAACCACGTAAGAATAGAGGACGTGGCGGGTGGCGGCTTGCTCCCGGTTGACCGCGTCCCGCAAATCTCCCGGACCCGGTTGGGGCGGAGGGTTAAAGTAGCTCCATGGTGACTCGGCCAGGGACAACATCCGCATAATCAATGGCTTAATATCAAATTGGAGAGATGGATACTCATTATAGGGCAAGTCGTCGCGATTTACCTCGGCAGTCCCGGCGAGCAATTGTTCGATTCCTCGGGGACCCAGGACAAAACACCCCAACACCTCTTCCAGACGCTGATACCCATTCGCGGCCAGGTCAGCCTTTACGGCCGGGAGGGCATAGCGCGCCGAAATGGACTGATAATCGAACTTCCCCCCCCGCCGGCCCAGCAAGAAGAATCCACCGTCTTTGGTGTGCCACAGGGAAGTTTCCCGGAATACCCGGTGAAAAGCCTTCATGGCTGTGATCAAGTCGAACTCGTTGGCCCGCAAGGGAAACCACTGGCAAAAGACGCCGCCGTCATTCAACCCGGCATAGACCAGCCGATAGAACTCCTCGGTATACAGTTGGCTGCTGCCGTTCAGGTAGAAATGCGACGGGTCCAGGGTAATGGCGTCAAAAGTCCGCCCGGTCAGCAAAAGATAGTTGCGGCCGTCATCGATGATCGGGGTGAGAATGGGATTGTTCAATATGCCTTCGTTTTCCTCGGCAAAAACTTTGGCCCCGCGCATGATGCCGGAAGAGATTTCGATGGCCGTGATCGCCTTGGGCTGATACCTGGCCACCTTGCCGGCGGTTATCCCGCTGCCGAATCCAATCACCAGAACCTGGTCGGTCCGGGCGGCCATGAGCATGGGCAGGTGGGCCATAGTCACAAAGGTGTCGGTCTCTTCCATGTTAAGAATGTGGCGGGCATTGTCATAGAGAGTCTTAACCCCGCGCTGGTTGCGGTAGATGGAGGAAATGGAATTGAAATTCTCGTCATAAAACAGGAGTTCTTGATTCTTGTCGGTCAAGGTGTAGGGCTTGAGCGGGGCCAGGGACCGGCCGGACACCAGAGCCATGATGATTACCGCGATCCCGGCCGTAACCGGCAGAGCCATTCTTAACCTACCCCCGGCCAGCGGGAACACGGCCAGGCAACACATCCCCAAAGCCACATCCACCAATGAAAAGATGAAGATACTCTTCATGATGCCCAGCCAGGGGATAATCAAAAACCCGGCCACAAAGGGACCCAGGCAGGACCCCAGCGAGTTGGCTCCATAGACCTGACCCACCCGGGCGCCGACCAGATCAACCCGGTCGGTGTACAACTTAATCGCCAACGGCAGCAGCAACCCCATGGCGAAGGTGGAGATAAAAACAAAGATGAAGACCAGCAAGAATTCATTCACATAAGTCATCACCGGGCCCACTCCGAGCCAGGCCCTGAGGCTGTCTTTGATGTCTACGATTCGGCCGCTGCACAAGATCAGGGCCAGCAGGTTTAATCCGGCTACGATCTTGGCCGCGCCCAGCCACAGGCCGTCCCATGGCCCCGGCCGGCTCAAGAATCGGGTGAAAACCAGGCCACCCAGCAAAATCCCCAACAGAAAAGCGCCCAGAATGATGGACAGGGTATAGGTGAAGCTGCCCAGGAACATCAGATAGACTCGGGTCAAGAAAACCTGGTAGGCCAGCGAGGAAAACCCGCCGTAAAACGCCAGGAAAATCAGAAACCAGCGCAACCTGGAACTTATGGCCGGGGCGGATATTGGCTGGACTGCCAGACCAACGGGGGAGGCCGCGGTCCGCTTTTTCTTTCGGGACTTGCCGGTCGCTTCAGGTTGAGGGGCCGGCGGACTGGGTATCACCGGCCGGGCAGCCAGTCGCCTTTGCCGTTGAATAGCCCATATCCCGATCACCACGTTGACCAGGGCCGCGGCATAAGTGGTCAGATGGATACCCCAAAATCTCAACAAAATGAAACCGGTCAAGAAACATCCCACCACCGCGCCGCACGTATTGACCGTATACAAAGCCCCGACCGATACTCCGATGTCATCTTGCCTGGTGACCAGGTACCGGCTCAGGACCGGCAGGGTGGCCCCCATCAGGAAGGTCGGGATGAGGACCAGGATGAAGGAAACGCAGAACTTGACCAGGCTGAGTAGATAAAAATGAAGCTCCAGCGCCCCGTACAGCCAGATGTAAAATGGGCTCAGCAGGGATAACAGGAGCGGAAACAAAACCGCATAGTCGCCGATCCCCACTTCCAACAGACCATACACCCGCAGTGCGTCCGGCCGGGCGTCGATCCGTTTGCCGGCCACATAACTGCCCGCGGCCAGTCCGCCCATAAATGAAGACAGCACCGTAGCCATGGCAAAGGTGGTTGATCCAAAAATCAGACTGAGGGTCTTGGACCAGACCAACTCATAGACCAATCCGCTGCCGCCGGAAAGGAAGAAGAAAACAAAAATTAGTGGATTAATGGTGGATCTGGCCGATGAAGGAGATGGATTTGGGTTCATTCCGGTTTCTGGTTGCTCGTTGCTGGTTTCTGGTTCCTTGTTTCTGGTTGCGGGTTGCTTGTTTCTGGTTGCGGGTTGCTCGTCATTGACCCGTACCCGTAACACGCCACGCGCAACCCGCAACGACTAAAGAGGCATTTCCGAGGTAATCCAGCCGGACAGGACATCTACCTGACTGTCTGGAAGGCATTTACCTAAGAAAACCGACCGGAGTCCCTGCCGCTGAGTGGGGCTAAAGGTGATGGGGCCGGAAATTCCTTCGAATTTATTCAGGGTCTCCAGTTTAGTGATCAGATTCTCCCTGGTCACGTCCCGGCCGCATTTTTTGATCGCTTCCACTAACGGCTCGGCAAACAGAAATCCGGCATAAAAAAAGACTCCCCAGCGCTCATTCGGGGCATATTTTTGCTGGGCCGCATGATACTTAACCATGAGAGGGTTCTTCGAGGACGGCGGCAGACCGAAATTGGTGAAAATTACTCCCGTCCAGAGCCCCTTGGTGAGCTGATTCATCATCGGGGCGTCGCTCAAGGTGCTCGAAGACATGAACTGTGGTTTATAGGCCAGCTTGGCCGAGGCTCCGAGCATCATGGCCGCGTGCTTGGGCAAGACCCACAGAATAACCGTGTCCGCTCCGGATTCCTTCAGCTTAAGGCAGTGGGAAGACAGGTCGGTGTCCATAACATCTACCGGCACTTCGGCCAAGAGGTCCAGGTTGTATTTTTTCAGTTGGGCCTTGACCCCCTTCAGCCCCTCTTTGCCATAATCATCATTCTGATAAAAAAAGGCCAGCTTGTTCTTTTTCATCGTTTCGACGGCATAATGGGTCAAGATGCCGGCTTCATCAACATATTTGGGGTAGAGGGCAAAGAGGTATTTCGATGGAGGTGAGGTCCAGTGGATCGATCCCGTGCTGGGTCCGATCCAGGGGATTTTATTCTCAGCCAAAAAACCTTTGACGGCCATACCGCAGGCCGTACCGACACCCCCGACAAAGGCGAACACTCCGACCTGGTCGACCAGTTCTTTGACCGCAGCTTTGGTCCGGGGGGGTTGATATCCGTCGTCTCTGAGGAACAGTTTCAGGTGCCGTCCATTGATCCCGCCCTCATCATTGAGCATCTTGAAGTAGCAGTCGGTCCCTCGGGCCACCGCGCCCCACAATGCGGCCGGTCCTGTCTGGGGCCCCCATTGTCCGATTCTGATCTCTTTGTCGGTCACGCCCGTTTCTGCGGCGGCCGGACCCACCCAGGCCGGCATTATCATCATGACCAGGATAAACAGTCCGGTGGGCCATGTTCGGTGCAATTCTCTTTTCATAGCCATGACTCCTTTCGGTAAACTGGTGATAGATGTCTTTTCGGCCTGATTGGCGGCCGGCCAATGGCTCAACAGGGGATGAAGACGGCAAGTCGGATAGGCTCGATGCCGTCGCCCCGACCCGGCTCCCGAAGTGACTTCTCACCCGGTCCGGGAACTATCTTTTTATCCCAATCAGATTAATTAATCAAGGTATTTTATCTTGATAACGGGCACCGACGGAGCAGGTTTCTCGGGGAGAAAAGGATAACTTTGGGGGACGTCATTGGAGGAAAATGGGAAGCGGGAGAGGATGCACACAGCATCTCCGCCCAAGACCGGCGAAAAATGCTACGTGCATCATTCTTTAGCAGGCTTCAAAATTCTTGATAAACTGACTAACCTGAATGTCTAGATAGATGCACTGAACGCCTTCAATACAAGATGCGGCGTCTTTTGCGTCTAAGTAAGTAGTCAGGCTATGATCCCCTTTCCACAATCCCACGACCCAGGCGTCTTTCTCTTTGTCGAAACTTAAGGATAAGTTCAGACCATGTTTGCGGATTTCAGGGTGCAGTTCTCGCAGCTTTATTTCCAACTCTTTTACGCCGACACTCATTTTTGTCTCCTTCTAACCGCTAAGTTCTGGTGGATAATTCGGAAAAACAGTTAACTCTCGTAATTTGTTAAATTATTGGTTCTATTTTGCCACATAAAACCCAACCTGTCAAGGCCAAAAAGAGGGCCGGAACAGGACCCCGGTTGGTGGTCCGGCTGAGCCTTAAGTCACTCTGCCCGTAAGATCAGCGGTCACTTATATACCTCATCGTGGTGCCTGAATTTGTGGAATATGACCACGTTGGCTTCCTCTATCACCTCAAAGACCAACACGAAGCTTCCAAGGTGAACCCTTCGCCTGCCCTTCAATACGTTGCGTAAGGTTTTATAGTGGTTTGGGCTTTCCATTATCTCTTCTATCTTATCCTCTAACCTGATCCGCAATTCAGGGTTGGCTTTAATTCTCTTCAGGTCTCTTATAAAGTTATCATGATAAAATCGGCTATAGTTACTCATTCCAAAGCCTTTCAAAAAAGGCTTCACTTTCTTCTTTTGTTCGGCATAAAACGCCGTTAGCGGTTCCTTTACGGTATTCTGCCGAGGCTTGTTCCACCTCTTGGATAAAATCCTCCCTGAAGGCTTCTTCCGGCGGCAGGTTATCCGTGTCTTCAACTAATTCGAGAGTCACGTTGAAAACCTGGTCAGGATAAAATCCCATTTTTTCAAGCAAATGGACGGATAGTTCGTTACCTCTGACGTGATCCAACGTCTTCACCAACATGGTATGTCTCCTTCAATTTACCAGATTTTTATCAAACGCTACTCCCGCTCATAGTCTGCCGGGCAACCTAAGGTAACCAGGGTGATGGAGGTGCTCCTCGACAACCAGGCGCCGGGGTTGTAAGCGGTCAAATCACGGCCGGCCCACTTGGGATACCAACGAGATATATACCGCCCCTATGCTGAATATATTAACATTGTTTATCGTCAGGTGCAACATGGAAGTCGCCTATGAATGAACTTCGTGTCTATGTCGGTTTCGAAACCCAACGGCAAGAGTCGGATAGGGGGTGTTCTGCGCTCCATAGATCCGCCTCTGCTATCTTGCGAACGCCTTAAACCAGCCCTCAAAAACCTCCCCAAAATACATTATAACCTCTTGACTTTGGACAAGGGCTATGCGAGGCTACAGGAAGTCGATAATCCAGAACTATGCATTACTCCACGACTCCGCCGACGTATAAACGTAAGGAGAGTTCACATGGCTAATGAACAACAGCTTAGCATCCTTAAGCAAGGGGTGAAGGTTTGGAATAATTGGCGACAGGCGAGCAGAGAGGTCGTCGATTTGAGTGAGGCCAATCTTAGTGGAGCCCAACTCCGCAAGGCTGATCTCCACAACGTTGACCTTAGCGAGGCGAATCTCACCGATGCTGACCTCACCTGGGCGAATCTCTCAGGGACGAACCTAACCGGGGCTGTTCTTACCGGTGTGAATCTCTCAGAGGCAGAAAATATCAGAAAGGCCATACTCACTAGGGCGAAGCTTAGTCAGGTGGATCTTTCCGGGATGGACCTCCGCGAAGCAAGTCTTGAAGAGGCAGACTTAGGAAA
>JADFYN010000093.1 GCA_015233055.1 Deltaproteobacteria bacterium
GAGCAGGGCGGGTAGGGGAAATCGATCTCTGAGACCTATGCCGGGTGGAACACACTGGTTCAGCCAGGCCGACACACGGGACATGAGTTGTGATGCCGCCCGGGGCCCGGCTCCGTGGGGAGGCAACCCTTCAAGCAACAACCTCTTGACCAACGGCATCCCTTGGGCTTTCACAGTTTCCTGCCGCAGGGATTGGACAACCGCATCCGCGGATAACCCGCCGGCACATTCCCGGCCGCAGGCCCCGCAAAGTAGACAGGCGGTGATTGTCTCTCGTAAATGGGGAGATAATAAGTCTGATTGGCCCAGGTCAATGGCGCTGGCCGCGGCCATCCTCCCGCGAGCCCCCAGGCTTTCCAATCTGGTCACCCGGTACGAAGGGCACACGGCCAGACACATACCACATTTTATGCACCTGTCGGCCTGATCAAAGCGTTTTTGTCGGGGGGGGCAGGTTTCAGTGTGATCGGTCATGGTTACCGTCGGGATGAGGCCGTGGCCTAGTCGATTTAATCATCGACTTAATCCATGATATACCGGTCTGGGTTAACCGGGATACCGTTAATAATCACTTCATAATGCAAGTGAGGTCCGGTGCTTCGCCCGGTCGATCCGACCTGCGCGATTTTCTCGCCCCGGGCGACCTTGTCACCCGGCTCCTTTAAGGAGGCGGAGAGGTGAGCATATCTGGTGGTCAAACCATAACCGTGGTTGACGGTCATGAGCAACCCGAAGGAACCTTCATGCCTGACCGAGGTAATTACTCCATCGGCCGTGGCTACAACAGAGCTGCCGCGGTCATTAACGATATCCAGGCCGTGGTGAAATTCGACGGCCCCGGTAAACGGCGAGCGTCGGTATCCAAAACCCGAAGAGACCCATCCCCTGGTAGGCCAGATGGAAGGGGTGGAGGCCAGTACGGATTTTTGTTTTAGTAGGAATCGTTGCAGCTCATCTTGAGTTTGTTTTTCCAAGGCCGCTTCCAACTGGAAGCTATCAAGGTCTTTATTGAGTTTGCGGATGAGTAGTTCATGCTGTTGAATCAAAGGATAGTTTGAAGCAAAGACATTGGCATCGGAACCACCCTGTCCGCCCGCCGGGCGTTGATCCTTTTTGACTTGAGTCGCGGTGGTTCTGATCTGTTGATTGAATTCTTTTAGTTGGAGTAATTGTTGGCTAAAGTTGCTTACCTTTTGCGTGAGTTCGGCCAGTTCTTTTTTTTGCCTGGCGTTTTCATCGGACAGCCGGTGAAGTTCCGTTAAGCTGCTTTTCGCTTTCAGGTACTTACTGAAGGTGAATCCAGAGAATAAGACCAACCCGGTGGCAGTGAGCAATAGGAAGACAATCATTATTTTAGTCGAAGTAAATGTCTTGACCCGATGATCGCCATGGCGAGAAAAGACTAGAAAAGTATATCTTTTACCTATCAAGGTAGCCTCCTTAAATACAAAATGTATATTATAATCATTAATTAATATAAAACTATGAAGGTCATAAATAAACAGATAAAGAAAAACAACATGTTGAATTGGCCGGGCGGAATATATTGCCGCCTTCTGATTCCCGCCAAAGAGTCTGATTAGGATCCCGGAATGAGCAGCCCCGGGATTAGCACTGCAATGTGGGAAAAACAGTTTTGATATTTTAATGATTAACCGGGCGGGGTAGGGGCCGGCCGATCATGACTGGCAGATGAGAGAACACCTGCGGAAGGGTTGTCTAAACGGGCAAATCAAAGCCAACCTATTGAGAGCGTAATAATAATGCGCGCTTACTAACACATTTTGGCCAAACTGTCAAGTGCTTTTTCCGGGTGGACGAGAAGGGAGTCACGACCTTCGCGTTAGCTTGTTGAACGAGGAGGATAAAGTAATATTTCGGCTCTTGAAGGCTGCATCCAAGAAAAAAAACATTTGGGTTCTTCAACATTTTGCATCAACATACTTATATAACACGTTAGTCAGCCAATGAGCCTATTTTTTCCAACAGTCCGTACTTGTCTTTCGAGGCTTTTTTTGCTATGGACCAGAACTGGACTATTCGATCATGACGGCGTACGGGGCCATGGGTTGTCCCATCTATCGGTCACAACCAAACCGGTCACAACCAAACGGTCCCGATCTATACAACCAGGCGAGGCGGGGCACCTCTCCCCGGCCGGCCGACCCTTGTAACTCTAAACTGGAAGGTACAACCATGACAGAGACTTTGTGGGCTCCTTGGAGGATGACCTATATTTTAGGTGAAGATAAGACCGCGGGCTGTATATTTTGTCCTGATCTGGGACTCCCACCCCGCCCTGAAGACATGGAGGAGCGCCTGATATTATCCATAAAAGACCGGACCATGGTCATGATGAATAAATATCCGTACATTAACGGTCACTTACTGGTATCCCCGCGTACTCATACCGGAGACTTGGGGGGGCTGACTTCAGAGGAGCGGGCGGATCTGTTGGCTGAGGTAGATAGAGCCATTACTATCCTGAAGCAAGTGATGCACCCCGATGGGTTCAACGTGGGCCTTAACCTGGGCCTGGTGGCTGGGGCCGGAGTCGAAGAGCATCTGCACTTTCATGTCGTCCCCAGATGGAAAGGCGATACCAATTTTATGACCGTTTTTGCCGATCTTCGAGTCATACCAGAGCACTTCCAACAAACCTATGCCAAACTAAGGCCGTTGTTCGATTAGCCCTAAAGGGGATTTTATGAAGTATATTAAGCTGATTATTCTTTGTTCGATCGCGGTGGTGGGGTTGGTGCTGGTGCTGCAAAATCATGAAGTTCTGACCAAACCCATTGTTATCAATATGAATTTATTGGTTTTAGAAACAAGTTTCAATATTCCGACGTTTATCTTCACCCTGGCCCCGTTTCTGGCCTGTGTGGTGTTTATGGGATTTTTTGGCTTGAAGGATCGGATAAAACACCGTTTGGCGACTAAATCCCTGGAAAAGACAATAGCTTCTTTAAAAAATGAAAACAACCAACTTACCCAAAAATTAGCCGCCGCAGCCGTCCAGGAAAAGCGGGTCGTAGCCGCCGCGGCAACCAAAAAACAACCTGAAGTTCGGGGCAGTGCCGTGGCGAAGCCATTCTAGGGGCTTCATTCTTGAAGTCGACCTGGGCTTGGCTAGACCTTTTTCTTTTATCTGGAACTCCCGCATTGATTTTTTGTCTCTATGGATGAGCCGCAGAAGCCTAACATCAAGTCCGCCGATCCCGGGGGACCGGTTAAATTGACTCCCATGCTCCAGCAGTATCTGGAAATGAAATCAAGGGTCGGTGACGCTATCCTATTCTTCCGCATGGGTGATTTTTACGAGATGTTTTACGGAGATGCGGAGATCGCCTCCAGAGTCCTCCAAATCACGCTGACCAGCCGGAACAAATCTGCCGAAGCCCCGGTGCCGTTGTGCGGAATTCCCTACCACGCGGTGGACGCATACCTGTACAAGCTGGTCAATCAAGGATATAAGGCGGCGATTTGCGAGCAGATAGAGGATCCGAAGACGGCCAAAGGGATTGTCAAACGGGCCATTACCAGGATTATTACTCCGGGCACCAAGACTGATGACAATACGCTGGAAGGAAAAAGAAACAACTTTCTGGCCGGGGTATCCGGGTCGGTCACCGGAGGCCTGGGCTTAGCTTACCTTGATGTATCCACAGGAGAATTCCGGGTCACCGAATTCAACGGCCGAGAGACACTGGTCAATGAGCTGGGCCGGGTCGGTCCGGCCGAAGTTCTGCTGCCGGTGGCCTTGCTCGAAGAGCCCCGGTTACAGGATGTTTTGGGAAAAGACAGCCGGTATTACGTGAATTCACCCGGTGATCACTTTTTTGCCCTTGACCGGGCTCAGGACGACCTGACCAGCCACTTCAATACCTCGTCTTTAGCTGGATTCGGATGCGGACATTTGACCGTTGGACTGGAGGCGGCCGGGGCGGTGCTGAAATACGCGCGGGACACCCAGTTGACGGGATTATCCCATGTCAATCGCCTGGTTCCTTACAATTTGACCGATTTCATGATCATCGACGAGACCACCCGGCGGAATCTGGAGCTGACCGAAACCATCTTCGAACGGTCAAAACAAGGTTCACTGCTGGGGGTGCTTGATGAGACCATCACGCCCATGGGCGGGCGCCGGCTCAAAGAGATCATTCTCTACCCGTTGCTGGATCCCGGTGAGATCAATGAGCGGCTGGACGCGGTCCAAGAGTTAAAACAGGATCAAGTCCGGCGCGAGGATTTGCGCGATGACCTGGCCGCAGTGTATGATTTGGAACGGCTCATTTCCCGAATCACCATGGACCGGGCAAATGCCCGTGACCTCAATGCCTTAAAAGCATCCATCTCCCGCTTACCGGCGATTATCCGGAAGACGGATATGTTTCGGTCGTCTTTGCTGGTCTACCTGACGGAGCGGCTGGATCCGCTTCGGGATGTGGTGGATTTGATTGATGCCGCCATTGTTGATGATCCTCCTTTGACGATCAAGGAAGGGGGCATGGTCAAGACAGGATATCACCCCGAACTCGATGAAATAATCTCCATCAGCCGGGGGGGGAAGGACTGGATTGCCAAATTTGAGGCTAAAGAACGACAACGAACCGGAATCAATTCTCTAAAAGTCGGATTTAATCGGGTCTTCGGGTACTATATCGAGATATCCAAAACCAATATGGCCCTGGCCCCGATAGAGTATGTCCGGAAGCAGACACTGGTCAATGGCGAGCGGTACATTACCGAGGACCTGAAGAAATACGAAGATACTATTCTTTCGGCCGAGGAGAAACGGGCCTCTTTAGAGTTTTCCATTTTTAATCAGATCCGACAAGCTGTAGCCGACCAGGCTGATCGGGTCCTGGCTACGGCCAAAGCGTTGGCTGAAATCGATGTGCTGGCCGCCTTCGCCCAGGTCGCCGATAATGAGGATTACGTCCGACCGGAAGTGGACCAGGGCGATGCCATTGAAATCACCGGCGGCCGACACCCGGTCATTGAACAGATGCTGAAAAAAGGGTCTTTTGTCGAAAATGATGTTAAGCTGGATATGGATGATAATCAAATACTGATTATTACCGGTCCCAATATGGCCGGGAAATCCACTATCCTAAGACAAGTAGCCCTGATTGCTTTGATGGCCCAGATCGGCAGTTTCGTTCCCGCCACAACCGCGGTTATCGGACTGGTGGATCGGATATTTACGCGGGTCGGGGCGATGGACAATCTGGCCGCCGGCCAAAGCACCTTCATGGTCGAAATGATCGAAACGGCCACCATCTTAAATCTGGCCACGGAACGCAGTCTGGTTATTTTGGATGAAATCGGCCGCGGCACCAGCACTTTTGACGGCTTGAGTATTGCCTGGGCAGTGGCCGAGCATTTACATAATTTAGATGATAAAGGCGTGAGAACTCTTTTTGCGACCCACTACCACGAATTGATTTCCCTGGCCATAAGTTGCCCCAGGATCAAGAACTATAACGTGGCGGTGAAAGAATGGAATGATGAGGTCATCTTTTTGCGGAAGTTATTGCCCGGTGGAGTCAGCCGCAGTTACGGCATCCACGTGGGGAGAATGGCCGGGCTTCCTCCCACGGTGATCAAACGGGCTAAAGAGATCTTGGGTGGTCTGGAACAGACTGAATTGGGCCACTTTGGCCGTCCCAATCGGGTCACCCAACCCTTTAAGCAGGCCAAGGGAACATCGATGCAATTGAGCCTGTTCGGCCACCATCCGGAAGACCCCATTCGACATCGGATTAAGGAGGCGGATATTGCTCGGCTTACTCCTCTTGATGCCCTTAATATTCTAGATGATCTAAAGAAATCAATATGAACTCGGCGTCTTGTCGGCCTGATGCGGCTGAAGGCGCATAGCCAATAGTATCAGGCCCATGGCCGGTGCGAAAAACACGCAGTGGAAACAATTTTTTATGGCTAAATTATACAAGATGACTCTGATTGTCCTTATCCTCATCGCTCTGGCCCAGGTCACGGTGGCGCAGGAAGTGGACTTGCAACAACTTTACGATAAGGCGACCAGGGAACTCGCGGCCGTGCAGAATCTTCCGGCCTCGTCTCAAACCCGCGTCCGGTGGTCCAACTGTATTCAGATTTTTCAGGAAGTATTCAAAGGCAATCCGGAAGGTCCAAATGCCCCCAACGCATTGTACGCGCTGGGTAAGATATATGACACCCTCTTTCGCATCGACCGAAAAGACGCAGATTTCGTCATGGCCACGGACTATTATCGCCGGGTGACCAAACGCTTCCCCGGCAAGAGTGTGGCGGCTGAGGCGCAATATCGGTTGGGGCTTCTGTATTTATATAAGGGGGACTACAAACAGGCCCATGCCGAACTGGGCCGGGTGCAGCGGCAATTTCCGCAAGGTGATCTGGCCATCCCCGCATCCAAAAAAATGGCCGAGTTATCCGGCTACCTGTCCGGTGACAAAGCCGGTTTCCACAACACCGGTGGAACCATTTCGTCGGAGCCGCATGATCCCATCCTTAAAGCCGGCACTGGAGCGGACTTCAGGGAGGCGGCTGACTCCGGCGGCGCCATGGGCCGGTCTTCCGGGAGGGTGTCCGGCGGGGAAGATGCCGTCCCGGCCAGCGGTCAGGCTGCAGTGACTGCCATCCGTCATTGGTCCAATAAGAACTATACCCGTATCGCCATCAACCTGAACCGGCCGGTACCCTATTCCAAGCACAATATTAAGCAAGACCCGGAGAACAAGAAGCCGGAGCGGATTTATATTGATTTGGAAGGGGCCAGTCTATCTAAACGTCTTTCAGAACCGATCAGCATTAACGACGGGTTACTTCTCTACGCCCGGGCGGGGCAGTTTACACCGGAGAAGGTGCGGTTGGTCTTAGATATTGCATCCATACAAAACTACAAGGTTTTTACTTTAGATAATCCTTTTGGGATCGTGATCGACGTTTGGGGAAAGCAGTCGGCTCCTGCCGAAGAGCCGCCGAAAAAGGTTGTCGTCTCGTCCAACAGAGGTTTTAAAGAGCGATCCAAAGCCAGGAAACGGGTGCCGCGGGGCAAAGCTACGGCGGCGGATGATCCGGAATCATGTTTAGCCCAACAACTGGGGCTCAAGGTGAAGAAGATCGTCATAGATCCGGGTCACGGCGGTAAAGACCCCGGCGCCATCGGATACGACTCGTCGGTCCAGGAAAAAGACATCACCTTGAAGATTGCTAAGAAGCTGGCCGGGATGGTCCGCCAAAAGTTGGCTTGCGAAGTCGTCTTGACCCGATCCGACGACCGGTTTATCCCCTTGGAAGAAAGAACTGCCATCGCCAACACTCAGAGCGGGGACTTGTTTGTCTCTATTCACGCCAATGCTTCTCCGAATGAATCTCAACGTGGTGTGGAGACATACTTCCTCAACCTGGCCACAGACAAAGAGGCCGTGCGGGTGGCGGCTCGTGAAAATGCCACTACAACTAAGAAGATCAGTGATATGCATACGCTGCTAAATGATTTGATGCTTAATTCCAAGATCAACGAATCCAACCGGCTAGGCCGGCACGTCCAACATGCGCTGGTCCGCGGCCTAAAGAAAAAATATTCCAATGTGAACGACTTGGGCGTTAAGCAGGCTCCTTTTTACGTCTTGATCGGCGCCGAAATGCCCAGTATTTTGATTGAGACGTCTTTTATCAGCAATCAGGAAGAATGCCGCCGGATGAAAGACGACCGATATCTGGAGCAGTTGGCCGAGTCCATCCTTAAAGGACTGGAGACATACGTTAAAGGGGCGGAGATGGCCGCCATTCAGTAGCCGATGGAGAGCAACCGGTTTCGACGTCTTTTGATGATACGAAACAAACTGCCTGGAACTGGTTTAGGAAGTCAGAAGATGATGGAGCGAAGGCGGGGACTTCCCAAATGATTTAGCTTGCAAAATTTTTCATGATGAGTTATATTATAAACACTTGCTCCCCGTTCGACACGCCCCCCCGTGTGGTTTTCATATGGGATTAAGGCCTTGGACGGGGTTATTTTTTTATACGAAAAAATATAATTTATGAATTTTCATCCAACTCCACTGACAACCATTAGAGCCGTTGCTTTTTTTGACGGCCAAAATCTCTTTCATGCGGCCAAAGAAATCTTCGGCTACACTTTTCCAAATTATGACCCTCAAAAACTTGCTCAAATGATTTGCGGTTCAAAAGGTTGGCAGTTAACCGAAACTCGATTTTATACCGGCGTTCCCGACATGGCAGACGATCAATTTTGGAATTACTTTTGGACCACCAAAATCGCCCAAATGAGACGGAACAAAAATGTTTATGTTTTTTCCCGTCCTTTGCGGTACCGCAACCGAACCATTCTTTGCCCGGATGGACATGAATACAAGGTTTTGGTCGGCGAGGAAAAAGGAATTGATGTTCGTATTGCCATTGACGCCATCCGGTTGGCACACAAAAACGCTTATGATGTCGCTCTCATCTACAGCCAAGACCAGGACCTTTCCGAGGTGGCCGATGAAATCCGAACCATCGCCCAAGAGCAAAACCGTTGGATCAAAATAGCCTGCGCTTTTCCGCACAACCAGACACAGAAACACACCAAACGTGGCATCAACAAAACCGACTGGCTGCCCTTAGATAAACTCCTTTACGACGTCTGTCTCGATCCTCGTGACTATCGACCAAAAAAATAGACACACTCATCGCTCCTCTAACACCCGCCCCAACTCCCCCGCCATGATCCGGCGGACTGCATCAAGTAAGCCGTGTCCGATGTCCGGCTGCCGCATTTCTTCCAAGTACGTTTCACCCATGGAAAAGTTTATGCAAAGCATTCAGCCTCCTCTGACCGGACCAGTCTGAATGGACGCGTGTTGGGGCTGTACGCTTGAATCCGCCCCTAACGTTAGGAAAACGCCCAATTGATTGAGTCAGTCCATTTAAAGTTGCCTTTCATCTCCGTTCATGATAAAAGCTCGGGCAAAGTTTACGACTAACGATGAGGGGAAACAATGCACCGAACCCTAAGGCGCTTTTGGTCTCATGACGCCGGCCTGACGGCTTTGTTGGTCTTGCTATTCTTGGATATATTTATATTTTATCCGATGATGTCCAATTCATTGGGCCGGCTCTTGGTCGAAGCCTGCTACATCTTGATCATCGCCTTCGGCGTTAGAGAAGTTATGGAGACCCCCGTGTGGGGCCGGTTGGTCATAATTTTGGGCGTCACGGGTCTGTTGGGAGGCGTAGTGGCCTTCATATACCCTTACAGATACCTGGTACTGGTGAACGTAATTATCGAAGTTGCGTTTATTGCCATACTGATCGTAGTAATTCTAATCCGGGTCTTTAGAGAAGGGCATATCGATACTCACCGGATTGCCGGAGCCATAGCCGTCTATCTGTTGATCGGAGTGTTATGGGGAGGTATTTACTCTGGGTTAGCTCTTATGGTGCCCAAGGCGTTCAATTTCGCCCAGACAAGCCCTACGGAAGGAATCGACACCTTTGACGGGAAGCTGCTTTATTTCAGTTTTGTGACCCTAACTTCAGTCGGATACGGGGATATTCTCCCGGCCCATAGAGCCGTCAAGATGATCGCCGTACTAGAAGCGGTGATCGGCCAACTTTTCCCCTCCATCTTGCTCGCCCGGCTGGTCTCGATGGAAATCGAATCCAGGCAAACAAAGAAACGCATATCGGTCAAAGAAGATGCTCATAATCCAAGTTAACGCATAGTCTTGAACCGTGTTACCTTTAATATTGCCAGCCAGTTAGCTTCTGACCTACCCCGGCCGATGGAAAAACGTCGGGAAAGACTACGCCGCCGACAATAAACGGCGCAATCCTAAGTTTCCCGGAATAATTATTCAGGTCTAAAGTCGCTTTTGGGGACCCCGCATAAGGGACAGGTCCAGTCGTCCGGCAAGTCTTCAAATTTAGTTCCCGCCGCGATACCATTCTCTGGGTCACCTTCAGCCGGATCATAAACATAATCACAAACCGTGCATACATATCTGCCCATCTTCTTGGCTCCTTGTGGTAATGTGTTAAACCGTCGTCACTAATTATCATTAAATTTACCTGAGTTCGGTGGTTATGCTAAGCGATTATAGTCGTCCGATTTTTATTTCTATGATTTTGATTCCGCTAGTCTCTACTAAGCTCGAGCCTGGAACCTTTTTATGTTAAAGGCAATGCTGCAAAACTGTTTAAGTCCATAATTGCGACAGATGTTCTTCTAATTAGTTCCAAATTAGTCGTTGAATCCATCATTCCACCAATTGCTAACGTTACTACCATGGCCTCAAATGTATAACAACAATGGGCACGATAGCGCAGCATTAGCTCCTCGCTATGTAGCGTAATCCCATATGCACTTAATACCTCTGAATAAAGTGTAATCAGATCGGATTCATGCTGGCGGCGAAGTTCTGGTGTTAATGTCGTAGTCAACAAGTAAGCCACATCGCCTATGCCGTCACCAAGTCGTACTAACTGCCAATCCAAAAAACCAACACTGCCATCCTGTTTCCAAAACAAATTGCCGGCATGGCAATCATGATGCGTCAACGTCTGTGGTGCATCGTTCAAAAAAGCCATCACTTTTTTTCTATTCTTAGCATATTGCAGAGCAGGCTCGTATAATTTTTGGTCAACCCAGTTTCCAGCTTTTTGTAAACCACGTTGCATTAATGGAACAGACAATGCACTGCCAAGCACTGAATCAGCAATCCAAGGATATTTAGTTTTTAGTGTCTTGTCTTGCCAAAAGAAGGCGTGAAAACGAGCCAGTTGTTCTACCGCTACGTAAGCTTGCTGTATCTTTAGGACATCACCGGGAATACCGGCAACGCCGCCCTGTTCAGACACATCAGCAAGTACTATTATCGTACCACTCCCCCATTGACTACGAGCAGCTAAACAAGTGGCCAAATTCAATGGCACAATCCTTGACAGTTGCTTATAAAACAGCGCTTCGGTTTTTAACAAGCGTGGCAATGCAGTAATCACCCGTGCTTGCCATGTCCGTGAAGGTAGTTTGACAAACCATTTCCGCGCCACATGTTGACTATCATGGTTAACTGCAAGCTGTACTCGTGTGGTAGTGCCGCTGTGTATGGTTATTACTTTCAGGCTGCTAACTGTGCCGTTGGCATCGTGTAGTTGCAGTACTGATTGCGCCCAATCCATGGTTAGATGTTTAGGGTCTTTAACAAGAATATTATCTTTCAT
>JADFYN010000094.1 GCA_015233055.1 Deltaproteobacteria bacterium
GTCAATGAAATTATGGCCCAGGTGACGGCTTGTGGTCCGAGGTTGGTTTTGTTGACCGGTGGAGAACCGTTGCTCCAGCCACACACGCCGGCTCTGGCCGACCTCCTGTTGCGCGCCGGTTTCGAGGTCCTGGTGGAAACCAACGGGACAATGGACATCAGTGTGTTACCCCCAGGGGTGATTCGTATTGTTGACGTGAAATGTCCCGGTAGTGGTGAAGCCGGCGGTTTCTTGCGGAGCAATTTAGATTATCTCACCCCCACCGACGAAATCAAGTTTGTGATCAGCTCCCAGGAAGATTTTGACTACGCGGTGAACATGGTTCAGCGCGACGGCCTGGACTCCCGGGCTGTTATTTTATTGTCGCCAGTCTTTGGAGTCATGCCGCCGGCTAGCCTGGCCGCCTCGATCTTGGCCTCAGGTCTTCAGATCAGGCTCCAGTTGCAACTCCATAAGTATATTTGGTCGCCGGAAAGTAGAGGTGTCTAGCCATGAAAGAAAAAGCGATAATTTTACTCAGTGGCGGGATTGATTCGGCCACATGTTTGGCGGTGGCCAAAAAAGAGGGGTTCGACCTTTACGCCTTGAGTTTTCGTTATGGTCAGCGCCATCAGGCGGAATTGACAGCCGCGGCTAAGGTGGCCGAATCGTTGGGTGTGGTAGAACATATCGTGTTCGGCCTGGATCTATCCATTTTTGGAGGCTCAGCTCTGACGGGATCATTGGAGGTGCCCAAGGGGCGGGCCATGGATGAAATCGGAGAGGACATTCCCATCACCTATGTCCCGGCCAGGAACACCATCTTCCTGTCCATCGCCATGGCCTACGCCGAAGTCAGAGGGGCTTCAAGTATTTTTGCCGGGATGAATGCGGTGGATTATTCCGGTTACCCGGATTGCCGGCCGGTGTTCATAGCCGCGTTCGAGCGGATGGCCAATTTAGCCACCAAAGCCGCGGTCACGGGTGAAATGGGCCTCCAGATCAGGACGCCTCTAATTAGCCTGAGCAAGGCCGAAATCATTTCCTTCGGCAATTCCCTGGGCGTTAACTACAGCCTGACCTTGAGCTGCTATGATCCCGACCAGGAGGGGCGTTCCTGCGGCCAGTGCGACAGTTGTCTCATCAGGATGACCGGATTCCGGGAAGCCGAGATACCGGATCCGACCATCTACCGATGATGGACGATGTGATTCTCAACAAAAAGGAAAGCATTGAACGGCGCGTCAGACAGATTCGGCTGTATTATGCCATGCCTTCCGATCTACTGTTCGAAGAAGACCATCTCAGGCAAGACGCCATTGCCGCAAATCTCCAGCGGGCCTCGGAGCAATGTATTGATCTGGCCAATCACATCGTCAGGATGAAGAAGCTGGGCATACCGAAAGAAAGCGGAGAAGGATTTTCGTTGTTGGCCGGGGCAGGAATAATCACCAAAGAGCTATCCAAGCGGCTGGAAAATATGGTCGGGTTCAGGAATATCTTGGTTCATGAATACCAGTCGCTGGACATCAGGATTCTGATAGAGGTTATCGAAAACCGTCTTGACGATCTGATACTTTTGACTTCGTGCATTTTAGATGCGGATTGACGGCTGGTCATCCTTTGGCTAACGTCTTGAAGGGTAAATGCCGTGGCCAATGTCCATGCCAAAACGCCCACAGCGCCCGCTACGTAATGAGTTAGCGCTTCATGGAGAAGAGGGTACCATTGCGGCTGATCCACTCCAACCTGGGTACCGGAACCCGGCTTATCTGATGCAGTATGCCAGGATCACAGCGGGGGACTTGAGAAGGATGATGGGGGAGCAGTGTGCGGGGTTATTTTTTGGGTCGATAGTCACGAGGATCGAGACAGACGTCATATAGGAGTTTGTCGAAAGGCAGCCAGTCGGTTTTGTTGATGCCTCGTTTAGTGTGTTTTTGTGCCTGGTTGTGAGGAAAAGCGCAGGCGATTTTGATCCAACGGTCTTGCTCTTGGGCGATGGTTCTGATTTCTGCGGCCACCTCGGACAGGTCTTGGTCCTGGCTGAAAACGAGGGCGACATCATAAGTGTTTTTGTGCGCCAACCGGATGGTGTCAATGGCGATACGAACATCAATGCCTTTTTCTTCCCCGACCAAAACCGTGTGTTGGTGTCCATCCGGGCAAAGAATAGTTCGGTTACGGTAATGCAAGGGACGGGAAAAAGTATAGACCCCTTGCCTGCTCATTTGTAGCAATTTGGCAATCCAAAAATAATTCCAAAATTGATCATCTTCCGTGTCGGGAACGCCGGTATAAAATCGAGTTTCGACTAATTGCCATCCTTTTGAGCTGCAAATTGTTTGAGCAAGTTTTTGAGGGTCATAATTTGGGAAAGTGTAGCCGAAAATTTCTTTTGCGGAGTGAAAAAGGTTTTGGCCGTCAAAGAAAGCAACTGCTTTGATGGTTGTCGGTGGGGTTGGATGAAAATTCATAAGTTAAATTTCTTCGTATAAAAAAATAACCCCGCCCGGGCCTCTACACACGCACGGGGCGCTATCGAGACGTGTCGAACGGGGAGCAAGTGTTTTCAATATAACTCATCATGAAAGATTTTGCAAGCTAAATCGTTTTGGGATATCTCTGGTTGCGTGCGGTCATCTTCCTAATTCCTAAACCAATCCCGTGCCTTCCGCTGAACGCCGACTATTACGAGGTGTGGGGGAAAATTATTTGGAAAAGCTATGTTCGGCAGGGACGTCAGCCACTGAATGCTGAATAGTGAGTCATAACCGAATCAAATATCCAGATAAAGAGGCACGGCGTCGGCCAGCAACAGGCCCTTTTCGGTTAATCGCAGCCAGCCGTTATTGATTTCCAAGATATTTTCGGCCAGCAGCCCGGCCCAATGCGGCCCAAACAGATCTTGAACCGTCACCTGGAATACCGACTCAAACGCAGTCAGGTCAATACCCTCGATCAATCTCAAGTCCAGGTAAACGGCTTCCAATATCCGCTGTTCCCTGGTCAGGGTCTCAGATCCGGCCACAGGGCCGCTGCCGTCGGTTACGGCCTCGATATAATCTGAAACCGAAGATAGATTCCAGTAGCGCCGGGGTGGCACAAAGGAATGGGCGGCCGGGCCGAACCCCAGGTAGGGGGCCATCGTCCAGTAGCGCCGGTTGTGCCGGCAAATATATCGTTCTTCCCTGGCAAAATTGGAAATTTCATAACGGTGGTAACCGGCTGCGGCCAGCAGTTCAGCCATGGCCACCATTAGTTGGCTGGCTTGCGTCTCATCGGGCAAGGCCACGGTCCCCTGGGCCACTAGTCGGGCCAACGGTGTGGCCGGCTCCAAGGTCAATAAATAACAAGAGATGTGCTCCACGGCCAGGGCTGCGGCGGCCCCTATCTGATGCTCCAGATCAAGCGGGGTTTGACCGGGTAGACCATAGATCAGGTCGATCCCCAGATTCTCGAATCCGGCTTGCCGGGCCAGATCAATTGCCTTTACAGCCTCCTCGGCGTTATGAATCCGGCCCAGAAAAGATAAGTCTTGATCGTTAAAGGACTGGACCCCCAGATTGAGCCGATTGACCCCAATCCTTTTCAATTCCTTCAAGTAGGCCAGGTCTACGGTCCCGGGATTGGCCTCCAGGCTGATTTCGGCGTCCGGCAATATCTCAAACCTGGCGGCCAGGACGTCCATGACTTCAGCCACAGTCGCTGCCGGGAGCATGGACGGGGTCCCGCCACCCCAATAAACGGTGTCCACCTGCCCGAGACATTCCGCCCGTTGAATCTCCCTTTTCAGGGCATCCACATATGGCCCTATCAGCCGACGATCAGTAATCGAATAGAAATCGCAATAAGAGCATTTTTTTACGCAAAACGGCGTATGAAGATATATCCCCAGACTATATTGAATCATCCCCAAGGGGTGCCTCCTCATCTCGGTCATAATCTTGGTGGTTATGGTGAAGCAGCCAGGTCGTCGCGATCAGGGACAGCCGAGCTACTTCTTTCTGGCAGAAAAGATTTTTTTGACAATCCAGAACATAATGATCAGGATAATAACGGCGCCCAACAACGCCGCGGCGCTACCCATGAGAGTGTCAAATAGTCCGACAAAGGCCGTGGTCATAGCGCTGATAAACTTGACCAACGCCTGGTAAAAAATGATCAGGGCGTCCAAAAAGAGCACTATGGCCAGCAACAGCATAGCCAGGGCAATCAAGAAAACCCATTTGTTCTGGAAAATACGGTTGAACACGGAAGACTTAATTGTCTCTGACTCTACGGGTGGTTGCGCTTCTTTATTTCTCATCTGTTGTTTCCCCTTTGATATTTTGTGCCCGGTGGGGCATCAACACCGCCAATCACCGGCCGGCCCATAAGGCGACTCCGGCCGGAAAATTGTCGTTACTCTTTAGGGTTTAACACACGAATCAACAAAATGGAAGGTGAAAGAAAAGATACCCTCCGGGCTAGGAAAGATTATTCCGCTTGTGCCGAAGCCATTTTTGAGACATAATGCCCCTGGCTTTCCGACCGGGCACTGTCCGCTCCAACTTAGGGCCGTTTCAACTAGATTAGGCCAATCCGGTGGTTGATCCGACCGGGCGGTTATACTTGCAACATGGCCTTGGAGGTGCCGGCCGGCGGCCCGGTTAAGTCAAAATTTCTATTTATGTTCAAATAAGATAAGGAAGGTAAGCTGATGGTGACACAACCCTCAACCAGCCCTCAATTGGAGCCCCTGGAACATCTCCGATCGGCAATAAACGACATTGATGATAGAATTTTAGATCTTCTTGTCCAACGGCAGAAAAAATCAACCGAAATTGGGAAGTTAAAAAAAGAAAAGGGGCTGGAGATTATTGACCCAGCCAGGGAAGAAAAGGTCCTTGACCGGTTGGCGGCCAAGGCTCAGGATATCTTGGCCCCGGAGGCTGTCCGGGGAATTTTTATGGAGATTATCAAGACTTCCCGGCTGGTTCAACAACCACTGTCGGTGGCTTTTTTGGGCCCTGAGGGCACTTTTTCCCATCAAGCAGTCTTATCCGTCTACGGTGCGGGGACTTACTGCCACCCTGCGGAATCCATTGAAGAGATCTTCAAACTAGTGGAAAAAGATATTTGCCGCCAGGGCATGGTTCCGGTGGAGAATTCCTTCGAGGGTTCCATCGCTCAAACTTTGGACCTGTTTTTCCAATATAACCTCAGCGTCGCGGCCGAGACTTTTGTCCGGATCAGGAATCATCTGGTGACCAGGGCGGAAAATTTGGACCAAATTAAACGCCTTTATTCCCACCCCATGCCCATCGCACAATGTCGGTCCTGGATTAAGGGGAACTTACCACGGGTCGAACTGCATGAAGTCGGAAGCACCTCTGTGGCCGTTAAATTGGCTGCGGAAGACCCTGAGGCGGCCGCCATCGCCGGCAGTCTGGCTGCTGAAATCTATCAAATGAAAATATTGATGGAGAGTATTGAGGACCATCCCCATAACGTGACCCGGTTCCTCTCCCTGGGCAAATCAGACTCCAAGCCTTCAGGTAGGGATAAAACAACGTTCTTATTCTCTTTGAAGCACGAACCGGGCAGCCTGCACAGCGCCCTGGCTCCTTTGGCCGAAAGAGAAATAAACATAACCCACTTAGAGTCAAGGCCCATGAAGGTCCGAACCTGGGAGTATTTGTTTTACGCCGATATTGAAGGTCACCGGGAGGAAGAACGAATCAAGGGGGCCTTGTCGATGATGAATCCCCATTGCGCCTTTATGAAGGTCCTGGGGTCTTATCCAGCCGGCCGCCGGGAATCTTAGCCCGGCCGGAAGGCTAGGGCTGGTCTGGTAAGGGCTTGTCCGGTAAGAGGGGCGGGAGACGGTCTAACAGGTACAGGGCAACCAACCTGGTATTTTGGTATCTTTGATATATCTTGAGTTCGGCTTCTCCCGGCGGATAGTGATCCCCAATGCCCCAGACCTGGAAGGTTTCATGGGGGATGTCGCCTAAATACTTATCTGCCACCACCAACGGGGCCCCAGCCCGTTTTTCGGCCAGAAGCAGGTTAAACCCCGTGTTGCCCTGGACAGGGGCGGACCCCAGGGAGATCAGGAGAATCGGGCGGCCTTTAGCCTCTCGGGTCAGGCCGTCGAAATACTGGATAAGTCGTTCATATTCCTTGGATTCTTTTGTGATTTCATTATTTCCCGGCCGAAACAAGATATTGAATTCCTCCGTACCTTGCAGTCGGGCCAGTCTCACCAGCATCCCCCAGGCCTGATTTGCGGTAGCCTGTTTTTTTTGGATTTCATCGGGTCCTTTGCCGGACCCCTCAGCCGCCCTGGCCACCTCGTCGTGGGCGTCTACAAATATCTGGGCCAGGGTCCGGGTTTGGCCGGCGGAACCCCCACTGATGATAGATCCATCAGGAAAAACAATATCTTTTGATTCTCCCGTGAGCGGTTCCTGCTTTAGGACGGCCTGGGGAGGAGCGCAGGCTGATAATGTGATCAGCGCCACGACCAGGAAACCGAGCACAGCGCGAAGAGGACGGCACCAGATTGACCGGATCATAGTTTAACCTTGTTTAACCTTCGTTTTCTTGCTGGGGCAGGGTGAGTACTTGAAGACGATGGAGATCCATCTTGATGAATTAGTGGAGGTGAACCACAGGTGTCTCCCTGCCGGCCCTTCTCCGTACCTACCTGGTGTCGTGCTTACCACGATTAGTGGGCCCCGGATTGGTCGGGTTCGAGATCCGGTGAGACCTGGTCTCCCTTTAAGCCGGGCTTAATTATGCCGATGGAGACCTTCCACAACCGATCCTTTTCCGCCACAAGAGTACCGATCTCGGCCTTGATGGAGTCAAGTTGGCGATCTTTTTCAGCCATTTCCTTATCTGAATAACAACCTCTGGATTCCATCTCCCGATAATTCTTTTGAACCCGCTTTATTTTTTTGTCAACTTCTTTCATTTGCGACTTTACGTTCATATCATGTCCTTCCAAAGGATTTATCTTAACCGCACCAACGTATTTATTTGTTAACAGCCTATTGCCGGGCCGTCAATGGATTCCCCGCAATATCCGTTTATCTTCCACTCTAACAGTGACCTGTGTTTTATCAAAATATTCCAACAACGGGATGGCATACTTTCGAGACACACCGGATAGATCTTTAAACGATTGGGTTTCGATCTCCTTATTTTGCTTCAAGAATTCGATTAATTTGATTTTTAGATCCTCCAGCGGCGCGTGATGGTAAAATAAATCCTCCTTGACTTTGACCAACACTCCCTTGTCAACCAGAGCGCCCAGCACGCCGTTCGGGTTCGGATCAGAAATCTTGGCCGCGACCTCTTTGAAATAAGGCGGGCTCAATCCCCCCTTTAAGAACATTTCTTCGATCTGTTGTCCAGTTTTCTGCTGGTCCTCCAGGAACGTCACCCGGTGAGTGGCCAGTCGGATGATGTCCTTGTCCTGGGCCAACGTTCCTTCTCTGGTCAGGTGACCGATGAGGACATTGAACAACTTCTGATCGACCATATAGCCCAGGCGGGAGCGGAGTTCTTCTTTCGACATTCCGGGTTTGAGCGGGTTATTCGTATGATGGGTTTTCAAGCGGCCGATAAGGCTGTCTCTGATCTCATCAAAGATCCCCCGATCGATGTAATGCCCGCGTTCTTTGTCTACCAAGACCACCTTTTTGGCTGAAGAGAGCCGGGATAGAATATCCTCCAGCCGTCTCCTTGAGATCGGGACGCGCCATCCTATTTCCCGGAGGTCGAGTCCGTCCGTCTTTGATTCGAGGAGATGCACCGCCACGGCGTCTTCCGGCCGTCCCTGGGCCAGGAGATCCAGATTGGTCAGAACCTCTTGGGAGAACCGTTTATGTTTTCTGGGTAACGGATTCAAAATTTTGCCGCCGCCAATGGTTTGCACGGGGGAATAACTTCGAATCACGTACCGGTCTCCGGCCTGGGCCACAAACGGCGCCTCCAGTCTGATTTGAATCACCCCATCTTCACCCGGCTTCATCTCGTTGCGGTCAAGCAAAATCACCTTGCCCATGATTTCTGCCGAGCCCGAATGGAACCTGACTTTGGCGCCATTCTTGAGCGGCCGGGGTGCAGTCGCTAAATGGTGTATTCCCAGATCCATCATAAATGAGGGCAGCAATGCCTCCGGCGGGGCCAGGACATCTCCCCGGTCGATGACCGACTTTTCCAGCCCCTGGACGTTGACCGCGGTCCGTACTCCGGCAGAAACCTTTGGGACATCAAGGCCGTGCACCTGAATACCCCTGACCTTGGACTTAAGACCTTTAGGGTAAACGACAATGGGATCGCCCACATTTATGGACCCGGAAATGGTCGTTCCGGTGATGACGGTGCCAAACCCCTTCATCACAAAGACCCGGTCAATGGGCAACCGGAAGACTCCCTCGGCCGGCCGCGGCTCAAAGTCCAGGATCAATGAAGCAATGATATCCTTAAGCTCATCTAATCCCTGGCCGGTGGTGGATGAAACGGGGACAATGGGCGCGTCGGCCAGGAAAGTGCCGCGCAAATACTGAGCCACCTCGTCTTTGACCATCTCCAGCCATTCTTCATCGACCAGATCAATCTTAGTCAAAACCACCAGTCCCTTGCGGACACTGAGTAACTGGCAAATATCAAGATGCTCACGGGTTTGGGGCATCACCCCCTCATCGGCGGCAATCACCAGAGCGACCATGTCCACCGTGGCCGCACCCGCCACCATGTTCTTGACGAATTTTTCGTGTCCGGGGACGTCAATAATGCCGACTTTTTGACCATTGGGAAGGTCAAGGTGGGCGAAACCTAACTCGATGGTGATTCCGCGGAGTTTTTCTTCTTTCAGACGGTCGGTATCTATCCCGGTCAAGGCTTTGATCAAAGATGTTTTTCCGTGATCGATGTGTCCGGCTGTACCCAATATGATCTGTTTCATCGTCGGCCCGCTATGGTTTTCTTAAAGGCTAAATTAAACTCAAAATGTAACACAACCTCCGCCATAGTCAAGTCTATATCTCTAGCTTCTTTAGATTACACGATATTACCTAATTTTAAAGAGATTTACCGGCTCATCCTCCTCCCTGTTTCCGCCCATTTTCTCAAGGCCGATAGTTCTTGCCTTCTACCTAAAATTGAGACATAGTAAAAGAGGAGGTATGCCATGGAATTGTTCGATAGCCTATCAGTGAGTTAAATGATGCAATATACCCAAATGGTGGTAAACCGTCGGGAGTCGCCTGAAGAGACACTTCGCTCTAAGTTGGCAGCAAATATTTTAATCTACTGTCCTCTCCCTTGATGAAATATTCTGAGGTAATTCCATTATGCTGGAACCTATTGAACTACTTCGCAACCGGTTGTTGGACCTGTCACGGAAAAACTCATTTCTTAACTATCGGCATCCAAAAGGACGTTCGATTCAATTCGTCAATAACCCAGACTTAAACAGGCTGTTCGAACACCTCGTCTCCAATAATAAAGCCGCTGCGCTATCCTATGTAAAAGAGCCTATACCGCATGAGTACGAATCGGGGAAGAAACCTGAGGCACGTCAATATGCTAATACCCTCGGCCTTGACATCTCCTATGAGTTTTCTACTTCGCGCTTAGGTACTGGCAATAAAGAAAAACGGATTGCTCCACTACAGACTCTATTTTACCCAGCCGACCTGGAGAAACGACTTCGCAAGATGCTGGGGGAGGCTCGGACAGTCATCGAGGAAACCGGCACCAACATGCTATTTCTCATGTTCGGGTTTCTTGAGTTTTATGAAAGCGATGATTCCGAGCAGAAGATACTGGCCCCTTTAGTGTCCGTACCAGTTGTGTTGACAAAAGGAGAAGTTGATCCTTCATCCACTACATACAGGTATACCCTCAGTCATTCGGGTGAGGATGTGGCCGAAAACCAGACTTTGAGAGAAAAACTCAAGCAGGATTTTAGACTTAATTTGCCTGAGCTGGAACAAGAAGAAACACCCGAATCGCTTTTTTGCCGGATTGAGGATATGATCCGCGCCAAGCATCGGTGGCAGGTTCGCAGGCAGCTTACACTGGGATTCCTGTCCTTCGGCAAGTTGGCTATCTGGGCTGATCTCGATGCCGGGAGATGGCCGGATAGGCTCAGTAATCCCATACTCAAGAATATATTAGAAGGAGGTGACCCTGCGCCCGAGGCCGCCTTCCATGCTGAGGAATACGACATAGATCGACATCCACTTGGAAATCTAAAGTTCATCTACGATGTGGATTCGTCCCAACATAGCGCCATAATAGATGTCCTTAATGGGAAAAACATTGTCATTGTCGGGCCACCCGGCACCGGCAAGTCGCAAACAATTACCAATATCATAGCGCTTTCATTGGAGAGAGGCAAAACGGTCCTATTTGTTTCAGGAAAACTTGCCGCACTTGAGGTGGTTCAACGACGTTTAGAAAATGCAGGGCTGGGGCATTTCTGTTTAGAGCTGCATAGTCATAAAACGCAAGAAAAGAAGTTGATAGAGGATCTAAAAGCGCGTGTCACCCGGCAATTTGTGAAACCGATAGTCAATGATGAATATAATCTACTTAATAAGTTGAAGAATACGCTCAACGGATACGTTACGTTGGTTCAAAGCAGGACCGGTAACAATCTCGGCAAGTCTGTCTATGATGTCTTTGGAAAGGCTGTCCGGTGCTATGCCGACTTAGGATCTCTGGTAAAAGTAATAAGCAAAATCAGCCTGCCAGACGCGCCCAACTGGACAAACGAACATTTTGAAAATCAACGGGCCAATCTGGTGGCTTTAAGTCATCGTTTTACTGAGATTGAAATGTTTGACGACCGGCACCCATGGTGGGGATTTTCTCCTCAACATCTTCTTCCTGGTGAGGACAATGAAGTCGCTGAAATCATAAATGAGGCCACAGACACAGCCGGGCGGCTGGTCGCACAAGTTGATAATTTAAAGCAGGTTATGGATGATAACGAAGTACCGTCGCTTCCAAGGCTCCATCAACTTAGTAACGGGCTAAACCAGTTGAATGATCCACCGGCATATCTAATCGGCGAATTATTGCCATTGCTATTTCCTGAAAGTGATCCGGCCGGGAGGCACACCGCCGAGG
>JADFYN010000095.1 GCA_015233055.1 Deltaproteobacteria bacterium
CTCGCCCTGGAGGATGTTGCCTTCGATGCCGTGCTGATGGACATACAAATGCCGGAAATGGACGGCTACGAGACATCACGGGCGATACGGGCGCAGCCGCGCTTCGCCTCCCTGCCGATCATTGCCATGACTGCCAACGCCATGACCGGCGACCGCGAAAAATGCTTCGAGGCCGGCATGAACGACCATGTGCCCAAGCCGTTTCATCCGCCCCACCTATACGCGACACTGGCCCACTGGCTCGGCCGGAAGGCGCCGAATCATCCGAGCGACGAGCCGGCTGTAGGCGAGCCTTCTTTGCGCATCGGGGGTATTGACACCGTGACCGGCTTGTCCCGAGTTCGCGGTAATTTCGATCTTTATGTTTCACTGCTCGAGTCCTTTCTCACGAAGAATGGAGAAGTCTCCGCCCGGCTGGATCAGGAGATCGCTCTGGGGCATGTGGATCAGGTCCGCCAGGTGGCCCATGGCGTGAAAGGAGTGGCCGCCAATCTTGGCGCCGACGCTCTCGCTTCGACGGCGGCGGGCCTGGAGCGGGCTGCCGGGAGTAGCTCTGGTTTGGATCTGACGGAGGTAAGAGCGGCATTCGGCTCTTTCAAGACCAGTCTTGCCCTGGTGCTGGCCGAACTCGGTGCTTACTTCGCCCACAATCGCAAAGAAAACAATACGCCGGCACCCCGGCCACTGGCCGATCCGGCCCTGGTCCGGAAGACTCTCGGCCAGGCAATAGAGCTGCTGGATCAGGACCTGGCTGCGGCGATCAATTGTCTCAACATCATTTCCGCGGACCTGGAGCAATCGGCACTGGCGGAAAAGTATCTGCGTCTGCGCCAGGAAGTGGCGGACTTCGACATCGACCTCGCCCGACGGACCATCGAGGATATCCTGGGTGCCCTGCCGGCCGCTACTATGGAGACATGAACGATGCCTGACAACAACAACTTTTCACCCCAGAAGACGCCGGCTTCAGGTGAGAGACCACGGGTATTGATCGTGGACGATGCGCCGGAGAACCTTGCTATTCTGTTTGACGCGCTTAAAGACGACTACACGGTTATCGCTGCTCGCAACGGCCATAAGGCCCTGCAACTGGCCGCGGCTACCCCGGCGCCGGACCTGATTCTTCTCGACATCGTCATGCCCGATATGGACGGCTATCAGGTATGCGCCCGCCTGAAGGAGAGGGAGGAGACACGATCCATCCCCGTGATCTTCTTGACCGCCCTTGAGGAGGAGGAAAGCGAGACTCATGGTTTGAGTCTGGGGGCGGTAGATTTCATCCGCAAACCGATCCACCCCACCACCCTGCACCTCAGAGTTAAGCTCCATCTTGAGCTGCTGCAATCCCGTCGGCGCCTGGAGGAGCAAAATCGTCAACTCATCGAGGCCGCGCGCCTGCGCGAGGTCGTCGAACGCATCACCCATCACGATCTGAAAGGTCCGCTCAACGGTATTATCTTAGTGCCGCAGCTTCTGTTGGAAGAGTGTGTTCTCACCGAATCTCAGCGGCAACTTCTTAAGATTGTCGAGCAATCGGGATACGATATGTTGGAGATGATCAATCGGTCGCTTGATCTTTTCAAGATGGAGACCGGCATTTACGATTTTCGACCCGAACCGGTAGACATCCTCTCGGTCATGCGCCGGGTCCTGGCCGAGGTGGCGTCGATGGTAATCGCCAAGGACCTTCAGATCGCTCTCCTAGTGGATAACCAGTTCCCAAGGGACGGGCAGAAGGTCATGGTGATGGCGGAAAGCCTCTTTAGTTATTCGATGTTATCGAATTTGTGCAAAAATGCCGTAGAGGCGTCCCCACGCGAAGATGTGATCAACATAGGATTTGAACGCAGGGCCGAGGTGACCATATCGATCGATAATGGCGGGGAGGTGCCCGAGGAAATTCGCGAACACTTCTTCGACAAGTTCGTGACGGCGGGGAAACGGGACGGCACCGGGCTCGGCACTTATTCTGCCAGACTTATCGCCCGAACGCAAAAAGGAACCATTGATCTTGACACGTCGGTCGCGGGCCGAACATGTATCAGGGTGACCCTTCCAACGAGTGACGAGGCCCCGGACGAACTAACGGCGACGTGATTTATCGGTGGGAATAAAGTATACATGGATGAAAAACGCAGGAATATCCCGGTTGTTGACTACAGTTCGAAAAAGATCCGGATTCTGATCGAGATACTTGGCGACGGTTCGCCGTTTATGGAAAATGGCATTTAAGACCAACCCATCTAAGACCAACCCATCTTCAGCGCCTTTCAGATTCTCACCATATTTGCCATAGACCTTGATGATTACTTCCGTGTTACGGTGCCCATGCCCCTGGCCGGCCACAATCGGTTTTCGCCACAACCCAAGGCTATGGCGGCCGGAATTGGTCCCGGCCTCGCGTATTTTGGACTCAGGGCCGGTGTGGATAGCGGATGAATTATTCATGTAAACATTTGTGGTTACGTTTAACGCCCTTGCAACACAAATATTTTTATGTTATTCACCTCACCGTTTGAGGCACTTTCGTGCGTTGTTTACATCTTTCGCAGCCACTACGGATAAGAGTTGAACCGCCACATTGGATATCCTTGGGCATCCTTTACGGGGCATCCTTCACGATCACAAGCGCACGGCCCTGGTCCTCGGCTGCCTTGGGGGTGGCTGAAACACATTTAAGGGAAAATGGCTATCTGATAAGAACTACGGATTAGACTTGACGAGAAGGAGAATGGAGCATGATAGCTTCCTCGGTAAATTACGATGTCTTAAGCCCGGTGAAGTTTTTGAGCCGAAGTGCGGCGGTGTATCCGAACAAGATCGCCGTGGCCTATGGTGATCGCCGCTATACGTATGACGACTTTCAAAAAAGAGTATACCGGCTGGCTAACGCCCTACGCAATATCGGGGTGGGAAAAAACGACAAGGTGGCGTTTATTTGTCCGAACACTCCGCCCATGTTGGAAGCTCATTACGCTGTTCCGCTGATCGGGGCCGCCCTGGTCAGCATCAACATAAGACTCTCGTCCAAAGAAATCGCATATATTATCAATCATTCCGACAGTAAAGCCGTTTTTGTAGACAATGAATTCGGCGGGGTGATCCAGCCTATCGTTGACCAATTAACCCAGGTCAAGACTTTTATCAACATCTGCGATGTGAGTGATGAAAGACCGCTGGACGGAATGGACTATGAATCCTTCTTGACGACCGGGTCTGATGCCCCGGTTGAGTTTGCGGTCGATAATGAGCGCGATGTCGCCACCATCAACTACACCAGTGGAACTACGGGGCTGCCCAAAGGGGTGATGTACCATCACCGGGGGGCTTATTTGAATGCTTTGGGTGAAATAGTCGAGGCTCATTTAGACTCCTCGTCGGTCTATCTCTGGACTTTACCGATGTTTCATTGCAACGGCTGGTGTTTTACCTGGGCTGTGACTGCTGTCGGCGCGACCCACGTCTGCCTGCGAAGAGTGGTGGCCGAAGAGATTTATCGGCTTATCGAAGAAGAGGGCATCACTCATTTATGCGCCGCACCGACTATTTTAATTACCATGGCGTCCTATCCCGGTGCAAGCAAAGTTGAAATGAAACGCCGCCTGGAGATTCTGACCGCCGGTGCCCCGCCCGCCCCAACCGTCATCCAGAGTATGGAGAGTCTCGGCGTTCATATCACCCATGTGTATGGTCTAACTGAGGTTTACGGTCCACACAGTGTGTGTGCCTGGCAGACCAAATGGGATGATCTGCCGCCGGCCCAGAAAGCGGAGATCAAGTCCCGTCAGGGTGTGCCCTATGTGACCGCCTTATACATGGATGTGGTGGACATGGAGACTATGGAATCAGTGCCGCGAAATGGCCGAACTATGGGTGAAATCGTCATGCGCGGCAATAATGTGATGCTGGGCTACTACAAGGATGAAGAGGCCACGGCTCAGGCGTTTAGAGGCGGTTGGTTTCATAGCGGCGATCTGGCCGTCGTGCATGTCGATGGTTACGTTCAGATCATGGATCGCCAAAAAGACATCATTATCAGCGGGGGAGAAAATATTTCCACGGTGGAAATCGAAAACGTTATTTATCGCCACCCCGATGTTCTGGAAGTGGCGGTCATTCCGATCCCCGATGCCAAGTGGGGAGAAGTGCCCAAGGCCTATGTGGTGCCCAAAGTAGGCGCTCATCCCACGGCGGAAAGTATTATCGAATTCTGCAAGGAAAACCTGGCCCGGTTCAAGGCCCCTAAAGTGGTTGAATTCGGCCCCTTGCCCAAAACGGCTACCGGTAAGATACAGAAGTACAAGTTGCGGGAAAAGGCCTGGGAGGGGCATGCCCGAAGGGTAAACTAATCCTCAGATGGGCGATCGTCTGCTCCGGGGCCCGGGAATAAGATCGAAAGAAACAATTCCACGACTGATGCGGGCTCGGCGATGAATAACAATCCGCCGGCGCCAAAAATGCAGGGACTTACTCGATGAGGGTAGGTCCTTTTTTATTAAACGCTTCTTGGCTCAACTTAGACTCGTTTCGCGACAGACACAACTGAGGCAACATGACGGTGCTTCATGATCCGCCGATTCTTTTGACCGCCAAGATTAGATTTGCCGGATCGCCTTCAATCTAGTAGCATTTTTCCTTTCTTTCTGTTATAAAGAAATATTTATCGATTAGCCGGGTTCACTTTTCAAGGGAGTAGGGAGGATTCATGGCGCTCCAATTTCCGGCCGGGCAGTTGGCCGCACCTGGGCCTGATGAGATTCTTGAAGATGAGATGTGCGACGTACAAAGTCGCAAAGACGACCGTAACATTGAAATTGACAAGGTTGGGGTTAAGGACATTCACTACCCCATTACCGTCCTTGACAAACAAAACGGCACGCAGCAGACCGTGGCCACTATCAATATGTATGTCAATCTGCCCCACGATCATAAGGGGACGCATATGAGCCGGTTCATCGAGATCCTGGGCCAATACCGGCGAGAAATGACCATTCATAACTTTATCCACATAATGGGCGAAATGAAGCGGCGATTGAAAGCCCAGTCCGCCCACCTGGAGGTCTCCTTCCCCTACTTTATCAAAAAGAAGGCCCCGGTCAGCGGGGCTGAAGGGCTGATGGAATATATGTGCAGTTTCAAAGGCTCCCTGGGGAAGGAAAAAGAGATCATCATCGAACTTAAAGCCCCCATCTCGACTTTGTGCCCGTGTTCAAAAGAGATTAGCCGGTTCGGGGCCCACAATCAACGCGGCATGATCCAGGTTAATCTGAAATGTAACAAATTCATCTGGATTGAAGATATCATTCAGATGATCGAATCTTGTGCTTCCACTGAAATCTATTCCGTGCTGAAAAGGACAGATGAGAAATACGTCACCGAAAAAGCATATGAAAATCCGAAGTTTGTGGAAGATGTCGTTCGTGACGCGGCCAGTTTGCTGGATGCTGATGAAAATATCACCTGGTTTTCGGTAGAAGCAGAAAATTTCGAATCTATTCACAATCATAGTGCCTATGCCTACATCGAACGTGATAAACTGGCTGTGGCGCGTTGCCTGTCTGAATCAAAATTAGCAACAGGTAATCTGGAGAATTAGTTTTCCCATGGCCGGTTTAGTCGGTCGGCAAATTATTTATTTGATGTCCGGGAGGCGATATGGACTGGCAGCATCTCAAATTCACGAAAGAGCATGAATGGGTCAGCCTTGATGAAGGCACTGCGGTGGTGGGGATATCCGATTATGCCCAAAAGTCACTGGGTGATATCACCTACGTAGATTTGCCTGAGATCGGGACCGGAGTGGCCCAATTCCAGGAAGTGGCCGTGGTAGAATCGGTCAAGGCGGCTTCGGATATCTATGCCCCGCTGGCCGGAGAGGTGTGCGAGGTTAATGCGGCTTTGGCCGATGATCCCGGTCTGATCAATCGGTCCCCCTACGATCAAGGATGGTTGTTTAAAATGACCGATATCGACCTATCCGGATTAGATCAGCTTCTGGATGCCGCCGCCTATGAATCTTATGTTGCGGGATTAGGCTAGCCGCCAGGCGCCATGATCAAACCGAAAGACGAATCAACAGGCCCGGGTTGTCCCAAATCGCCCGGGTCTTGGTTTGTAGCCGGCATCATCCGGGTGGGGAACCCGCGTTTTCGGCCTAACTCGAACCTCCCATCATGTTCAGGGATGAAAGAGGAACAAGACATTGTTTAAAATTATCCTGGTCTTCATGATGTTCGTTTCGACGGTCTTCGGCGGCCTTCCGGCCTGGTCTGCCGTTATCCAGGGACCGCCGGACACCCAAGGCAGTCAATTCAACACCAGAGCGGAGCGAATAGGTCGACTTCGTCTCGGCCAGCCTGAAAAAGATGTTGGTCGAAGCATCCCTTGCCGGCCCAAGAAGGACAAAGAGTTGTTCGAGGCGGCAACCGGTGAGTACGTGCAGACGTGGAAGTACGCCGAATGCGGTATCGTTCTTAAAATGAGTTCGGACCGCCGGGGAGGAGCGAAGGTGGTCGCATCAATCTTAGTTACCAGCCGCTGCCAGCTCGTGACCGGTAAGGGGATTCACATTGGGAGCACGGAAAGCGAGGTCATCCGCGTTTACGGTCGATACGGGGATCAGGATGGGAATACGGAGAAAGGCAAGAGGTTCGTGGCCGGTTCAATTTATGACGGCATGGTCTTTGATTTCAAAGGAGGCCGGGTGGTCGGAATATTTCTGGGAGCCGGTGCGGAATAGCCCGTGTTCATGATCATCGCCGGATATCTTTTGGTCACACAGGTGCGAAGGAGGGTTTCCAAACAAAGTAAGAAACCGGTGTCGCTTCGCCCCGCGTGACACTTTTCAAAACGGGCATCTCTTTCCTGTTTTCTCAAGAGCCCTTGGCCGCCTTCTTGGCATTCTTGTCGGCCTTTTTCTCCTTGATTGTCTTCGCCGGTTTCTTCTTGGTGTCCTTTTTGGTCTCTGCGCTCTTACTCATGGTTCGGTCTCCTTATGATCAGGGTTGCGTTCCGACTGCTTGAAAATTTCATACCTTGTAAAATTTGGTTGCGATTCGTGCTCATGGTTCTACAACGCTTGGAACAGAGGTCATAGGGTTGAACTCGGAAGTCCGGCAAAACCGATTAGCCTTCCTCCCGCTGCTAGACATCCGTCGTAGATGATGTCTTGAGACTTCAGATTGAAACCGTACTTCTCAGCATCCAGGGCCGCTGTTTTTTCCCTGGCGATGTTAGTCATCATCGTTCTTGGTGGCCGGAAACTTAGAGCAGCCCAGTGCTTCAGCCAGGCCCGACCGGCAAGACGTCCCAGCCATGATTAGAGACGATCTCCAGTAAGATGGATGGCCCCCTACTTGCGTCCTTCCCGGATGTAATTATCCTCCACCCGGTCCTGCAAATACACATAATCGTATTTTTGACGGTCAAGCCGGGCGAACCGCTCTCGGCCTTCAGTCGTGCAGGAGTCACAAGCATCCCTGGGGATGATCACGGCGCAAATAGTTCCCTTATCAGACCTGGAGTCGATCACTATAGTGCCGGCGCACTTGTCACAGACAGTGATTTCTTCCTTTTGAATCTCGGTGATGTCGTCCGTGTCGTAGTAAATGCGACGTTCCCGGGTAACGGAGTTCCGCTCTCGGATAAACAGTCCCCGGCGGCACTTGGCCTCACCGTAGAGGCAGAGGATCTTCTCGGAAATCTCTTTGATGTAGTCGGTTGTTTTATTGCTTTGGCGGATCCGGACCGGATCATAGTCAGGTTCTTTGACATGTTCGTAAGACAGACCGGCCATGGCCAGGATGATCCCCACATTAACATAAGGCAGAGCATCTTCGATGGAGTAGCCGCCTTCCAGTACGGCGATATCGGGTTGCAGTAAACTGGTCAGGTGGGCATAACCCTGGGCTGAAAAATTCATGTCGGTGATCGGGTCGGCGTAATGGTTATCCTGGCCGGCGGAGTTGATGATCAAATCCGGTTGGAAATCCTTTAAGATGGGCAAGATGATGTTTTCTGTGACATAAATGAAGCCTTCTTCGGAAGTGTGAGGCGGCAGCGGGATATTAATGGTGGTCCCCATGGCATTGGTCCCGCCCAGTTCCGGGATGAAGCCGGTGCCGGGATATAAAGTCCGCCCATCCTGATGAAGGGAAATGAACAAGGTCTCCGGGTCATGCCAGTAGATATCTTGCGTTCCGTCTCCGTGGTGACAATCCGTGTCCACGATGGCCACCCGCTTGCGGCCGTATTTATGCCGGATGTGCTCAACCATGATGGCCTCCATATTCACATTACAGAAGCCTCTGGCCCCGCACACGACGCGCATGGCATGATGTCCCGGGGGGCGAACCAGGGCAAAGGCGCAGTCCACCTTTTTGGTCATCACGGCATCAGCCGCGGCTATGGCCCCGCCGGCGGATAAGAGATGGCTGACCGTGGTCACTTTTTGGGCCTGAGGGACACAGATATGCACCCGGTCTATATCTGAGAAATCGGCCATACTGGGGCGCAGTTCTATGATCCCGTCGATGTCGAGCAACCCTTCCTCCGATACCTGATCTTGAGTATAGAGAAGGCGTTCTTCCCGTTCGGGATGGGTTGGGCTGATGGCCCAATCAAAGGCGGGAAAGAAAACAAGGCCCATTTTCTTGTTCGACTTCACCAGACATACTCCTCTGATCTGTTACGGGTTGCGTGTTACGGGTTGCTGGTTACTTGTTGCAGGTTGCTCGTCACGGCTGACCTTGTTCCGTCGTTTCCGTTTGTGTTGGTAATGCACAAAGCAGGTCGAAACATTATCGGGTCAAATGAGGTAATAACAATTTTTGTCACTATTTCAACAAGTAACGAGTAACGAGCAACGGGTAACGAGCAACGGGTTTTCAGGCAAAGAACTTCGACGTTATGCCGGGTTTGACCTGAGCTTTTATCCGAATATTCTTGCCGGTGGTATAGAAATTTCGGACGATATTGAATTCCATATCCTCCACCAGTTCCATGTCGATTTTTTCTTCCAGCGCCCCCATCCGCCTGGCCCGTTTGGTCAACAGCTCAAAGGCGACTCGGATGGCGTCCTTTTTGGTGAAGTTGGAGGAAACGTTCTCCCGGCGCTGTTCTTCCGGACAGTAGAGAACTTCCCTTTCCGTGTCGACGTTCAGGGTAATTTCGGTGGTGGTTCGGGCGATTCCGGCCCCCACCGCATTGGCCACGTCATAATGTTCGGGTACGGTGGTCGCGGTTCGGAATAGCTCTCGCAACCGGGGCGCCAGGTGAGGAGCCGGTCCTCCGATGATAATGATTTTCCTGGGGCGGATGACTTTGCCTTCCAGAAATTCATGAATGGTATAAACTGGTTGGCTGTTAATTTGTTTGATCACGGCATTGACTTCGTTCACGATGTTGCGGCAGGTGGTGTTAACTATCAGTTCCGCGGCATACTCCACCCGAACCTTCAATATTTCCGCCAACCCGGTAATCCCGGCGACCGCCCGATCATGATCCCCGATCTTGACCAATCCCATGACCACCCTGGCATCCGTGGGCGTAGGCTGAGGTCCGCCAAAAGCCATGGCCGGTCCCGCCCGATCCGGGCCAATGGTCACCTTACCCATGTTGATCCGGACACAACTATCCCCACCAATTCCCACTGATTTACTAAACAAAGCCCGGATCAAAGTCTTATATGGCCCCAGGGTGATACCCAGAGGTTCCAACAACGGCACGCCATCGGCCAACACGGCAATATCGGTAGTCGTTCCTCCGATGTCCAGGACTACGGCTTCTTCCTCAGTATGGGCTAAACCCAGCACGCCCATAACCGACGCGGCCGGCCCGGACAGGATGGTCTGGGCAGAGTAGTCAAGTGACTGATGCAGCCCCATGGTCCCGCCGTCGGCTTTAAGGATATATATGGGCGCCGTAATCTTCCGGCTGGCCAGAGACCGGTCCACTGCGTCAAAGAACATCTTGTGGGTCCGGTAAATCGCGGCATTCAGGTAGGTGGTGATCATTCGTCGGGGAAAATTGAGATTGCCGGAAACGGTATGCCCGGTGGCGATATATTGAAAGCCGTCGCCCAGCGCTTTTTTTATGTCTAATTCGTGGGTGGGATTCCGGGTGGAGAACTTGCCCGCCACTCCCAAACAGGTCAGGTAATTTTCATGTATTTCACGAGCGATAGACCGTATTTCTTCAGGATTAATAGGTTGAATTTCCCGGCCTCGATGATCAATCCCTCCCTTGACCACATAGTAGTCTCTGGTGGGGAGGAAATTAGTCGGGTCAAGTCCTGGGCCGGCTGAGATGATCAGCGCGGCAGGGTCCTCTTTGCCCTGGACCACGGAATTGGTGGCCAGCGTGGTCGAAAAAACGATCCGGGCCAGGTCCGCGACATCAACCCCGTCCAAGACCTGGTCTAAGGCCCCCATCACGCTGGAATAGAGATCTTTGTAATCAGTCCTGACCTTGGCGTGGTTGGCCACCTGTCCATGTGAAATCAGGGCGGCGTCGGTGTGGGTTCCTCCGACGTCAAGTCCGATGATCATCGAGCCCATGTTTTTGAGCCTTTGGCTAAAGAGTGATTATCTCCAGAAACCGGCGGCTTTGCCTAATTCGTCCTGGATCCTGAGAAGCCGGTTGTACTTGCATATACGTTCGGATCGCGATAGAGAGCCGGTCTTGATTTGCCCGCAACCACAAGCCACGGCCAGGTCGGCGATAAAGGGATCTTCGGTCTCACCGGAACGATGGGACACAACGGCATTGTATCCGGACCTTAAGGCCAGATAAATGGCCTCCAGGGTTTCAGTGACCGTGCCGATTTGGTTCAGCTTGATCAACACCGAATTGGCCACCCCGTCATTGATCCCTTTTTGGATCCGTTCCGTATTGGTCACGAAAAGGTCGTCTCCCACCAGTTGAATTTTTCCGCCCAATCTCTCGGTCAGTTCTTTCCAGCCGGACCAGTCGTCTTCGGCCAAACCGTCTTCGATGGACACGATGGGATACTTTTTCGTCCAAGATTCATACAGGTCGACCATCTCGCCGGCCGAGCGTTTACTTTTGTCAGACCAGCGGAACACAT
>JADFYN010000096.1:0-8621 GCA_015233055.1 Deltaproteobacteria bacterium
AAAGAAATATTTTTTACCTTGAATGGAAAACCGGTCAGTGCTGAAGTTGATGTTTCCAGTACTCTCCTGGATGTCTTGCGGGAGCAATTTGAGCTTACCGGAACCAAGGAAGGATGTGGGGTAGGGGAGTGCGGGGCATGCACCGTCCTGGTCAATGGATTGTCCATCAATTCCTGCCTCATGCCTATCTTGGAAGTCGAGTCGGCCGATGTGGTCACGGTTGAAGGGCTGGCCGATGAACATGGTCATCTGGATCCGGTCCAGGAAGCCTTTATTCAGCATGGAGCCGTCCAATGCGGTTTTTGCACCCCAGGGATGGTCATGTCCGCCAAGGCTCTGTTAATGGAGAACCCTCACCCCACCGAAGACCAACTTCGGGCCGGGATCGCCGGGAATCTCTGCCGATGCACCGGTTACATCCAAATCGTTGAAGCCATCAAAGCCGTCACCGAACCAACCGGAGACTAATCAGACTATCCCGCCCGAGTATATTATGTCGGCCTGGGCGGGTGGCCCTGGAGAAAGGAAGATCATGACGGAATTTGCCAATGTCGGCCGCCGGATTCCCAAGGTAGACGCCCGGGAAAAGGTCACTGGCCGGGCCAGTTATATTAATGACCTGAAGCTGCCGGGCATGTTGTACGGCAAGATTCTTTATAGCAAATACCCTCATGCCCGGATTAAACATATAGATATTTCAAAGGCCGAATCCCTGCCTGGAGTCCGGGCCGTTTTGACGGGATATAATATTCCCGAAATTCGCGTCGGATTTATGAAAGACAACACCCCGTTGAAAAAAGGGAAAGTCCGCAATTGGAAAGACGAAGTGGCTGCCGTGGCCGCCATTGACCCTGATATCGCCGAGGCGGCCCTGGATCTGATCGAAGTGGAATATGAAGAACTCCCCGGAGTATTTGATCCTGTAGAGGCCATGCAAGACGGCGCCCCTTTAATACATGAATTAGACCCCAAAGGACGTCCGGCCACGAGCAACATCCTGAAGCTCCCCTGGAATCTCCAGTGCGGCGATATGGAGACAGGCAAGACCGCGGCGGTTTATACGGTTTCAGACCAGTACCGGGTTACCTGGGTCGCTCATTGCTGTATGGGCCTGAGCGGCTGCATCGCCCAGTTCGATCTCAATAATAATTTGACCATGTACAGCATTACTCAAATTCCCTTTTTGGCCCAAAATGATTTTAACAGCGCCCTGGCGGCCATGGGGCTAAAGGGCAAGAATACCCGGATTATCAACACGGTCATCGGTGGTGGTTTCGGCAGCAAACTTGATACCCATATTTATGAGTATATTGCCATTTTACTATCTTTCAAGACCCGCAAACCCGTCAAAATCATGTTCACCAGGGCCGAAGAATTTCAGTATCAACCCCCCCGGCAGCCAGCCATCATTGATGTCACCCAGGGATGCGATAAAAACGGGAAATTGACCTTCCGCGAAGTGGCCATGCTTCTTGACAATGGCGCTTACACCTCCTGGGGGGCCACCACTCCCTCGGTGATGATGGTCCCCATTTCTTCCCTTTATCGCGTGCCTAACATCAGCTACACGGCCAAATCTGTTTATACCAACAATATTTATTCCCAGGCCATGCGAGGATACGGCAATCCCCAGGCCACTTTTGCCTTGGAATGCAACCTGGATCAACTGGCCGAACAGGCTGGCATCGATCCCCTGGACTTTAGGATGCGCAACGTCAATCAGCCCGGAGAAATCACTCCCCAAAATTTCAAAATAACTACCTGCGGACTAAAGGAATGCCTGGAAAAAGTGGCCGACGGTCTCGACTGGACACATTCGCGGGGTCGAGGTCAGGGGCGAGGGGTGGGCATAGCTTCCCTGATCCACGTCGGCGGCGGGGCCAGGGTCTACAAATCCGATGGTCACGGTATGATCATGAAGCTCGATGACTTTGGCAAAATCAGCGTCATCACCGGGGCGGTAGAAATTGGCCAGGGCTCGGAAACCGTTCTGGCTCAGGTAACAGCCGAAGTGCTGGGCCTCCGAACCGAAGATGTCAATGTTATCAAAGGTGATACCGATATATGCCCGTGGGACGTGGGCACCCATGCCAGCCGCCAGGCCTTTGTATCCTGCAACGCGGCTATAAACACGGCCGCCAAGATTAAGCAGCAAATCTTAGAATTAGCCTCTCGCCATTTAGGGGCCGCGCCCAATGAGCTGGACATCAAGAACCGGATGATTTTCGTCACCTCTGATCCGGATAATCCCGAACGTCAGATGGAACTGGACAAGCTCCTGCGCAAAGTCCATTACTCCCGGCAAGGTCGAATGATTATGGCCGAGTATTTCTATGATCCCCCTAATGAAATGCTGGATCGGGAATTTAAAGGTAATCTGTCTTGCTGCTATGCCTATGGAGCCACTGGAGTGGAAGTCGAGGTAGACCAGGAAACCGGCCAGGTGAAGATACTCCAGTACTATGCAGCCCACGATGTGGGTCGGGCCTTGAACCCCATGCTCTTAGAAGGACAGATTTATGGGGCGGCCGTCATGGGTACCGGTTATGCTTTGTCGGAGCAGCTTATTGTCAAGAATGGCCGGGTAATGAACGATAATTTCTTGGATTACAAGATGCTTACGGCTATGGATTATATCCCGGTCAAACCTATTATTGTGGAGCCGGTGGATTCTGTAGGGCCTTTTGGGGCCAAAGGGGTGGGTGAACCGGGATGCGTCCCTTCCGCCCCGGCTATTGCCAATGCCATTTACGATGCCGTGGGCGTCAGAATTAAGGATCTGCCCATCACCAACGAAAAGATTTTGACCGCATTGAAGGCGAAAGCGGATAAGGATGAAAAGTCGTTGTCCTAATCAGGATAAACTGATATAGTTAAACCGATTGGAAGATGCCGTTATGTTTCGGTGGACCGGCTCAAGTCTTTGGTGTGGACAATACGAGATTCAAGAAAAAGAGCGATGAGGTCAATCATGCCTGAATATTCATATATTGGTAAGAACGTTATTCGGCCGGATGCCATTCCCAAAGTAACCGGCGAGGCCTTGTTCACCGCTGACTTGAACTTACCCAAAATGCTGGTGGGGAAGGTCTTGCGCAGCCCTCATCCCCATGCCAGGATTGTCTCCATCGATACCTCCAACGCCTTGCGTCTCCCAGGGGTCAAGGCCATCGTCACCGGCGCGGATACACCTGGGGAGAAGTGGGGTGTTTTTCCCTATACCCGGGACCAGCGGATGATCCAGACTGACAGAGTCCGGTATGTGGGTGATGAGGTGGCGGGAGTGGCCGCCGTGGATGAAGATACGGCCCTGGAAGCCCTGGACTTGATTAAAGTGGAATACGAGTTGTTGCCCGCGGTGTTCGATCCTCTGGACGCCATGGCTGAAGGGGCTCCCGTCATCCATCAAGAATATCCCGGGAATGTTCATATCCACGTGTCCATTGATGTCGGCGATGTCGATGCCGCTTTTGCCTCGGCCCATTTAATCCGGGAAGATACCTACCGGGCCGTAGAAGATTCCTATTTCATGGCTGAACCGTACGCCGTGACCGCCAGTTGTGATCTGGCCGGGAACCTGGAGGTCTGGTGTCCCAATGCCGGTCCGCACATGAAGTCCAAACCCCTGGCCAATGCTCTGCGGATGCCGTTAAGCAAGATAAAAGTACGGAAAGTCTGCATTGGCGGCGCCTTCGGCGGCCGGTCGGAGATATGTCCGGCAGATTTTATCGCCTCTCTCCTGTCCATCAAGACCCGGCGGCCGGTCAAGATCGTTTACACCCGAGAAGAAAACAGCACCGCCACCCGGATGGGCCACGCCATGATAACCACTCATAAGATCGGGGTGGACAAAAATGGAGTGGTTCAGGCCAGGCAGGTGACGTCCTATCTAGATGGGGGCGCCTACACCAGTACCGGCCCCATTGCCGTATCGGTCCCTTTTTTGTGCATGGAGCAGGCTTATCGGCACCCCAACGTCAGGTTCAATGGCTACCGGGTCTACACCAACAAACCCATCCGGGGAATGATCCGGATCCACGGCCGGGCCTTCGCCTGTGGCCTGGAGGAACAACTCGATACAGTGGCGGCTGAGTTGGGCCTGGACCCGGTGGAGATCAGGCTGCGAAATTGTCGTCGTCCGAATGAATACCCCCCGACCAACTCTTTTATCGGTTCCTGCGGCATGGTCGAATGTATCGAGAAGGCGGCGGAGTCTTCCGGTTTCAAAGAAAAATTTGGTAAATTACCACCTTATCGCGGCATCGGCCTGGGCATCAATTCCGTCCAGACTGGTTTTCCCTTGGGTATCAGAGGCGGGTCTCAGGCTTTCATCAAATTTAATGAAGATGGAGGGGCGACCATCGTCTCCGGGGTAGTGGACAATGGCCAGGGGAATGACACCATGCTCATCCAGATCGCGGCTGAAGAGTTGGGCCTCCCCATGGAAGAGATCAGTTTATTGTCGGCGGACACGGAGCTAACCCCAAATGATCCCGGTTCTTATTCCATGGTTTCCACCTTTGCCGGGGGGAATGCGGTCCGCCTGGCCGCAATTGATGCCAAAAAACAACTATTCGAAATCGCGGCTGACAAGTTGGAGGCCAATCCGGCTGACCTAGTGGCCAGAAATAACAAAATTTATGTCAAAGGAAGCCCCGACATTTCCTTGCCCCTGGCCAAGGTTGTCCGCCTGGCCCTGATTCAGAATAAACCAATCATGGGTCGAGGTCACTTTGCACCTGAGGTAGATCACCGTCGGGAGTGGGTGAGCAACCCGTCCGGTCAATTGTCCCAGGCGTTTTCTTTCGGGGCCACGGTGGTAGAGGTGGAGGTGGACCCGGAGACGGGAGTGGTGACCACGTTGTCGGCTACGGCCGCCCAGGATTGTGGCTATGCCCTCAACCCCAGGTTGGTGGAGGTGCAGTTTGAATCCAGCGTGGCCATGGGCGGCACAGGTGGAATGCTCACCGAAGGCTGCCGTTGGCATCACGGCCATTTGCTAAATCCGACTCAACTGGATTACCTGGTGCCGGTAGCCGCGGACATGCCCAGGGTGAAGAACATTATCGTCCAGAGCCTTGATCCGGTCGGTCCCTATGGCGCCAAAGAAGCCGGGATGTCCATTGCCATGTCCGCGGCCCAAGCCTACATGGGAGCCATATGTAATGCCACGGGGATTCGATTCAAGGAATTCCCCATTACCCCGGACAAGATCATCGCCGCTCTAGAGGAAAAACAAAACAGCCTTAAGAAATCAGACAGGAGCCAAGATGAAGGCGGAAAAGATTGATCATATTTGTATTGCGGTTAGAAACCTGGCCCAGGCCAAAAAGATATATGAAGAAACCCTCGGCCTGGAACTGAACGTGGAATATGTCGCGGAGAACGAAAAGATTAAGGTGGCCAGGTATTATATCGGCGAGGTGGCTTTAGAACTAATGGAATCCACTACCCCGGACGGTGAAGTCGCCAAATTTATCCGGCGCCAGGGGGAGGGGGTTTTCTTGGTTTCCTATAAGGTGGCCGACGTGACGGCCGGGTTGAAGGAATTGCAGGACAAGGGGGTCAAGACCATTGATCAAAAGCCCCGGTCGCTGATGGGCAGTCGCTATGCTTTTATTCAGCCTCCGTCAGGCATGTGCGGGGTCTTAACCGAGATAATCGACGGTGATTTTGATCCGGAAAAATGAACCAACGGGAGAAGAGTCCCCATTGCCGGACGCTGTTCCGGACCCGACAGCCGCGTGATATGGGTTAAGCGGGTCAAGGGAACTGAGGTCGTCTATGGCGATGTCACATTCGATTCTATGTATTCTTAAAAAATTTTATTCGTGTGCTCTCTTAGGAGGAGAAGCCTCTGTTTCACACGCGACTGCTTCCTCCTGATGGACCAGTTGGTAGAATTTACATGAGACACAGGTGCTAAGTTTTGACGCATAGCTGCCCTGGGGTTCTCCGTGACATAAAGTTCCGGCGATGACCCAACAACACCGGCCGCCCATGTGGCCGTCATTAAGACCATCTGCTGCTTCCTCAATAGATGCCGGGCAAATCCCCAGCTCTTCGGCTTTGTCACCTCCAGGTTGACGTCCACATTTTTGGAACTCCCAGCAATTCTTTTTGGGCATCATTCTCTCCACGGACTTGTGCCCGGTGACCTATTCCGTGCTTATCAGCGGGTCAACTTCCCCTGGCTCGCCGCTTTCCTTACGCACATAGAAGTACCAGCGCCATATTTCGTAGATGGCCGGATAAACCAGCAGCTCCATAATAAACGAAGTGAAAATGCCTCCGACCATGGGCGCGGCAATACGTTTCATAACATCCGATCCGGTACCGGTCGACCACATGATGGGCACCAGACCCGTGAACATTACCGCCACGGTCATAAACTTCGGCCTGAGCCTTTTAACCGCACCTTCCACAATCGCCTCGCGCAAGTGCTCCCGTGAATTCATTAATCCTTTATCCCGCATGGCATAATAGGCCAGGTCGAGATAAAGCAGCATGAAGACACCGGTCTCGGCATCCACCCCCATCAGGGCAATCAACCCTACCCAGACAGCGATGCTCATGTTATAGCCCAAGAAGTGGAGGAACCAAATCGCGCCGACGGCCGAAAAGGGGACAGCCAAAAAGATAATCAATGTCTTGGCCGCGGAACCGGTGTTGAAGTAGATGAGCAAAAAAATAATGAACAGAGTAATCGGGATGACAAACGTAAGTCTTTCCGAAACCCGCTGCATAAACTCATATTGCCCACTCCAGACCAGGGTATAACCAACCGGAAGTTGTATTTTTTCTTTTACCACCTGTTTGGCCTCGGCCACATAACCGCCCACATCACGATCGCCCAGGTCCACATAGACATAGCCGCTTAACCGGCCGTTTTCATCCCGGATCATCCCCGGACCCGACAGCAGCTTGATATCGGCTATCTGGCCCATGGGAATCTGGGTTCCGTCCATGGTCGCCACCAGGGTCCGGTTTAAGCGATCGATGGAACTGCGGTAGTCCCTCATATAACGGACATTAACCGGATAACGCTCGCGTCCTTCCACAGTGGTAGTGATATTCTCGCCGCCTATGGCTGATGTAACGGCCATTTCCACCTGCTTGACGGTCAGACCATAACGGGCCATTTCGTCACGTTTCAACACGAAATCAATAAAATACCCACCAGCCGTCCGCTCGGCAAAAACACTCGTGGTGCCTGGGACATCTTTCAAAGCCGTTTCGATTTGCCGGCCGAGTTCTTGAATTTTGTTTAAATCCGGCCCCAGAATCTTAATACCAACGGGCGTCCGTACTCCTGTCGTCAACATATCGATGCGGGCCTTGACGGGCATTGTCCAGGCGTTGACCACACCGGGAATTTGGATGGATTCATTCAACCCCCCTGGGCCATAAATCAATTCCTGGGTGCTTTTATGATCCGGCCAGGCCCGGCGCAAAACATTCTGCAACCAATCCGGGGCCCAGTCGGAATACCAGCGAGGGATTTTCGGCCATTGGGCCGGAGATTTAAGGATAATGACTGTTTCCATCATGGAGAAGGGGGCTGGATCCGTGGCTGTCTCGGCCCGCCCGGCTTTGCCGAAGACTCGCTCCACCTCGGGGAAGGTCTTGATTATTTTATCCTGCACCTGCAGCAGCTTTTGGGCTTCCGTCACCGAGATCCCAGGCAGGGTGGTGGGCATGTACAGCAGCGCCCCTTCGTCTAATGGAGGCATAAACTCCGATCCCAACTGATAATAGACAGGCACCGTAAAGGCTACTACAAGCACTGCGGCGGTAATGGTCAACCACTGATGCCGTAACACGAAATTGACCAGGGGATGATATATTTTCATCAACGGCCGGCTAATGGGGTGATTTTCTTCCTTGTGAATCTTACCCACCAGCACGGCGTTGGTCAGTCCGGCCAGCCAGCGGGGATGGAAATGAAACCGGTCCATCCGGGTAAACAACAGCCGAATGGCCGGATCCAGGGTAATGGCCAGCACCGCCGCAATAATCATGGAGAAATTCTTGGTAAAGGCCAAGGGCTTAAACAGCCGGCCTTCTTGTGCTTCCAGGGTAAACACGGGCATAAAGGCAACGGCGATAACCAGCAGGGCAAAAAAGCTCGGCCCCCCGACCTCCTTAACCGCACCAATAACGACGTCTTTGAAATTCCCCGGCCGACCATCCGCCTCCCAATGTTCCAGTTTTTTGTGGGTCTGCTCCACGACCACGATAGAGGCGTCCACCATAGCCCCGATGGCAATGGCAATCCCGCCCAGGGACATGATGTTGGCCGTAATCTTAAACCCGTACATGGGGATGAAGGCGATAATCACGGTGATCGGAATGGTGATGATGGGTACAATGGCGCTGGGGATGTGCCACAAGAAGATGAGAATGATCAGGCTGACAATGGTCAATTCTTCAATGAGCGTGCCTTTCAATGTCTCAATGGCCCGCTCGATCAGTTCGGCCCGGTCGTAGGTAGGCACGATGGTTACGCCGGGAGGTAAAGACGGTTTGATCTGGTCGAGTCGTTTGCGTACCTGTTCGATGACTTTAAGTGCGTTTTCCCCGTTTCGCATGATCACGATCCCGCCGACCGTCTCTCCTTC
>JADFYN010000096.1:8631-10974 GCA_015233055.1 Deltaproteobacteria bacterium
AGATCCGCCACCCCGCGCCGGATGTCCGGACCCAAAACCACCTGACCCAGTTGCTTGACTAAAATCGGCGTCCCGGTCTCGGCATTTCGGCCCACCACAATATTGCCAATATCGGCAGTCGACTTGATGTAACCCCGGCCCCGGATCATGTATTCCCGGCCGGAAATTTCCAATAACCTGCCACCCACGTCGTTGTTGCCATCCCGGATCGCATCAACCACCTTTTCCAGAGGAATCTTGTAAGAGACCAGGGCATTGGGATCCAGATTGACCTGATACTGCCGGACGAACCCACCCAGCGGGGCAACTTCGGCCACTCCAGGGATTGACTGCAACTCATACCGCAACTGCCAGTCCTGGATGGATCGCAGGTCGGCCAGATTGCGTTTCCCGGTTTTGTCCACCAGGGCGTATTGATACACCCAACCTACGGCTGTCACATCACGGGCCATTTCCACCTGGGCCCCTTGAGGGAGCCGAGGTAAAATGTTACTCAGGTATTCAATGGTCCGCGACCGCGCCCAATACATATCCGTGCCGTCTTCAAAAATGATATAGACGTAAGAAAAACCAAAGTCGGAGAAGCCACGAATATCTTTCACTTTAGGCACGCCCAGCATGGCCGTAATAATCGGGTAGGTGACCTGATCCTCCATGATGTCGGGGCTGCGGTCCCAGCGGGAATAAATGATCACCTGGGTGTCGGAGAGGTCCGGGATGGCATCCAGCGGGATATTCTTTATGGCGTAGTAGCCAGAGAAGACAGCCACGCCGACAAAGAGGAAGACAATGAATTTATTGTTGGCGCAACTATCGATAATCCGGTTGATCATGGCCCGCGTCCTTGTTGCTGGTTGCTCGTTGCTTGTTGCTGGTTGCTTGCGGCTCTTGACTTGTTACTCATGACTGGTGTGACCATGCCCCGAATGGTCTGGGGCCTTTTCCTGATAGGCCGTGGGCATGGGCGCCATCTGGTCGGGTTGATGACTCGAAGATGGCCGCAACTCAGCCGGTATCTGCTGATCATGTCCGGCGTGGGTCGCTGGTTTTTCTTCCAGTGTTGACCGGCCGGCCGGTTCATGGCGGGAATGGGTAACGGCTGATGGCGTCTCACCAGTTGATTTCGGCTTGACCGGAGTTTGCTCAGGCCGATTTTGGCTGGGTAAGACGTCTTGGGGTTTGCCATGAGAATCTTTTTCTTTGCCCTCGGCAGGAGCGTCACCGCCATGGCCCGCCTGTCCTTTTCCCGCCATCCCGGTAAACGCGGATTTCAATTTGCTTTCCGAGTCGATCAGGAAGTTGGCCGAAGTGACTACCCGGTCACCAGGTTTAAGGCCGTCCAAGACCTGGTAGAAGTTGTCCATTTTTTGTCCCAAGGTGACCTGACGTGGTTCGAAATAGCCGCCGTCTCGAGCCATAAAGACAAACTGCTCCGTCCCGGAATCGAGCACCGCATCCTCGGGCACGACCGTCTGCCGACCATATTCGATACGAAACACCACGTTGGCATACATGTCCGGTTTCAACTGGACCCCAGGGTTAGGAAATTCAAGTCTTACTTTAATAGTCCGAGCCACCTTATCGACTTCGGGATAGATGTAATTCACTTTGCCGGTGAAGACCTTGCCCGGAAAGGAAGGAAGTGTCATGGTTCCTGTTTGACCGATTTGGATTAGCGGCAATTCAGACTCATACACTTCGGCCAGGAGCCAAATGGTCGATAAATCCGCCAGGGTGTAGAGTTCCGTTTCCGGAGCGATCCGTTGCCCCTCAAAGGCATTACGAGCCAGGACAAACCCTCCGCTGGGAGCGTAGAGGGTCAGCGTGGTCAACGGAGTTCCCCGTTTTTCGATTTCCCGGATCTGGGCTTCGGAGACATTCCACAATCGTAACCGTTTCTTGGCCGCCTCGTAAAGTGTTTGGGTGCTTTGCCCGATATCTTTATATGGGCTGTCGGCCAGGGCATCTTTCGATTTCTTGGCAATGAGCAGTTCCTGCCCTGTGGCAACTAAGGACGGGCTATAGAAACTGATCATAGGTTGACCTTTCTTAACCAATTTCCCAGTGAAATCGACGTAAACCCGGCTTATCCAACCATCGACCCGCGTCTGGATGCGCCGAATCTTAGTTTCGTCATAAGCCAGTCGTCCCACCGTGCGGATGGTCTTGGTTAATTTTCTTTCTACAACTTCCCCAAATTGCACCCCGATGAGCTGTTGTCTTTGGGGGCTGATCTTAAACCCACCGGGTGGCGGGCTCTCTTTGTCGCCTTCATCATCAGCATAAACCGGGACCAAATCCATTCCGTCCGGGGCCTTCCCCGGTTTGTCCGACTTGTGAGCC
>JADFYN010000097.1 GCA_015233055.1 Deltaproteobacteria bacterium
TTTCTCCCCGCTTAAGGCATACCCTGGACAAAGACCGGAAAATATTTGAGGCCAGCGCCGTTACCTATGCGGACAATTGTAATGAACTATTGAAGTATCAGCAAGAAGCAATGGACCGGGAGCTTCAGAGGCAACTGAATGTCGCCGGCCTCCGGGAAAGATTTACCAAGATTGTGATGATATCTGAAGCTATAAAATTGGGCGACGGCGTCCGCATTCTTGATCTTAAATTTCAGAACTCGCAAGATATCCGGTATCATGATGAGGCATTGAAAAATTTCGAGAAGATAGACAAAAAAATGGAAGCAATGGAGGTTTTGATCCACCAGGAGATAAACAAGAAGCGCCACGAAACGATCCTGAAATCACTCCAGGAATATAAAAGAACGATGATCGAATTCAAAGATCATTGGCTGGCTCTCAAAAAGATTCGGGCTGAGCGGGAAAAAACGGTCAACGACTTGCTTGAGATCGCCAAGGAAGCGTCTCTGGCCGGGATGGACCGCACCGTGGGCGCCACCCAGCAGTCGTTGGTTGAGTTCTCCAACGCCAAAACCGCGGTCATCGTCGGGTTGCTCATTGCGGTGCTCTTGGGCGCGATCATGGCCGTCGTCATTACGGGGACGATTACCAGGTCGGTAACCCGACTTGTCGATTCCACTAAAAGAGTAGGGGACGGGGACTTGACGGTCCACGTGGAAGTGGAAAGTCGAGATGAAATCGGACTACTGGCCTCAGCCTTCAGAGAGACAACCAGGTCAATGAGGGACATTGTGAAGCGGATAGCCGACGGCACGACCAGGTTATCCTCTTCGGCTGCGGAAATTGCGGCGGCCATAGAGCAGATGAGCCGGGGCGCCGACGCCCAATCAGCCCAGATTCTCAAGACATCCTCGGCTATGGAAGAAATGTCCGTATCCATCCAGGAAGTATCCAGAAACGCCCAGAATACTTCCAACGCCGCCGTTGCCGCCTCCAACACGGCCAGAGATGGTTTTCATAAAGTGAAAAGGACCGTGGACGGGATCAACAAGACCAATGATATGATCATGAAATTACATGTCAGGACCCAAGAAATTGGTAAGGTGGTCCAGTTGATTGGAGAAATTGCCGTTCAAACCAACATTCTGGCCCTGAATGCCGCAATCGAAGCGGCCCGGGCCGGGGAACACGGCCGAGGCTTTGACGTCGTGGCCGAGGAGATTCGGAAACTGGCCCAGCGGACCTCGCAATCAACCGGAGAAATCTCGACAAGTATTGAGGAAATCCAGAAAGAAACCGGGGAAGCGGCCAGAATCATGGAAGCCAGCACCAGTATGGCTAACGAGACCGGCCAGACCTTGGAAGAGATCGTGGAAGGGATTACCTCGACTGCCGATATGATTCAAATGATCTCATCTACCTCCGTCCAACAGGCCAAAACCGCCGAGGAGATTGCCGACGCCTTCCAGACCATTTCCGGGGTCAGCCGGCAAACCGCGTTGGCATCTCAGGAATCCGCCAAGGCGACTCAGGACCTGACCAATTTGGCGGAGCAACTAAAAGAAGTCACCGAGAGGTTCCGAGTCTAAGTGAGCCGGGGGCCGGCGTCGGAGCGGCAGAAATAGGGAGGGGAGAATTTTATGGAGGCAGCCCAACCAGTCACAGAGCCGGCAGGTGCGGTGGGGCCGGACGGCCAAATATTAGAAGAGAAAACCCCGGTTGACAGCCCGGCCGGATTCACCACGATGGGGGATTCAGCCGCCGAAGATCCTGAACTATCAGGTTCAACAGGGGAAGGACTCCCGGCCGAACTCCGCCCTGACGCTCCGCCGGACCCAAAACCCGCCCATAAATATACCGGGGATACGGTCAGAATGGTGGTCTTCAAATTAGTCGGGCATGAACATGCCTTGGATGTCCGTCGGGTCAAGGAGATATTGATGGCCGGGCAGATATCTCCGGTTATCGAGGCTCCCGACTTCCTTGAGGGAGTGATTAAAGTCCGGGGCCGGATCGTTCCCGTGATGGATTTGAAAAAACGGCTGCAACTACCTGCCGCCCCCAGGACATATGAAGCCTGTATCATCATTGTCCGAATGCAGAAAAAGATGGTCGGCCTGCTGGTGGATTCGGCCTCGGAGCTTCTAAAGGTGCCGACTAGAGCCATTGAGCCTCCCGACAAGATGATCGGAGGCGTCAGGACCCGGTTCATTGACGGCGTGGCCTATCTTGACGATCGCCTGCTGGTCATTCTCAATTTAGATGAGATATTGGCCATTGATGAAAAGGAATTGCTTGGGCTTGAAGTTGAGAAAAAAGGGGAGCGGGAAAGAAAGGAACCGGCCCTAAAGGAGACCTGCATTATTTTACCGGAAGAACAGGTGGATGACTATGACCGATGATATCCAGATCCATGATGACGAATGGGAAGATGACTACGATGATGGTCAACGGCTGCTCAACCTTAGAAAGATCGTGGCCTTTGAATTGGATAATGAATTGTACGGCGTGGATATTGCCATGGTTGCCGAGATCATGCGCCTGGTCCCCATCAGAATTATTCCCCATGTTCCGAAATTCATCCTGGGCTTGATCAATCTTCGGGGCAATATTTTGCCGGTGATCGATCTGAGAATTTGCTTTAAGCTGCATCGAAAGGATTGGAGTCCTGAAAGCCGAATCATCGTCATGAAGGGCGACAACATGCTCGTTGGGGTAGCAGTAGATCATCTTTGGGAAATGTTTAGACTTTCTCCCGAGGTATTTCAGCCTCCGCCGCCGGGAGTAGCCAAGATCGATGCAGAATACTTCAAGGAGGTTGCCCCAATAGATAATCGGATGCTGATTGTTTTGGATATCCAAAAAATATTGAGCGATACCAGAAGAAAATAGTATCTTTGGACGACCATCAACCTTGAAAGGACAGGGATCGACTTGAGCAAACAATCTCAAATCAGAGTGCTGGTCGTGGATGACTCCGCCTTTTTGCGCCGCCATATTCCGCTTATCCTGGAAAAGGATTCGACGCTCAAGGTTGTCGGGATAGCCGCCAATGGTCAAGAGGCTCTAGACATGACCAAAGAACTTCGGCCGGATGTCATCACTCTGGACGTAATCATGCCGGTTATGGACGGGTTGGCCGCACTCGCCCGGATCATGAAAGAAGTGCCGACCCCGGTGCTCATGGTCAGTTCGGCTACCCGCAAAGGAGCTCAACAGACAATTGAGGCTCTCTCGCTCGGGGCGGTAGACTATATCACCAAACCTTCCGGCCCGGTCTCTCTGGATATCGGTTTGATCGGAAAAGAACTTATCGAGAAGGTTAAGACCGTTTATGCGGCTAAAATAAATAATATCTCCAAAGTCAACGCCGCTTCGGAGAAATTCCGGAAAATAACCGAGGAGTTTTCCCAGGGGATGCCGGTTAATCCAATGCCGGATCCGATCCCGATACCAAGAAAGCGGAAGATAGAATTGATTGGAGTGGCCGCCTCGACGGGAGGGCCCGCCGCCCTGCAAGTCCTTCTGGGGGGGCTTCCCTCTCTGCCTGTCGGGATGGTCATCGTCCAGCACATTGTTGAGGGTTTTTCCCAGGCCCTGGCTCAGAGACTGAATGGTCTTTCTCCGATGGAAGTCAAGGTCGCCGCCAGTCGAGAGCCGATTCTCCCGGGCGTCGTACTCCTGGCCCCGGCCGGCCAGCATCTGAAAGTTATCCGGGTAGGGGGGAATCTCTATGCTTTTTTGGACAAGGAGCCCTCCGACACTCTCCATCGACCTTCCGCCGACGTGTTGTTTTCCTCTATGGCTGAAATATGCGGCGCCAATTGTTGTGCCGTGATCATGACCGGGATGGGAGAGGACGGGGCTAAGGGGATCAAAAAAGTGAGAGACCGGGGCGGCATCACGATGGCCCAGGATGAAGCCACCTCGCTCATATTCGGTATGCCCAAATCCGCCATTGCCCAAGGAGGTATCGACATCGTAACGCCTTTGGATGGAATATCGAGGGAAATCCTTAAAACGCTCCAGCCTTGATGACCAAAGATGAAGATTATGAGACGTTGTTATAGAAAAATACAGGATTAAGGAACCGGACAATATGCCTGATAACCTGACTGAGTTGGCCACCTACAAAGAAATTTACGAACAATTGGTGACGTTGAAACATACCGTTTACTCTTGCACCGACATCTCATCTGATCCGGAATCCCTGGCTATTTTGTTCTCTCAAAAAATTGCCCTGATAAAAGGGAACACGCCCAATGCTCTTTGGCTGATTGAAGGCACCACCCGAGCCGTAGAAATTGCTTTAAACGGTAACAGTGTTAGTGTCGGCCGGCGTCGGGAACTGCCGTTAGAGCACGAAGTGTTACGTTGTGTCTTTGAGGAACAAACCGTGATGTGGCCGGCGAATCTCAACTCAGTCAGAGAAGTGTTTGTGCCTTTTCAATCGCCTGTCCTTTTCCCAATTAAGAGCGGCCGAACGGTCTTGGGCTTTTTGGTGATAGATTTAGTCAGGCCTAATGAAGCCGATCTGCTTCAGTCAATTGCCCATTTCGCCGGTTTGATTTTTGCAGCCGGCCGTCTTTATCACGAGGCGGAAGCCCAAAGGAAGGAATTGGAGGAGCAAAAGAAATTATTGAGCAGTACGGCCGAACTGTTGCTGACCCAGCACGGGCTCATGGTGTCGCTCCATAACGCAGCTCTGGATTTTGCTAAAGCAAATGATCCGACTCAGGTCTTGCATTTGGTGACGGAATTATTGGTCACGGAATTTGGAGCCGGCCGCGCCGCGGCATTCCTTTTGAGTCAGGATTCCCAAGAGATGATCGGGGTGTCGGAAAAAGGTGGGCCGAAGGGAATCGAGGGTCTAAAGCTGCCCTGGAAAAAAGAGGCCAGGATCGGGCAAGCCATCAAATCGAAAAGAATTTTGGGGTATATGGATCATCCCGGGGCTCTTGTCCTGGGCCCTAATGAACTGACCAACTGGATCATCTTTCCCGCCAAAGGTAGAGAAAATGTCCTGGGGGTGGCGATCGTGGAAATTAAGACCGAGGACAACCTGGATCCCATGGCTATCCTGGTGCATAATGCCAGTATGATGCTCGAAACCCTTTTGATGTTGGAGATGCAGAAACGATTGTCAATTTTAGATTCTCTGACCGGCCTGCATAATCACCGCTATTTCGTGGAGCGGTTTCATGTGGAATTCTCCCGGGCCAAACGCTATTTGACGCATCTGACCCTGATCGTGGCTGATCTTGATTTCTTCAAACAGGTTAACGACGCCCATGGCCACGCCGTGGGTGACCAGGTCCTCAAAGAGGTGGCCGGAAGGATGCAGGATAAACTGCGTGATTCTGATATTATTGCCCGTTATGGGGGTGAGGAGTTTGTGGCTCTTCTGCCTGAAACTGACATTGAATCGGGAAGGGCCGTGGCCGAAAAGTTGAGACGGGCTATTTGCGAAACACTCATTGAATCCGATGCCGGTTCTCTCCATATAAGCATAAGTATTGGAGTAACCAGCTACCCTGGGGAAGGTGTCGAGTCAAGAGATGTCATGTTTAAAAAAGCCGACCAGGCTCTCTACCTGGCCAAGGAGTCCGGCCGAAACAGAGTCGTCGCCTTACCGGCCCTGACACGGCCCACTCCGGGCGATGAACCGAATCAGGAAGTCGACCCGTCAACCGCACGACGAATACTTCCATAATTTGACTTCGATAATTCTATGACCACGACATCGCGTCCACTCGGTTGCGACTGTTTGGGGTCATCGAGTACTCCGCGGCCGGACGGGACAAGGTAAGGGAAGGGCGAAATGAAATTAGCCATGGTGGGTTTAGGACGAATGGGTATGAACATGGCCAGACGGCTTCTGCAGCGCGGCCATGAACTGGCGGCCTACAACCGCACTCCCGAGAAGACCGATGAAATAGTCAAGGCAGGTGCAACCGGCGTCTATGCCCTGGCCGATCTTCCGGCTATGCTCGCCCCGCCGCGCCTGGTCTGGTTGATGCTCCCCGCCGGCGCGCCGGTCGACCAACATTTGGAACAACTGGCCGGAATTCTTTCGGCTGGAGACACGGTGGTGGACGGCGGCAACACTCATTTTAAAGACGATATTCGCCGGAAAGCATTATTGTCTGACAAATCCATCAATTTCATGGACGTGGGAGTGAGCGGCGGCATCTGGGGGCTGCAGGAAGGTTACTGTTTAATGATCGGCGGCAGCCGGGAGAGTTACCAGGAGCTTGAGCCTGTTTTTGAATCCCTCGCCCCGCCGGATGGATATCTTTATTGTGGACCCACCGGGGCGGGTCATTTTGTCAAGATGGTTCATAATGCCATAGAATATGGTATGATGCAAGCTTATGCCGAAGGTTTCGACATCCTGGATAAGTCTCCCTACCGGGACTCGCTGAATTATAGCCGGTTATCTCATCTCTGGAACCGGGGCAGCGTCATTCGGTCCTGGCTCCTGGAACTGGCCGAGTCGGCCTTCGCCCAAGATCCGGGGCTCGATGCGATTCGCGGATATGTGGATGATTCCGGTGAAGCCCGGTGGGCGGTCGACCAGGCCATGGAATCCGGCGTTCCGGCTTATGTCACCGCCCTGTCTCTTTTTGCCCGGTTTCGGTCTCGCGATACGGATTCATTCGCTGATAAAGTTCTGGCCGCGCTCCGGCGTGAGTTCGGAGGCCATGCCGTTTTAACGGCGGCAAAGCCGGGCATCGATTGAGGTCCCTCGGATGATCAAGGATCTTCATGAGATAAAGATTTATTCGACCCCGATTGAACTGGCTGACAGAGCCGCGGAACGGTTCATCCAGGCTGCCGGAAAGGCGGTGGCCGAACATGGGCGTTTCTGCGTGTGTCTCTCCGGCGGTTCGACTCCCAGGGCGATGTACACCAGGTTGGCCGAAGATCCCTGGCGAGGCCGGGTGCCCTGGCCGGCCGTTCACGTGTTCTGGGGGGATGAACGGTGCGTCCCGCGGGATCACCCCGACAATCTTTATGCCATGGCCTGGGAACTGCTTTTATCCCGGGTGCCGATACCGGCTGAAAACATCCACCGGATGCCGGGTGAGGCCGAGAATCCGGAGACCGCGGCCGCCGCATATGAAGACCTGCTCAGAGAATTCTTTGGCCTGAAAATAGGCCGATATCCCCGTTTTGACCTTATCCTGCTGGGCCTGGGGGCCGATGGACATATCGCCTCCTTGTTTCCCGGAACAGCCGGTCTAAAAGAGACGCAACGTCTGGTTACGGCCAATTATGTCCCGGTTTTGAACGCCCGGCGGCTGACCTTGACTCTCCCGGTGCTAAATAACGCGGCCCAGATCATGTTCCTGGTCGCCGGGGCAAGCAAACCTCAGGTTGTCCGTTCTTTCTGGGGCCGCAGCGGTGAAGATCAATATTTACCGGCCGGCTTGATCAACCCGCAGTCCGGCCACGTGCTTTGGCTGATCGATCAGGCTGCGGCAAGCCTATTGGAGCCGTCCGATTATGGCTCGGCCGATGACAAAGCATGAAGGCTCTAAGATTTCTTGAAAAGGGACCACGATGACTGTTCATCGAAACCCCCGATAACCCGGAACCCGCAACCCGGAACACGCAACCCGCACCAGGAGAACCCATGTCCGAGCAGAAATTAGACGAGCTTTGTATCAACACCCTACGCTTTTTATCATTGGACGCGGTTCAAAAGGCCAAGTCCGGTCACCCCGGCCTGCCGCTGGGCGCGGCCACCATCCTCTACATTATTTGGGATCACTTTCTCAAAATTAATCCCCAAGATCCGGCTTGGGCGGACCGAGACCGGTTTATCTTGTCCGCCGGGCACGGCTGTGCCCTCCTGTACGCCATGCTGCATCTGACGGGGTTTGATCTACCCCTGGAGGAACTGCAACGATTTCGCCAATGGACCAGCCGAACCCCAGGCCACCCCGAATACCGCCAAACTCCCGGGGTGGAAGCCACGACCGGCCCCCTGGGCCAAGGATTAGCCAATGCGGTGGGGATGGCCGCGGCCGAGGCGTCCCTGGCGGCGCGATTCAATCGACCCGGATATGACATTGTGGACCACTTCACCTATGCCGTGGTCAGCGATGGCGATCTCATGGAGGGCGTGTCCTACGAAGCCGCGTCTTTGGCCGGACACTTGCGGCTGGGCAAACTGATCGTGGTCTATGACAATAATCACATGACCATAGAAGGCTCGACCCGGCTTACCTTCAGCGAAGACCGGCCGGCCCGGTTTGCCGCCCTGGGCTGGCATGTTCAAGATGTGGCCGACGGAAATGATGTGGCGGCTCTGGATGCGGCGATTCAAGAGGCCCGTCGGGTGACGGATCGACCTTCCTTTATTTCCGCCTTGACGCACCTGGGGTACGGTAGCCCGAACAAGCAGGATACCCCGGCCGCGCACGGGGAACCATTGGGTCAGGAGGAACTGCGCTTAACTAAGGAAAACCTGGGCTGGCCGAAGGAACCCGCGTTCCATATCCCGGCCGAGGCCCTGACGCATCTTCGCCGGGTCGGGACTCGGGGCCAAGCCCAACAACTGGCCTGGACCGAACTGTTCCAGGAGTATGCCGCCAAATTTCCGGATACCGCGGCCGAATTCCAGCGGCTTGGGGAGGGCCGATTACCTCAAAACTGGGATATCGATTTACCGAGATTCGCGGCCGACTCAGGGCTGTTGGCCACCCGGACGGCATCGGGAAAAGCCTTGAATGCCATCGCTCGTCATGTTCCGGAGCTTATGGGCGGGTCCGCTGATCTGGCCCCCAGCACCGTAACCTTGATCGACGGGGCCGGCGAATTTGGGCCGGATAATCCGGCCGGACGCAACATCCATTTTGGGGTCCGGGAACATGCCATGGGCAGCATTCTAAACGGCCTGGCCCTCCATGGCGGCTTTATTCCTTATGGGGCCACCTTCCTGATTTTCAGCGATTATATGCGCCCGCCCATGCGGCTGGCCGCGCTCGGTCGGCTCCACGTTATTTACGTGTTTACGCACGACAGTATCGGCTTGGGCGAGGACGGCCCGACTCACCAGCCGGTGGAACAACTCCTCGGGCTCAGGGCCATCCCCCATCTTCTGGTCCTCAGGCCGGCCGACGCCAACGAGACCGTGGCGGCATGGAAAGTCGCCGTTGAACACCAGGGTCCGGTGGCCCTGGCCTTAACCAGACAGAAATTACCGGTCCTGGATCTGGAGACCTATCCTCAAATCCCGGACGGACTGCCCCCCGGCGGCTATATCCTGGCCGACGGACCCGATGGACGTAAGCCGGACCTGGTGCTGGTCGCCACCGGATCGGAAGTTCATCCGGCCTTGGCCGCCCGAGTCAGCCTGCGCGATCAAGGCGTGTCGGCCAGGGTGGTCAGCCTGCCTTGCTGGAACCTGTTTCAGGCTCAGCCGACCGGGTACAGCGAGCAGATATTTCCCGAGGGAATCCCTATCCTGGCCGTGGAAGCCGGTGTCTCGCTGGGCTGGAAACCGTATGTGGGGCCGGGGATGGAAGTTGTGGGCGTTGACCGCTTTGGCGCATCCGCCCCGGGCGATGTGGTTATGGCCGAATATGGGTTTACCGTCGAACACATCTGCCGGCAGGCGATGAAGGTGATTAACCGAAACCCGGCTCGATGAGTTAGATAACCGATTAGTGTCAAAGGGCATGTAATCCGCAGATTACTCAGATTTACGCAGATTAAGGTACAAAGTTGGCCTGAAATCACCAAACCGGCGAGCGGGGGCAAACAGCCGGGACCTGAACAAAAGAAGCTTCTTCTACAGGATTAACAGAATGAAAAGGGAGACGTGATGCCGGACGAAGCTTCGACGGAGAAGATCACGAAACGCGATGAAATCATCCTTGCCTTGCGAAAGTTCAAGGAGATTAATCCGAAAAAATATAACATCATCAGAATCGGCGTTTTTGGCTCTGCAGCCCGAGACGACATGAAGGAAGAAAGCGATATCGATGTTGTCGTAGAACTGACGGAACCGGATTTGTTTAAGCTCATCGGCATCAAACAGGATCTGGAAGAGCAGCTCCGCCGTCCGGTAGACATTGTAAGATATCGGAACAATATGAATGGATTTCTCAAGGGCAGAATAGATAAAGAGGCCATTTATGTATGACAAAGCCCTGGCCATAGCCATTTTGCAGCAAATTCTTCAGGCCCTCCGGACTATCTTACAGCGTTTCGAGATTGTCGAATTCAACTAATTCCCATCCCGAAAGGAAAGAGCATGGCCCGGTTGGAAGATATGCCGAAAGAACAAGCGGCCCACATCGCCAACCTGGACTGCCCGACCTATGGCACCCAGCCCTGGGTGGCCGGCCCGCCCCTAAGTCAACGCCGGGTGGCCTTGATCTCCACCGCCGGTCTGCACCATCGCCAAGATCGGCCTCACACCGGCCTGACTCCTGATTATCGCGTCATTCCCGGAGATATTGCCCCGCAAGATCTGGTCATGAGCCATGTTTCAACCAACTTCGACCGGACCGGTTTTATCCAAGATTTCAATTTGATCTTTCCATTGGAGCGGCTTCGGGAACTGGCCGACCAGGGGCTTATCGCCGGCGTGGCTGATTTCCATTACAGTTTCATGGGTGCGACCGATCCGCGGCAGATGTCCGGCCAGGCCGGGGAGGTGGCGCGGCTGCTCCTGAAAGATCAGGTAAACGCCGTGCTCCTGGTGCCGGTCTGACCTTTTTGCACGCGCGCCGTGGGCGGGCTGGCTCATTACCTTGAGTCCGAAGGCGTCCCCACCACTCAGATCAGCCTTATCCGAATGCACACGGAAAAGATCCAGCCGCCGCGGGCCCTGTGGGTTCCCTTTGAACTGGGCCGGCCCCTGGGTGTGCCGGGCGACCGGGTATTCCAGACCAGGGAGTTGCTGGCCGCCCTGCGTCTGCTGGAGGCTC
>JADFYN010000098.1 GCA_015233055.1 Deltaproteobacteria bacterium
GAACATGAAACTGTAGTAGGCCCCACGTTAAGATATTTTGACGCAACAACTTAACGAAAAGGAATCGACTATTATGAAAAAGATGACACGCAGAGAATTTCTCAGCACGCCACCCAAAATTCTGGCCGCCGCGGCGCTCACCGGAGCTCTTGGCACACTCGCCTCATGTTCTTCCGATTCCTCTAAGCCTAATCCAATAAGTCCGAACATATTATTGATGATGGTGGATCAAATGCGGACTCCACCGCAAGGATATGGACCCAATGAGGGTATGGCCCAAGGATTAAGAGAGATCGTTGGTTTTGAGCCTCTTTCTCCTGATAATTCATACGCCCGGTTTTTTCCCGGTCTCTTGCGGTTGCGGCAAAACGCCGTGGTCTTAAGACAACACCATACCGCCTCTTCCGCCTGCGTACCAAGCCGGACTTGCATCATGACCGGTCAATATTCAAATGTAACCGGCGTTGACCAAACGGATGGGGCTTTTAAATCAGCCGGCGAGATACCATGGCTTGACCCCAATGGCACACCGACAATTGGCGATTGGTTTCGGGCCGTCGGTTATACCACTCATTATTTTGGAAAATGGCACGTATCCGACGCCAAGGATCCTGATTATCTTGAGCCCTGGGGCTTTTCAGATTGGGAAAAATCATACCCCGAGCCTCATGGCGGAACCTCTTACAATCTGGGAGCGTATCGCGATGTCGGATTCGCTGACAACGTCGTGAACTTTCTGGCCGGCAAAGGAAAAGACAACTCCGGTGTTCCCTGGCTGGCCGTCTCTTCGCTGGTGGATCCCCATGACTGCAGCTCCTGGCCGATTAACTGGCAACTGCCCCAAAACCAGGGCGTTGTACCTTGGGAGAATTATCCCCCCCCGCCGCCAAATCCCGTCAAGGGCGACAAAAGCCTCCCCAATCCGGCCGGACTTTCGGTAGACCTGAACCCAGGCGGTTTCCCTCAAGACAACTTCACTCTGCCGCGGACATTCAGCGAGTCTCTGGACACAAAGCCCCAGTGCCAGAAGGAGTACTCCCTCAAATATGGACTTATGATGAAGTCAATTGTCGAGTCCAACCTGCTTCCCTCACCTTTACCATTCCAACTCCAGGGAGACTATACCGCGGCCTGGTCCCTGGCCTATAACGAGTTCTATGCCTATTGCCATTATCTTGAGGACTTGCAGATGCACCGGGTGTTGCAGGCCCTGGATGACAACGGCCTGACCGAAAATACCATCGTCGTTTTCCTGGCTGATCACGGCGAAGTGGCGGGAGCGCATGGCGGCATGATTCAGAAGTGGCATAACGCTTATCAAGAAGTGATCCGAGTGCCGATGGTTGTTTCCTCCCCCCTGGTCAACCAAAACAAATTGCAAATGAGGGAAATCCTGCAACCCACCAGCTCAATTGATCTGGCCCCGACGTTGTTGGCCCTGGCCGGATATGATCTGGCCCAGGTGCGGGGCATAATGGAAACCATCTATGGCAAAGCCGTGGTCAAAGCATTTGTGGGAGCCGACCTGTCGTCTCATATCAAGGGTGAAAGCAATGGGGACATCGTCGGGCCTGACGGAGCGCCGCGGACCGGCGTTCTCTTTATGACCAATGATACGATCACGGAAACCGGCCCCAATCCTTCTGATCAAACAATTCAACAATACAAAATATTTCAGGCCAACGTCAACGCGACGATCAAAAAGGGATATCCCCTGGTCCCAGGTTCGGTTAGACAGCCCAACAACGTCAGGGCCCTGTGCACCGGAGACTGGAAGATCGCCCGATATGTGGACCCCAAAGCGGTTGAGCCGGATGAATGGGAACTATATTGCCTGAAAACGGATCCTATAGAGCAAACAAATCTGGTTGATTTCAAGACCGGGGAGGTGCGGGCCGACGTGACCGTGCCCGGCTTGACAACAAATGACCTGAAATTGAAAAACAGCCAGTTGAAAGTGGAGCTGGCCAAACAGGAAGCTTCCATACTCAGCCGGTCCAGCTAATTGCGTTTGAATGTCATTGGGTTAAGATGCCAGGCTTGGTGTTCGCATTACCCAGGGTGGCGCTTCGCTGACCCTGGGTATGTGGTTACAATACGCGCTGCACCCATAAATCAATGACCTTGAATTGCCCCCAAAGAGGTAATTAATCCGCGATATGGCCGATAACCAGAAAACCGATCAGAAAACCTCGAGTCACGATGGTCCTCTGGCCCAGGGCTTTCACCTTATGGCCAAGCCCGCCGGTCCGTCCTGCAATCTCCGTTGCGGCTATTGTTTTTACCGTGAAAAAAAGGCATTTTTTCCTGAAAATAAATCCTTCCGCATGTCTGATGAAGTTCTTGAGACCTACACCAAAGAGTATATCGAATCCCAGCCTGGACCAGCCGTCGTATTCGACTGGCAGGGTGGTGAACCGACCATGCTGGGAGTTGATTTTTTCCAGCGGGCCCTGGATCTTCAAAAGAAATACAGCCAGGGAAAACAGATTTCCAACACGCTTCAGACAAATGGAACCCTGCTCGACGAGGCCTGGTGTGCTTTTCTGTCCAGGAACAATTTCCTGGTGGGATTGAGCCTGGATGGTCCCGAGGTAGTGCACGATGCCTTTCGTGTGGATAAGGAGGGAAGGCCAACCTGCACCAAGGTTTTAGATAAGCTGCGGATGATGCAAAGATATGGGGTGGAAGTAAACGTTCTGGCCACCGTGAACAGCCAAAGCGCAACGCATCCTCTTGAAGTATACCGTTTTTTCAAGGAACACGGGGTGCGGTTTATCCAGTTTATCCCGGTTGTTGAAAGGGAGACCGATTCCGGAGCGGAACAATTGGGCATGTCTATGGCTGCGCCGCCGTCGCTCACCGACGAAGAGAAGTCGACCTACGTGACACCCTGGAGTGTCGAGCCGACCCAATATGGGGAATTCCTCATCCAGGTCTTCAACGAATGGATAAAAAAAGACGTCGGCCATATCTTTGTCATGAATTTCGAATGGACTCTGGCCGCCTGGGCCGGGGTGGCGCCTGGTGTATGCTATCTCTCTCCCCGCTGCGGGCGGAACCTTATATTGGAGCACAACGGCGATATTTTTTCCTGCGACCATTTCATGTACCCGGCTTTTCGCCTGGGAAATATCCTTGAGGGCGGGTTAAGAGATATGGTCCAGTCAAAAGAGCAGATCGCCTTTGGCGCATCAAAAGAAACCGCCTTGCCCGGATATTGCCGCGGATGCGATTGCCTTTTTGCCTGCCGCGGCGGATGCCCCAAACAGCGCTTCGCCACATCTCCCGATGGAGAATCTGGACTAAACTATCTCTGCGAAGGATTTAAAAAATTCTATAATTCCGTCCATCCGGCCATGACCCGGATGGTGGAGCTTATCTACAGGGGCATACCCGTACAAAAAATCATGGCGGCGGCGGATCAGCCTGAAACATCCGGAAAGACTTCGGCTGTCGGGGAGATTTCCACGTAAAAGGCTTGCCGGTGAGGTTACCGGCGAACTGTTATTCGCGGCACAGGACTGACGGGTGGGAGGGAAAACCCATCCGTAGGGCGAGGCATGCCTCGCCCCTACCACTGTTGATGAACTTCCACAAACATCATTATCGATCAAAATAATCACAGTTCAGACAATGAGGTGGATTCCACTCCAAGCCGCACCTTAATTCAACAGCATTGCCGGCAGAGCGGGGGGTTTACTCATTATAATTACGGATTAATACCCATCTGTCCGGTAATTGCACGCATTATTATCTCCGCAAGCCGGGACTGCCGTATCCGTGCAGATCTGGGCATAGGGGTCGCCGGCGCCGGTTTCATCGTGGTACTTCGGCACATTCGGTGTACCAGAAGGTAAATTTACCGTTGGAGAGAAGCTGAAATCCGACACCACTCCTTGCATTGGGGTAATTTTGTCTTTGGAGACCGTTATAGTCATCAGGTCGAAGCTCCAAATCAGATCCTTACCCATTTTAACATCGGGGCAGTGATCGTTTACGCTCTTTAGAGCACATGCCACCGTATCATCGGCTACCGGAAAATGCGTGGCCACGGTAAGACGCGGTCGAGGTTTGATTTGGCTCAGAAGATAACCGAACGCCCCTTGCGGACTGTGGGAGCTGTTTTGAACCATTGTTGCCCACTGGACGCTGGGGCTGTTTGGATCTGGAAGTGTGGATTGATGCGCAAGTTTCATGGCCCACACCTGAGCCGGGACTATCATCTCGTGAATTAACACATCCACACCCTTGCCCTTATTGGACGCCTGGATAATGCTGTTATACTCAGGCTTGGTATCGCTGGTGTAGATCATCGAAAGTCCTCTCCACTCCAGTTTGTAGCCGATGGAGCCTTGCCGGGCATGAATAACCGGGAAGTGAGTGATCTTTACTCCGGTGGTCGGATTGTTATAAGCGACGTTATCTCCTTCATCATTTCCATATTTCCTCCAGTTCAGCTCAATCGGAACCAGAGCATATCCATCATTAGGCGCATCATCTTCAACGGGAACAGGGTCGCACGGCAATCCCCAACTTTTCTTTGTTGGAACCTGATAACCGGAATAGCTGGTGGATTGAAAGCTGAAACTCTCCGTGTGCCACCGGCAAGCCCGGCGCAGATTCGTACAGAAAGCTTTCACCCCGTCGTCATAATATCTCCCGGAACCTTTGGGACTCTCCACCCCCGAAGCGCTTGGCCCCCAGACATACAGCGGAAATTGACGATCAGAGGAAGGTCCGAAGCAGTAGATATGAGTGAGATCGGACATGTGATCCCCGTGAAGATGGTTAATAAAGACCTTATTCATCCTCCCGAATCCGACGTTCATAGAACTATAGTTAGTGCACACTCCCGATCCGCAGTCGAAAACGAACTGGTCGATCGGCATCTGTTTATCCTTATCCCAGCCAACTTCGACAAACACACTCATCATCTGTTGCTTATGGCGCAAGGTGGGAGGAATAGAAGACCCCATGAAGGTGATCCGCATTTCGTTTTCTCCCAAGGGTACAATGTTTGTCTTTGTGCTTGAATCGAATGGATGGAAAGGAGGCAGCGAGTCAAAGTAGGTATAAATCTGCGAACTCGGGGCATTATCCCAATTGCAGGTTGGTCCGCTGGGACAGCTACAGCTACCAGTTGCGCGAACTTCGTTTATTCCGGGAATTGCTTGGTCAATAAGAAACCCACCCAAGGCTAATCCGGAAGCCGTCAACATTTGCCTTCTCGTCAAACCCGTCGTATTCTTCTCTTCTTTGTCCATTTTATTCTCCTTGAAAATCAAGATATAATGGATGCAGAATAGATGCATCTTTCTCCCGAATGGTGAGGATAAAGTTAAGGACATCAACCTACAATTTTGTTTTTTATGCGGTCAAGGTTCAGTTGTCAAGCTGAAAATGAGTTTCGATCGGGTCAATCGCAATTGATTAAGGCAGGAATTTCCGTCCCGGTGGTTGGGTCGATAATGCTCCCCCAACACTGGACAGCCTGATAAGGTGTGAATACAGCCTTGATTAGTACAACAAGGAGGACTTAGATGAAAGAGATCGGGAAGAGGTTCAATTCCACCTTTAAGGTGAAGACGGCGATAGACTAAAGTCGTTAACGCCGGCTGTCTGCTCCATAGCTTCTTCTGTTTAATTCCTTTGATGGAATCATATTTCTGCACAAAGAGTTAGTACCATCGCAGCGGATTCGAAAAACTCCAAATCGCTTGTAGCCGGACGCCGCCCCGTAAATCAACGGCATCTCGGCAACCGGCACCCGGCAACAAGCAACAAGCAACAAGTAACCAGCAACAAACAACAAGCAACCAAGGCCGGTTAGGCCACACGAGTTTGGGGATCAAGGTAATGGTGGCGGAGAAACGTTGTCGCCCCGGATTTTTCCAAATACGTTTCCAAAATTTTGGGATCGGTTTGGGTCAGGTCAACCATGATCAGCGCATCCAGCACGCGGCTGAAGCCGGGGTCAAAGCTGTAGGCCAGAGTCTTCCCCCCCAACTTAAGATAATGCCTAAGTAATATGGGGATGCCTTTCCCGTCGTCTTCGATATCTGAAACTATCTCAGATAAATCCCGGACATCTTGAATCAGGGGCAAAGCCTCTTGGACCAGGCTCTTGTTCGTGGCTTTCGCCCGGATGGGATGCCGAGACTTAACCAGTCTGGACAGGTCGGTCTCCAAGTTATTGGCTTTAAGAAAAGAAACGATCAGTTGATGTGAGGCCGCCCGATAGTCACCGGAGATGCTGACCGGCCCAAACAAAATTTTATACCTGGGATTAGCGGCCACAATCCGGCCAATGCCTTTCCACAGCAACATCAACGGACGGTAGTTTTTTTGATATTCCAGCCGGATGAAGGATCTCCCGAGCTCCAGGGCAGGGCCGATCCGGTCCAACAATCGCCAGTCATATTCAAACAGATCATGGGTGTAAAGGCCGCTTACGCCTACCTGAGCGGCGATCTCATCCGTCATCCCCAGCCGGTATGCCCCTGCCACCTGGCTATTTTCTTTGTCCCAGAGGAAGAGATGGGTGTAATAGATGTCAAAACTGTCCAGGTCGATGGCCTTACCGCTTCCTTCATTGGCCTGCCGAAAAGTGATTTCCCTGAGCCGGCCGATCTCATGGAGTAAATGAGGAATCTGGGAGGCCGTCGCCTTATACACACTCAGCCCGGGGCTATCCGCCAACAAATGGTCGGGCGGCAAATCCTGGACTTCTTGTTTAAGCAGGCTGGACCTTTGCGCCTCGGCCACCTTGGGCCGGATCCGGACAAACCGGTCGACCGGTCCGGCCATAAAGGGACTGGGATATTGATCCCGGCGGCAACCGAGCATATATGTTCTTGTCCTCAAATAACCTATCAGATGACCATCGCTCTGGATTTTGTTTAATTTCTCAAAAGGAATGACCCGGCCGATTCTGACGGTTATGTTCTTGTTCGTTTTATTTAACAATTCCCTGGCCAACATGGCCGTCCGGAGTTTAGGGTGAATCAGACCCAACAATTGAAATAGAAAGCCATTCCTGCCGGAAAAATAGATCGGTAACACCGCGGCCTGGGTCCTTCTTATGATCGGGGCCAGCCTGGGGTTCCACGGCGGGTCGCTAACCTCAAATTTGCGCAACTGAATATGGGCGACTTCGCCGGCCGGGAAAACACCGACTACCCCACCGCTCCTGAGCCAGCCAATGGTCTTACGGATAGGGTTGACATTAGAGCTTATGGAGCCGCTTGTGCCATAAGGATCGACCATGATCAACACGTCTCTCAATTCAGGGATCAACTGTAGGATATGATTGGCCATTATTTTGACATCCGGCCTGATCATCCGAAGCAACCGGTAGAGCAAGATCCCCTCTATCGCCCCGAAGGGGTGGTTGGCCACGACTACGACCGGGCCCTTTTCCGGAATTCGGCTCAGGTCTTTTTCCGGGATGTCAAAATTGACGTGAAATGCGTCCAGCGCATTTTCCAGAAAGTCGGATTCGCCTCCCATGGCGGAGATTTCTTGACAGATTTTTCCTAACCGGCCGAACGACAAGATCCGACCCAGCGGTCCTTTGTTGGTCGGCAAAAGGAATTGCCGCAAAGGAAGGCGGCTGTCCGTGGCCAGGCCTGGTTCTTTAGTCTCTATCCGCGCTTTGTATAGCAATAGGGCCTCCTCTCATTGATACGATCAATTATTTCTCTTGATTGAACCTGAACAGTTCAGATCACCCAAAGAACGGATGAAGTATAGAACGAGAGTGTGACAGTCACCCCTCAGCCCGGTTAAATTATTTTGACATTTTCAAGAAACTCGGCCATCCTCCTTTCGCCCTCTCCGAAACATCAGCCCCCCGATCAAAACGGTGACGGGAGCCACCAGGACGACTCCAAAACTTCCCACCAGCGTGTCCAGGACTTCGGCTGAGACCAGGTTCAAGTTAAAGATATTTCGGAGCGGAATCCCCTGCCCCATAAACACCATCAACATGGTCACGTATCCGCCGGAATAGGCTAACAGCAGCGTGGTGGTCATTGTCCCGATGACGGCCCGGCCTACGGCCATGCCCGAGGCCAGGTGCTCTCGCAAAGAAACATCCGGGTTCTTCAGCTTCAACTCGTGCATGGACACGGATATATCCATGGCCACATCCATGATCGCCCCCGATGACGCGGTGAAAATCCCGGCCAGGAATATCTTCCCCAGGTCGAGGTGGGGAAAGCCCGTGTAGAGGAGCATCTCGGAAAAGGGTCGGATAGCTCCGTGGACCCAAAACAATTTATAAAAAATTTTCGACAACAGGTAGGTCAAATTAAGTCCGATGAATGAGCCGAGAAAGGTGACCAGCCCGGTTCGATTTAGTCCCCCGACCAGAAAGCTGACGGCTCCAATGAGACAGGTCACCACGGCCAACCCCAGCAACACCGGATCATAGCCCTTCAAAAAACAAGGGACCATCACCTTCCAGATCATCAGAGCCGCGAAAACGAAGGATAAAAGGGCTCTTAATCCAGTCCATCCACCTGACACAATCACCAACACGCCGAATAGCCCGAATAGCCACATCTCCACCCCCAGCCGGTAAACGCCCCGCGGATGTGAGGTGGTTATCCGGCCCTGGTCGGCCGAGAATTCCAGCAGGATCGTCTGGCCGGCCAGATAAAACTCATCGATCTCCAATTTACCGGTCAAATAGTTGACTGCCCGCTCGGTCCGGCCCTGAAATGGACCATCCAGTATTTCCACCGTCAGATCCTGGAACCCCGTCTTGACCAGGACGTGTTGTTTGAGTCTTGAATTATCTAAAGCCGTAATCCGGGCCCTGGCGTATTGAGAGCCGGCAGGCTGTCTGTCTTCAAACCCGGTGGGAACCCAAAGGAGAAAGAAACAGATTGCCGTTAAGAATAATGCCAGGACCGCGTTGCGATTCTTAAGGAATTGATTTACATTTTGAATTGGCATCAGTTCTCCATCTCTTATAATGAAAACAGAAGAGGCAAGGACGGCCTTTACGCCGGACCCTGCCCCTATGTAAATAAAACAGGCGGTTGCTGGAATAGTTTACAGTCCCATGATGTTGATCAGCTTTTTGGCGATGTCGGTGTCATCATAGAACCCGCTGAATTGATCCGACTGCGAACCCCTGGCCAAGACTGGAACGGGGAGGCCGGTGTGAGAGTAGGAGGTCCAGCCAATTCCGGCGTTGTTGTTCAGAATATGGGTGAGAGTTACGGTCAACGGCTCATATCCGCCGTAAAGGACGTAAGTTTGATCAATCGGGTCCCTCCGACTGTCCGCTCCTTTATCGCTTGCGGCCAATTTGGCCTTGTTTGGGGAACGAATTGCCTTTGCTTCAGTCTTCTTGCTGGCAGCTAAAGCGTCCTGGATCATTTTGACCTGCCAGGCGTCAAGTTGGCTTACATCCAGACCAAATGCTTTTTTGATGTCGGCCATTAACTGCTGCTCGGTGACTTTCCAGCCATTCTTGCGGTATTCTGCCACGTAGGTGGTGTTAAAGGCGTCATAAGACATGGTCTGGCCGCCCAGCGTCTGGTAGAAAGTACCGTATCTGGTGCCGGCCCATCCAATGGTCATACCGCCGGTTTCGTGGTCGGCCGTGACAATAATCAGGGTGTCGTCAGGATGTTGATTATAGAAGGTGATGGCTTCTCTCACGGCGTTATCCAGGGCGATGGTGTCGTTGATGGATGTCCGGGCGTCGTTGGCGTGATTGGTCCAGTCAATCTTACCGCCTTCCACCATCATAAAAAATCCTTTCGGATTATCCAATAACTCTATTCCTTTTTTGGTGAATTCAGCCAGGGAGATCATGTCGCTGGTGCGATCGATATCATAATAGAGAGCCTTTTGGCTATCCAGAGCCGCCTCATAGGCGTACACCTTCTTCCCGGTCGGTTTTAAGGCCAGGAAATCTTTCTTACTATTTACGATGACATACCCATTCTTCTTGGCCGCTTCATAGGCATCGGGTTTATCCTTGTCCGGCCCGGTGGGAGACAAAAATCCGCCGCCGCCAAAGTAATCAAAGCCGCTTTTGCCCAGTTGGATGGCAATTTCATAATGATTACTTCTCTTTGGTTGATTGGCATAAAACACCCCGGGAGTGGCGTGGTCAATGGAGACGCTGGTCACGATGCCGACCTTCATGCCCTTTTCTTTAGCCATGGTGGCGATGCTTTTGTATGGAATCTTACCAGACGGGTCCATGGCCAGAGTGCCGGATGTCGTCTTATGGCCGCTGGCAATAGCCGTACCGGTCGAGGCCGAATCCGGGCAAATGGACGTTAAATCATAGGTGGTGCACATACCGAAAACCGGAAAGCCGGAGCTGACCAGTTTGACTAGATTGGGGTTGGAGGGATTCTTTATGGCCCCAAGGTAGGCCTCGGCGGAATAGCGTTGATTCATGCCCATGCCATCGCCGATAAAGAGAAAGACATATCTGGGATTTCTTCGACCAGGCTCGGTTGAGACTTGACTTTGGGCCTGAGCCATTTCTATCGAAAAGGCAAACAGAACCAAAATCCACAAAAAGTAATAGGCCAGTTTCCATAAATTTTTCGTCTTAAGCCCCACCATCCTAACAGCCTCCTTAAAATAATTTTGAATAAATTGAAAAAGCCTGTTAGCATCTGTAATTATGATAACCTGAGTTCGACGAGTTTACTAAGCAATTTGGAAACATGGGTTGACAGGTGACGATTCAAGATCGACCCCTCGCATTCTTGGTTTACCCTGGTAGAAAGTGTATCCAATTAACGATGCCAAAATATTA
>JADFYN010000099.1:0-417 GCA_015233055.1 Deltaproteobacteria bacterium
CCTCCACTGGCCTGGGAACGCTTTTGTGGCTTGTCGTTTCTTAATGACTCTATGTAGCAATGATGGGGCCGAATTTGAAAAAAAAATGAAACGGCAAGTCGTCCCGGTGATTTTTCCGAATATGCCTTTAACTTGCTGACCTTTTAGCTAGATGGTAAGATACAAATTTGTTAGAAAGGGATAACCCACAATACAAAAATGTAGGAAGACCTCCCGACAAGAGGGTATTCGAACCTATCCGGCCCGTCTCGACCGGCAAGTTAAGCCGGACCGGGAAAAAAATTTTGGAAATAATCAGAGTGGCCGGCCATGGCCGCGTCCGGCTATGTTTTTGTCATTGCCGGCCCAGGTTGATGCGCCTTTGGGGCCGAAGGCCGAATAGGTTCGGCAGGACACCTTTTTTATTGACTTATTCTC
>JADFYN010000099.1:511-10625 GCA_015233055.1 Deltaproteobacteria bacterium
CATAGAGGTAGGGTCATGATTCGACCTGTGGATATTCAGCAGATTATCCAGCAATCTCCAGAGGTAGGGAGGATCAATCAATCCGCTCAACAGAACGAGAATGCCTCTGCCTTTGCCGCGGTCAGGACGGATCAGGCCGAAACACGGTTAAAACAGATTCAGACGCAAGAGACCACCGAAACGGAACGCAGTGAAATCAGAGAAGAAGAAAAATCACGTAAACGTCCTTACCTGCCTCGCCGGGTTAAATGGGACTCCCGAAAAACCAGCTCGCCATTTGTGGCCGAAGACGGCCGGGGCCAGGTGCTCAATGTCGTGGTGTAACTAACGTGCCATCATTCCTGCCTCCATTCGATCTCGAAATCTTTGCCCTGTTTCAAATCACGGTTGATTGTCTTATTTTCGGTTTGTTGCTGTATTTTTTGATTAAAATCAGGCCCCAGGCTACCGCCAAAATCCAGGCCGACATTTTGGCTTTGGCCAAATTAATCAAACAATCCGGGATGGTCTCCCAGGGCTTTGTGGCCGGCCTGACCAAACGAACGGAAGAGATCAAAGACCTGTTGGCGCGACTGGCGGAAAAAGAAGCCGCGTTAACGGAATTGCTCCAAAGAGCGAAAATAGATCCGGCCAGTCAAACGACTCCAGCCCGGTCAGGCCCCCGCCTTCCGGAAAATGCCCCCGCCAATGGCTCTCGCCCTGATTCGACCCGGTCCGATGATATCTATGCCACGATCATCCCTCTGGCTGAACAGGGGCTTGACGAGTCCGAGATCGCCCGGCGCTTGCAGTTGCCCGAGGCCGAAGTTCATCTTTTCCTAAAATTCCGCAAACTGACCGGCCGCACCAAATAACGACATCAGATCCCCGCCGCCACCACCCTGTTTTTGATTGACAATGTCATGAATTTTACTTATAAAAAGAGACTCTCTTAGAGACATGAGCGTTTTAAGCAACTTGCGCCGGCGATTTACCCCGACATCTTAGTACATAAAATGTCGCGGGTTCTCTAACGAAATTCTGCGGAGCCTCCGTCTTAAGCCTTTCCCCACATCATGGAATCAGGCGTCTGGTTTTCTATCGATTAGGCTGGAGGTTTCAAGCCCCACACGTCCGATTTAGCGACCCAGTCCAACCCCAGCAAAGGAGATGTAAATGGACTTTTCTTTGACCATGGAACAGGATATCCTCCGGAAATCAGTTCGTGATTTTGCCGAAAAGGAAATCAAACCCAGGGCCCGGGAGCTTGATGAACGAGAGGAATTCTCATCCGAACTTACCCGCAGCATGGGTGAGCTGGGTCTCTTTGGAATGATTGTCTCTGAGGAATACGGCGGGTTGGGGTTAGACTACATCTCATACATCATTGCGGTGGAAGAGCTGGCCAGGGTGGATGGATCACATGCGGCCACGGTCGCGGCGGGCAACTCCCTGGGCATAGGTCCTCTCTATTATTACGGCAGCCCGGAACAAAAAAAGAAGTATTTGCCCAAACTGTGCAGTGGCGAGGCTCTGTGGGGGTTTGGGTTGACCGAGCCGAATGCCGGATCTGATGCCGGCAACACCCAGACCACCGCGATTTTGGATGGCAACGAATTTGTCATTAACGGCAGCAAAATTTTTATTACCAATGCCTCCACCGACATGTCCCTGGGCGTGACCGTATTGGCCAGGACCGGAGTCCGCGGGGATGGGAAAAAGGAATTGTCCTGCATTTTGGTCGAAAACGGAACGCCGGGTTTCCTGGCCAAGCCGATGCATGGCAAGCTGATGTGGCGGGCGTCGAACACCTCGGAACTATATTTCGACGACTGCCGCGTTCCTAAGGAAAACATTCTGGGAAAAATGGGGCACGGGTTCCACCAGATGCTGGAGACCTTGGACAAGGGGCGGTTGTCCATTGGAGCCATGGGTTTGGGCGGGGCTCAGGGGGCTTATGAAGTGGGGCTGAAGTATTCAAAGGAACGGGTCCAGTTCGGCAAACCCATTTCCACCTTTCAGATCAATGCCTTTAAACTGGCCGACATGGCCATGGCCATTGAAACAGCCCGGCTTATTCTGTACAAAGCCTGCTGGTTGCATGATCAGAAGAAGCCTTTTTCTAAAGAGGCGGCGATGGCCAAATTGTATTGTTCCGAGGTCATGCACATGTGCGCCAATCACTCCGTCCAGCTCCACGGGGGGTATGGATTGATGAAGGAATATGACGCCGAGCGGTTTTACCGGGACCAAAAATTGCTGGAGATCGGCGAAGGGACCTCGGAAGTGCAACGGCTGGTCATTGCCAGGCTTATCGGCGCTCTGTGATCGGTGAACGGGACCGGACGGACGGTGGTTGACACCGTCTCTGAACTGAATTTCTACCTTGCCCGCATTTCCGGTACCCCTTGAAAACGCACAACAACCAACACCCAGCAACGAGCAACCGGCAACAAGCAACATGTAACATGTAACCAGTAACATGTTACAAGCAACGAGCCGCGTTATATTTGGGGCGCAGGATGATCATCATCGGAGTCGACACGGGCGGCACCTTTACGGACTTCGTCTATCGAGACGGTGATCAATGGGGCGTGTATAAATTATTATCCACTCCGTCAAATCCGGCTGAAGCGGTCCTGACCGGTTTGAACCACACGGCCGCCGGGGCGGCGAAGAGTATCGTCCATGGCTCCACCGTGGCCACCAATGCCATCCTGGAGCGGAAAGGGGTCAGGACGGCCCTGATTACCACCAGAGGTTTTGAGGATGTCATCGAGATCGGCCGGCAAAACAGATCCCGGTTGTACGACCTGGCCTTTCGGCGGGAACCTCAGATCGTCCCGGCGGAATTGCGTTTCGGGGTCATTGAGCGGACAACTTCTTCCGGTGAGGTGATCCAGGCGCTGGAGCCGGACGACCTGGCCGAGGTAATCGACCGGGTCAGCCTGGCTGAGGTGGAATCCGTGGCGGTCTGCTTGCTTTTTTCCTTCCTTAATCCCACCCATGAGCGGGAAATGGGTCGAGCCTTGGCCCGGCTAAACCTTCCGGTTTCCTTATCCCACGAAATTATTTCAGAATTCAGAGAGTTTGAGCGGACCTCGACCACGGTCGTCAACGCCTATGTGTCACCCCGAATGCAAGGTTATATTTCTTATCTCCGGGATTCTTTGGAGCCGGGCGACCATCTGCGGGTGATGCAATCCAACGGGGGCAGTATTTCCGCCGAGACGTCCATGAAGGAATCAGTCCGAACCATCCTGTCGGGGCCGGCGGGCGGGGCGGTCGGGGCTTATGAGATTGGCCGGTTGGCCGGGTTTGACCGGATCATCTCCTTTGATATGGGGGGCACATCCACCGATGTCTCGCTGATGGACGGGAAGCTGTCTTTCACCCTGGAGTCGCAGATAGCCGGGTATCCGGTCAAGGTGCCCATGATTGACATCCACACCGTGGGGGCCGGCGGCGGGTCCATTGCCCGCCTCGACCAGGGCGGGTCATTAAGAGTCGGTCCGGTCAGCGCCGGGGCTGATCCCGGTCCCATCTGTTACGGCCGGGGCGACCGGATCACCGTGACCGATGCCGATCTTTACCTGGGCCGCCTCATTCCTAATCATTTCCTGGGCGGGACGATGGCCTTGCACCCGGACCTGTTGGAGCCATATTTTGACCGGATGGCCGGAGATATGGGGCTGACAAGCATCGAACTGGCCGAGGGGATCCTGGCGGTGGCGAATACGGCCATGGAAAAAGCCATTCGGGTCATCTCGGTGGAGCGGGGCTATGATCCCAGGGAATTCGCCCTATTCACTTTTGGCGGGGCAGGGGGACTCCATGCCGCGGACCTGGCCCGGATGCTCAATATCCACAGAGTGATCGTGCCCCAAAATCCTGGGATCCTGTCGGCGATCGGGATGCTCATGGCCGATGTGATCAAGGACTACTCACTAACGGTCATGTTGGCTCAAGCCGACACTAATTTTACACAACTGGCCGGGCTGTTCGGACCTATTGAAGATAAGGGTAGGAATGAATTAGCGGCTGAGGGGCCGGCCGGGCAAAACATTATCTTGGAGCGGTACCTGGATATGCGGTATGAAGGGCAATCATACGAAATTATTGTCCCGTTTGACGAAGATTATGTGGCCGGTTTTCACGCCCTGCACGAAAAAAAATATGGGTACCGAAATAAAGATAAGGCGGTCAGCGTGGTCAATCTCCGGTTGCGGGTTCGGGGAATGCCCGAAAAACCTACATTTGAGGCTTCGCCGTTTGTGTCCGCCACCCCATCCGATAACGCCGTCTTGGGGCAAAGAGACGTTTACTTCTCACATCAACCCTTCCCCACCACCATCTATAACCGTGACCGGTTGCTGACCGGGAACCGGCTGCTCGGCCCGGCCATCGTGGTCGAATATTCCTCCACCATTGTCATTCCGCCCTTTGCCCAGGCCCAGGTGGACGGGTATGGGAATCTCATCATAGACATCAATCAAGAATAATTCTTGGCTCATGGAGGTGCCGGCAATGTTGAAGATGATGGAAGTACGGATTGCAACGGTAAGCTGAAATTCAGTTACTTGAGAATAGTTGAGGACAATAAAAAAACCTTTGAGGCAGATTTATGTTCGGGCTAATGAAAGTACGTACCTGCACACTGAACGATCCGTCACGGACCGACCGACGTTTGCATTACTGCGGCACCTGCAAGACGCTTGGTTCCATCTATGGGGCCAAGGCGCGCCTGCTGCTCAATCACGATGCGGTCTTCCTTGCGGAACTTTTGTCGGCAATTTCCTGCCGGGTTGATTCGCACGAAACCTGGTGCAGCGGCATCCGTTCCTTCAGTTGTCTCGCCTGTCCCGGTTCAGATGATGACATTGCCTTCCCGTTGCGGTATGCCGCAGCAGCTACGATGACCATGGCTGAATGGCGTCTTTCCGACAGAGTAAATGATTCCGGCCGGCTGCGCTGGCGCTTCCTGCAGCGTCTTTATGCGGACAATTTTCTCCGGGCATCCGACCAATTGGCCGGGTGGCGGTTCCCTCTGAATGAGATGCAGACGATTCTCAGCTCACAGGAAGAGCGCGAGTCTATGGCCCGCCACTCAACACCGGCCGGAGGCGATATTCTCGAATACGTGGCTGAACCTACCGCTCTTGCAACCGCTTTGTTTTTCAGCCATGCCGCCGTACTGTTGGGCCTGGAGGAGTGTGAGCAGGATATGCGTAGCTTGGGATGGAATCTTGGTTTTACAGTCTATCTTCTTGACGCTCTTGCCGATTTTCAACTTGATCTGCGCAATGGTGATTTCAATGCAATTCGGAGCGCCTATGCCTCCGGTACTGCTTCACTCGAACAAGCAGACGGCAGCATTCCTGAGGCTGTTCTAATCCAGGTCATGGACAGGATTCACAGCCTTCGGGCGGAGATGGAAAAGTCGCTGGTCCGGTTGCCGATGGCTGAGGCCGATAAAATACGCTTTACCGACAGGCTGCGCTGGAACCTGAAGCGGGCACTCCAGCCTTATCCGACAACATGCGCAGAGGATTATCCGAATCCTGTTCCAGTATGTGCGGGTCACGCCTGCCCGAGGCGACAGACCATCAGGCAGCGCTGGAGTCACGCCCGGCAGGTCGGCTCCTCATTGGCGCATCGCTTCCGCCCCGTTTCACCGGCGCCGTTCCTTTCCCGCCTCTGGCATAGCACGACCAACCCCATCTTCTTTGCATCCGTATTGCCGATAGCTTTTTTTGCCCCACAACAGGCATCCACTGCGACCAGCTATGGGGAATGTATGAGCCTCGGGCTTAATCTGATGTTTGTCGGTATGGTGGCGTCAACGCTATGGCAGATGATAACCGGACGGCATACGATGGTGACTCTGCCAAATTTTTTTTCGGATATCGGGGTACCGAACTCTGGAGTCAAGGGCAGAAAGCAGCCCGCTGGAGAAGGCAATTCTGGAGGATCGTCCGGTTGTTGCGACGGATGTGACTGTTGCTGCTGCTGTGACTCCTGCGGCGGATGTGATTGCTGCAGTGGATGCGACTGTTGTAGTGGATGCGACTGCTGCAGTTGCTGTGACTGCTGATGAGATGGCAGACAAGAAACATTTATCAAACCTTATCTGCACATAATGTTGCGTACGCGCGCGTATCGGAGAGCATACGACTGAGCGGACTACCCCATTGTCATCCCGCCCTTCGTCCGGGCCCAGGTGGATGGGTACGGGAATCTCATTATGGAGATCAATCAGGAATAATGGTTGGCTCAGGGTATGGGGCGGCCGGTTCAGTGGTTGCGGGGGGCGGTGTTCAAAAGTCATTGTGGGGAACAGCGTGGCGGGGTAGCTTGGTTGACTCAGGGTGGCGATCCATTGAAAACCGGGGAGAGGTATTCTTATCGGCGTCAAGGTCAAGTGTCGACAGAGGCGATTCGCCCCCCCGAAGAAGCATTTAGTCTACTCCGCTGGTTGTGAGAATCGGATTCGCCACTCTCGCGAAGGTTATTTGTTTATCTGTTGATTTATAGAGGTAAAAATTACCGGCGACTATCAGCCGTCCACTGGATTTTATTGTTGTGGGTCTTTTCGTCTAATTGCTTTTTCTATAATCTGTTTTACAAACTCCGGGATTGTCTGCCCTGATTTTTTGGCGTCACTTTTTAATCGTTCATATTGTTCTATCTCTTTGTCCTGCCATATCAAATCAATACGACGAACGTGACGCATAGCAATATGAGAATAATCTGCTGGATATGCCCAGTAGCAAGAAAGACAAATTTCCTTCTTTCTTAAAGTTTGCCAATTTTCACAGTGCTCACATGACCATGATTTTGCTCGATTTGCTGATCCAGATAATAACATGAAATCATCTGGATTCAGTTCGGCGTTTTCACCATCGCCACCCACTTCATAAGGAACACGATGGTCTATTTGAAGTTCGCTTTCTCCCATGCCTTCAAGATAGATGAAGCACTTACATCCGTATTTATCGATGAGAAATTCTTTAATCTTCTTGGAAACTCCTGTACGCCCTAACAGTTTTCTGAATCTCTTCTTGATTTCATCACCAAAACGATATGCTGCTATCTTTCTACCATCTGAACCTGTTACACGAAAAGTTTCAATTGGAATACCGTGCTCACGGACATCTCTAACAGCTCTCGGTGGATGATTATACCCGTATTTATTCTTTAATTCTTCAGTCGTGATTTGGCCATGCTCTAAAATATGATCAATCACCGTCTTAGGACGTTTTGCAGTAACAGACTTACATAACTTAATAAATTCTTCTGGGTGCTTCTGCGGCATAGTGGCCTCTTGTGTCCAGCAAAACAAGTTGTTCATTCACGTGTCTTCTGTGAAAATGCGGTGAAGCTGCAACTTCCACAGCCAAGCGTGGCGATAAATATAGAGACTCAACGGTAATAGAATCTCGTTTAAGCAACGTTGCCTGAGTTGAGCGTCCAGCTTCCAATTCGATTAAAGTGAGGAAAAGGTCCTTTGGTAAACCAGCGCCAAAGGTTTTATTACCTGTTCGGCCATCATAACTAACAGCATAACGAATATTACGAGCATTTAACTTTGCTAATATCAGTACAAACTCATCATATACTATCCGGGAAAAATAGCGGGAATCCCTATCACCACAGACTCCCTGGTAAGGCGGGTCCATATAAACAACATCGTCCTCATTGATTTTTAATAAAACATCCTTGTAATCAAGTGACGATGTTATGGTGTTTCCTTTCAAAAGATAAGAGAAGCCGAGAATGTTTTCTCTCATCGTTTTGGGACGCGTACCGTGGCGTCTCTTGTCTGGACTTTGATTAAAGAGTCCTTCAACATTGTAACGTACAGAACCTTTCACGCAACGTGCAAGCAAATAAAGGAATAATTGGGGGTCTCCTGTTCGGTTGAAATCTTCCCTAACACGGTAATAATGCTCTATGGGATCATCGTGCTGCTGGCTCCACAGTTTCTCGTAAAAATCAGATAGTTCATTAGGGTGATTAATGATAAGCCCAAGTAATTCTATAAGGGGTCTATTTAGGTCATTTATCCAATACGAATTAGCTCTGTTCATCGCTGCACAGGCTATTGAAATAGCAGCCGTTCCAGCAAAAGGCTCTACAAGTCTCGAGAATTTACTAGGAAAATATCGGAGAATAATAGAAGCAAGGACTCTCTTGCTTCCCTGATATTGTATTGGATGTGGAAGTTTCATCTTTTATTCCTCTGAGATTTTTTCCCATTATACGCCCAGCGCTAGGCCATTTAGGTAACTTTCTTGTCATGTTCACTTGCGACGTCTAATGATGCAAATCGACAGCAGGCAAACCTAAGCGATGCGACGCTTCTACTGTTTGCGCAAATTTGCCTTGCTATGCATCTTTTCCCTTTATTTCATTAACAAATTGTTCAAGCGGCAAGTTTTCAAAGAAAAACTTTTCGAAGGCATCGTTGATATGCTTTATCCAAATTTCGCTGTCTTTTGCCAAGAGAAACCGCCAAGCCTTTTCAGTAAGCGGGTTTTTCTGATAGTGGAAGGTAGCGTTTCTAAATAGTCTTAAGGAATCAAGATATTCTTCATTTTTTAGAAGCTCTTCGACTTCGGGATGACTGAGATTAAGTTCACGAAAACCTTCTACCACAACGTATAGCAATGCATACCAAACCGACATTCGAGCGAACATTGATGCCATGTTACCAAGATCTTTAAACCAAGCAGGAAACTCCTCGCTTCCTCTTTCTATAACATTTGATGAAACGAATTGTTTTACCGCATCTGCTGTGATCCAGTGTTTGTGGAGAGCTACTATTTTTATATCCATATGATGCCTAGTTGTGATAAACTATTTTCAGATAAACCCGCCTCAGGTTTTTGCTTCTTAGTATCGCCCGGCTTAGTTTTTAGCGTAAACCTTCTCTCCTCAAAATGTTGAGGTTTATTTGTTTTTAATCCAGCTTCTTATATGGTTTCCGCATAACACAATCAGCAAATCTGGGCACCAAACAAAAAGACGTCAAATGGCAGCAGGTACTGAGAGAGAAAGCGACAATCTCCGCTTCATGTATGCCCGAACCTTGACCGACTGTCAACAAGAAAGTGAAATAATATATAGCTAATACTATAATTATGAAATAATTTTTATTTAATTTATGTATTCACTAACATCGAGGTTAACTAAACACCCCGGCATCGTTTGCTCGACTACCCGAAATCCTGCTTTAGTTGCCCGGTAGCCTGCAAACGGGTGGTCGAGGTGACGGAGGGCCCGTTCCAGGTGGCCAAAGGACCCGGTCCGGAATATGAAACCGTGGCCGGCTTTGGGACGATGTGTCTGAACGATGACCTGACTGTTGTGGCTAAAGCCAATCAAATCTGCAACACCATGGGCATGGACACCATTACCTGCGGCAGCACCGTGGCCTTTGCCATGGAATGCTACGATAAGGGCCTCCTGACCAGCGATGATCTCGACGGGTTGGACCTGTCCTGGGGCAATGGCCCGGCCATGATCGCCTTAGTCGAGAAAATCGCCCGCCGGGATGGCGTCGGAGACTTGTTCGCTCAAGGGAGCCAGCATGCAGCGGAACGGATCGGGCCTGGTGCCTTGGCCGCCCTGACCACGGTCAAGGGTCTGGAAAGCCCCATGCACGACCCCCGAGGGTCCCATGGACTGGGCATTGCCTATGCCACCTCCATCCGGGGGGCCTGTCACATGTCCAGCCTGACTTATCCGGTGGAAGGCGGGATGATCTTCATCGAAGAGGTGGAAGAACTGGCCGAGGCCATAGAGGCCGGGGAAAGCCGGGGCAAAGCTCAGCTTAATGTCATTTGCCAGAACCTGGGCATGTTCTTTCATCACGGCGCCATTTTCTGCAATCTGGGCGGGACGGTGCTCAATATGACCGATGCCCTGGAGGCCTTCAATCTGGTGACGGGATTAAACCTGGATTTGAATGAGGTAATGCACTCGGGAGAACGGATCTGGTACTTAAAACGGGGAATAGCCAATCTCTTCGGGATGACGGCCAAGGATGATGCTCTGCCGCGCCGGCTGGCCACTCCGTTGGAGGCCGGCCCCACCGCCAGAATGGTCCCGGATATGGGCCTGATGCCCCGAA
>JADFYN010000009.1:0-25308 GCA_015233055.1 Deltaproteobacteria bacterium
GTCTTGAAAATCGCTTTGCCGGCCCTGTTATCCATCCAGACCGGGATCAATGACCCTCGCTATGTGTCCATTATGGGCATCCGAAAAGTCCGAACCAAGACAATAGAAACCATGGACGCCGAAGACCTGGATTTGACCGAAGCGCAGACCGGCGAATCCGGATCATGGACCCGACTGACTCGGATGTGTTTGCCGGTGGCCGAAAAAACAGCCGAAATCATTTCCGGACGACCGGAGGAAGCCGCGGCCAGGCTGGCTGAGATAATAAGAAATAATGGGGGGTTGGCCTGATGGGTGAAATATTGGTGCTGATGGAAAGCCGGCAGGGGGAAATGCGGGATGTCTCGCTGGAAATGTTGACCTTAGCCTCCAGGCTGGCTGCTGTGTCAGGGGAACGGGTTACCGCCCTGGTCCTGGCCTCCCAGGCTCAGGCGGCCCATCTGACGGATCAGGCGGCGGGTTATGCCGATTCCGTCTTGACCCTCCGGAAGGAATCATTTGCCGTTTATCAGGCCGGTGAATATGAAGAGGCGCTGGCCGCGTTGATTAACGAACGCCGCCCCGGTTTAACCCTGGCCGGTCATACCGCCTTCGGCATGGATTTTATGCCCCGATTAGCTTCACGCCTCGATCTCCCTCTGGCCACGGATTGCCTTTCCCTGTCTATGGAAGGTGGAAGACTGACCGCTGTTCGCCAGATGTATGGCGGCAAGATTAACGCCGATGTGCAGCTTCGGGAAGCTCCCGGCTACCTGGTGACGATCCGGCCTGGTTCAGGTTCCTTTGGGGCAGGGCAGGCTGAACCGGGAAAAGTGGAGGTCCGGGACTGGTCTTCAGATCCGGTGACGGCTGGGCGGACTTTTATCAACTATCTGGAAACAGCCGGCGGCGGGGTCGATATTACTCAGGCGGATATTTTGGTCTCAGTGGGCCGGGGCATCGGCAAGCCGGAGAACATTCCTTTGGCCGAGGAACTGGCTCGGATTTTGGGCGCGGAACTGGCCTGTTCCCGGCCGGTGGCAGATAAGAATTGGCTGCCCAAACATCGGCAGGTGGGCACGTCTGGTCGCACGGTCAAGCCTAAGGTGTATCTGGCCTTGGGTATTTCGGGCGCGTTCCAACATCAGGCCGGGATGAAGGGCTCAAAGACCATTATAGCCATCAATAAGGACCCCAAGGCGCCCATCTTTAACATTGCGGATTATGGAGTGGTCGGGGACTTGTTTCAGATCGTCCCTGCCTTAAAAGATCAAATGAAAGCCATCTTGAAGAAATAAGCCGAAGGGAGTCGTAGAAGAGTCCGGTGCCGCGATTTCATCAATCCCGAAAAAAAGGAGCCATCCCGGTGATTCGGACGGCTCCAGGCATTATGACGGCAACATCGGCCGGCACACCGGGATTAATAAACTCCGAGCAGGTTTAAGGCCAAAATCAACAGGCCGATGCAGGCGATTCTTTTCACCCAAACCGGGCTGACCCGCTTGGCGATTTGCGGGGCGATGAATCCGGCCAGGATGGCTGCCGGGAACATGACGAGGAAAAACACCAGGTCAAAATTGCCGAACTGGTAATGGCGGGTACTGCCGATGACCGTGTTGAAAAAAATGGCCAGCAGAGAGCTACCCACGACTACGTACATGGGCAGACCCAGGCCGACAGTCATCAGCGGGACCATGAACGGACCGCCGCCAAACCCAAACATGGAGGCGACAATAGCCAGAAGGAATGCGCCGATACACCCCAAGATGATATTAACCCTGAATTCCTGCCCCCAGAAATTGACGATCATGGTTTCATCTCCTATATTAACATACTTATTTAATTAGGCTTATTTCTTGGCCATAGCTGCTTCCTCGGCCCGCTTTTTAAACTCCTTTAGGATTGCCTGTTCCTTTTTGTTCTTGTCCAGGTATCCCGGAGTGGTCTGCCACCACATTAAGCCGGCCAAAACGATCAGTATCCAGCCGAAAATGAATTTGAATTGATCCAGGGTGATCAGTTCCGTCAACTTCGGCCCGATAAACCCGCCCAGCAGCATGGCCAGGCCCATAACCACTCCAAACTTCCAACTGATGAACTTAATTTTGGAATAGTTATAAATGCCGCTGGCCTGGGAGAAGGCCACGGTGGGCATGACGGTTCCAGCCACAACGGTATGTGGCAACGGCCAGATAGAAATGAGCAAGGGGTTCAAAATGAATCCTCCGCCCGCGCCCATCAGCACCCCGAACATGGTCACGGCCAAGGTGAGCAAGAATGGCCAAAATATATTCAGACTGGTGCCGGCATTAGGCATATAAATATTAGGGAAGACTGTCTTGTTTTCAACAGTGATTTGTTCGCTTCGGAGATGATTGTCCCCAATGGCCGCAATATAGTATTTACCGGGAGCGGCGCCGTCGGGGATATTCACCTTGGCGGTGTAGGAGCCATCCGGTTTGATCTCTACCGTCGGGGCCAACACTTGGCCGGGGCGGCGGAACCTGGCCTTGATCAGTTGCTTGGACCGTTTTTTGTTTTCCTTGTCGTCCATCTTGGGCAAGATATCACCCCGCGATCCGACAATGCTGCCCAGCAGAGTGGCCTGGTATCGGTCTATTTTAATCTTGCCGGGGATGGTATAGGCGGCATCGGCCCCTAAATCCTTAAGCGTTTGGGAGTAGCTCCAACCTCCTCCCTGCTTCTTAATATCTTCCAGTTTCCCCTTTAATGACGACGGGACACAAATCCGGTAGTAGGCCGGCATTGCTTCGGTCATGTAAAGGATGTAAGGGATGTTTCCGGTTTCCTTGTCTTTTTTGGAATCAAAGAAGGAGGTCCGGACATCATTTTCCGACCAGACTTCCAATAAGACCGGTTGGCCTGGTGTCCCTTTTCCCGTGACGGTGATGGTTCCTCCGTTATCCAGGTCTTTTTTATCCACCTTGAGGGTCGGCGGCCCGGATTTTAGAGTCGGCGGAGATGGTGGCGCCATGGGGGTGGACCCCAGTCCGAGCACGGGACCGGGTAGCTGCCCTGGTTGAACGCCGCCCGGAAGAGAGGAAGGTTGTGCCGGTCTTTGATTGGAGTCCTGACCGGGTAATGGTCCCCCCGGTTGGGCTTGGGCCGGTGTGGATGGTTGGCTTGGCGGATTTTCGACCGGACTTTGGGCAAACAGCCGGGGGGAGAAGGACAGACTCCACCAGGTTAAGATGCAAGCGATGAAGACACCGAATCTTTTTGAGGTCATATCTCGTCCAGTTATATTTTTGAATTCCTGAATATTAATAGGCAACGCCCAGAGCCGATTGGCCGGCGTAACTTTTATGAGCATCGATTATAGTCGGAGGATGAAGAAACACAATGGGATATCTAACGATTGGGAAACGGCTGAATGATTTTGTTTGACCGGTTCGGAGAAGCAAGTATAGTAATATCAGGTAGGTTTTATGTCCGTTTCGACTGATGGAGGCAAACATCCCGCTACCTCCCGCTGTGAGCATGGCTGACCACGGCGGATGACCGCGGGGGGCTAAAAGATAAAGGGGGCTGTCTCTGCCGATGCTCCAGGACAAACCGAGTTCATATTGCACAATAATGACAATCAGTCAGTCTCGGCCGTGCCGTATTGGGAGATATAAGTATGGCAGGCGACACAATAAAAATAGTTTGGCCCGGTAATAGTTTTTCCACAACGGCGGCAGAGACGACCGGTGCTTCTGGCCGGGGGCCGATCTTTTTTATGGGACCGATTTCGCATTTCGCCCCAGACCCGGTGTTTTTCTCTCTGGCATTCTTTTTGGTCGCAATATTTTTGGTTGTAGCTCCGCGCCATGAAGGTGGTGCCGCAAACTTGACAATGTCTTTCAATAAGAATAGCCCTGGCCATACCGTCATCCTTTTTGGGTGATAACCGGCCGGGAGTAACACCGGATCCGGCTAATAACTAACAAATGAGGAGCCGTAATGTTTGCCTCATGTTGAGGATGAGAACCGTGCCTGGCGTAACGGGGAGCGGGTCGACCCAGTAACGCTGTAAAGATTAGAGCCAATAAATTAGTATAGATAGCCATAATAGTAAAAAAGCATATTGGAGGCATTGTATAAATATTTTTTTATGTGTCAAGCACATTTTATTCGATACAGTGTAAAAAAACATTCACCAACTCTAATAACACCACTAATCGCTCCCGGCCGAACCTCGGAGACCGGCGGTCTTATTCGCCCATCTCCAAACCAGCCTCCTGAGATCAGCCGGCTTTGGTCCGGACGCACCAGAGGAATGACCATGCACAACGACATTAGCTCGAAACTGCTTATTGAAAAATGCCGGGAAGAAATCATCAGGCGGTTACTCGGCATTCCGGTGGCCAAGAGTGTTCTGCTGGAGGAAGCCCAGACTGAGACGGTTAGTGCCCGGCGAGGCGATGCGGCCATCATGGTGACCGAAGAAAATGGAAACCGCCGATTGGTTATCCTCGAAGTCCAGACTCATTGGGAAAAAGACGTGCCGATGAGATTGCTTGAATATCGGTATCGATACATGTTAAAATATCATGTGGAGGTAATCTCCTGTGTCATTCTCCTGCTGCCGGCTGCCGGAGCTTCTGAAATATACCAGGACAGTGAGGTCCAATTTCGATTTAGGTTAATTCGAGTTTATGACCTTGAGGCGCAGGATATTATGGCCGGAGGGACCGTTTGTCTGATGCCGCTGGTTCCTTTGATGCGCCATGGAGCCGAGGCCCTGGATGAAGTAGACAAGTCAATCTACAAAAGTCATTTGCCGACAAAGGACAAGGCTGATTTGTTGACCATCACCGCCATTTTTGCCGGCCTGGTGTCCAAAGAAATGGCCGGAAAGTTGATTTCCAGGAGGAGGGATATCATGATTGAATCAGCAGCCTACGAGGTTATCAGAGAAATAGAATACAAAGAGGGCAGACTGGCTGGCTTACTTGAGGGAAAGCTTGAGGGCCTGCTAGAAGGAAAGCTTGAGGGAAAGCTTGAGGGCCTGACAGAAGGAAAGCTTGAGGGAAAGCTTGAGGGAAAGCTTGAGGGAAAGCTCGAGGGAAAGCTCGAGGGAAAGCTCGAGGGAAAGCTCGAGGGCGCGGTACTGAAATCACGTCAGGATATTATCCAAATTGTAAAATTACGTTTTGAAATTCTACCCCCCGGAATACTTCAAACCATTGAGTGCATAAGCGATCTGGATATGTTAGATGCCTTACTTAAGAGTGCAGTTACGGCCGCCTCTTTGGATCAGTTCATCCGGGAGATGGATACGGCAGTAAAACCATAACCAGACCGTTTCAGCCGAAACTAAGTCAGCCAGCCAAATTTCTTGCCCCGTAAAAAACTGCCTGGGAGCCGCCACTGAATTTTTCGTCGACTGGAGAGCGATCACCCCTCGGAACGTGACTGGATCACCCAAACGGCAACTCTCAAAGACCCGGCCACTGAATTTTTAACCTTAATGGAACACGGGATGACAATTAATCCGACGCCCTCAGATAAGAAGAAGATCGAATCTCGGGAGATTACTTTCTATTTGCCCGGCATGATCAAAGATGGTCAGGAACGTGGAAAATATCCGGCCATTTCCATCACTGGGCCGGATTGCCGGCTTAATTGTCAACATTGCCAGGGGAGATTACTCATCCCGATGATCCCGGCTGAAACACCGGAGAGGTTGATTATCACTTGTCGACAATTGGCGGCTCAAGGAAACATCGGGGTCCTGCTATCAGGGGGATCGGATTCCCGCGGGGTTGTCCCCTGGGCCCGATTCTGCGATGCCATTGCGGCGATTAAAGAAGAAACGGGCTTAATCGTATCCGTTCATACCGGGATTATGACGGCCCAAACGGCCAGGCGGCTTAAACAAGCCGGGGTTGACCAGGCGCTGACCGATGTGGTCGGTGACGAACGCACGGCCAGGGAGGTTCTACGACTGGACGGGGGGCTGAGCGACATCAAAAGGACCCTGGACGCCTTGACCGAAGCCGGCCTGGACATGGTCCCGCATATTGTGGCGGGGCTGTATTTTGGGCAAATCAAGGGAGAATATCAGGCCTGGCAAATTATCGCCGCCCATCGCCCGGCCGCGGCGGTACTGGTCGTGTTGACCCCTTTCAAGGGTACGCCCATGTCCGACGTAACGCCGCCTGACCTGGAAGAGCTGGCCGAACTCTTGGGTGCGGGCCGTTCCTTGTTGCCTGATACCCCTATCTCTCTGGGATGTGAACGGCCCCGGGGAAAGAAAGGCCGGCTATTGGAGGCCCTGGCCCTAGAGGCCGGAATTGACCGGATAGCCGTTCCGGATGAGGCTACCGTTGACCTGGCTAGATCTTCAGGTTGGCGGGTCAGGCTTCAGAAAACTTGTTGCTCGATCCCTTTTCTCGATTTGGTTGGCCGTCAAGGAAAAGTATTGCCCAGATAACTCGGATGGCCGGATTCGGAGCAAATTGTCGTGTGTGGCATCACTGGAATATTCAACTATAAAACGGGTAAGCCGGTGGACAAGCAAATCATCCGCCGGATGACCGACAAGCTGGCTCACCGCGGGCCCGATGGTCAGGGATACTATTATAAAAATCACATTGGGTTGGGACACCGGAGACTATCCGTGATAGATCTGAGTGACCGGGCCGGGCAACCCATGGCCAGCCCCGATGGGACTGTTTGGCTTGTCTTCAATGGCGAAATCTACAACTTCCCGGAACTCAGAAAATCCCTGGAGGCCAAATATGATTTCCAGACTCGGTCCGATACCGAGGTGCTTTTAGCCTGCTATTTGGAATATGGCCCCGATTGTCTTCAATACCTGCGCGGGATGTTCGCCCTGGCCGTTTATGATTCGACCAAAGACAGGTTGTTCCTGGCCAGGGACCGCCTGGGCAAGAAGCCGCTGGTTTATCATCTGAGCCGGGACGGCATCATCTTTGCCTCGGAGATTAAGGCCATTTTGGAGGTCCCCGGAGTTAACCGGGAGATAGATCCGACAGCCCTGGATCAATACCTGGCCCGGCAATTCGTACCCCATCCCAAAACTATGTTTAAGGGTATCTCCAAGCTGCCGCCGGGACACGCCCTGATTTGTGAACGAGGGCAGACGAATGTATATCGCTACTGGGATATTAACTATTCGACAAAACGGAACCTGACTTTTGAGGAGGCGGAAGTTGAAGTTTATCAGTCTCTCAGCGAGGCCGTCCAGTGCCGGTTGATCAGTGACGTCCCATTGGGGGTGATGCTGTCCGGCGGCCTGGATTCCAGCCTGGTTACGGCCGTCATGGCTCAACTCGGGCACCGGCCGGTCAAGACGTTTTCCGTCAGCTTTGCGGAAGAAGACTACAACGAAGCGGATTATGCCCGGATGGTGGCCGATAGATATCAGACCGACCATCATGAGCTCCTGGTTCAGCCGAATGCTCTGGCCGTCTTACCCAAAATCGTCTGGCACTTGTCTGAGCCGATGGCTGACTCTTCAATCTTGCCTACCTTTTGGCTGGCCCAGCAGGTCCGGCAGGAGGTGACGGTGGCTTTGAATGGAGACGGCGGCGATGAATTGTGCTGTGGCTATGGCAAATACCGGATTCATCCCCTGGCCGCCTGGTGGCACCGTTTGCCGCGAGGTATCAGAGAAAGGATCAGGTCCCAGTTTCGGCGACTGGTCAATCCCGGAAAAGGTGGTCAGGGACCACTCCATCGGATCTGGACCGGTCTCCTGTTTCCCGAGGCCAGGTCATTATATTTTCCCATTTTTTTTACTCCAGAGAGGAAACTGGGCCTTTACCGGGAAGGGCTTATCCCGAGCGTATTCAATTACGTTGAAGACACGGAAGAACTCCTGGCCCAGGCTGAAGCGGCTTCTTCCAATGTAGTAGAGAAGATATTATACATAGATACACACACATATCTACCAGATGATCTGTTGGTTAAGATGGATATCGCGGCCATGGCCCATGGACTGGAGACGCGGTCACCTTTTCTTGACCACCGGATGATCGAGTTGACGGCCTCTTTACCGGTGGATTATAAGGTGAGTCGGGGGCGGCACAAGCGCCTGCTGAAGAGTCTGGCCAAGCGCCTGCTGCCTCCGGAGGTGATTCATCGGTCCAAGCAAGGCTTCGCCATTCCCCTGGATACCTGGTTTCGGGGTGGGTTTGGTCTTACGGCCAAAAGGATCCTGGAGCATCCTGCCGCTGGAATCAATGAGTTCTTTAGGCCGGAGAGCGTGACCCAGTTGTTCCAGGAACACCTGGCGGGCCGGGTCAATCATGGCCATCGATTATGGATGTTGTTGATTTTAGAAATCTGGTTGGCCATTTTTTTCCACGGGTTTGACCCCCAGGCGCCGTTGGAGCAGTTGCGGCCGTGAATCCTTATCCCGATAATCCGATCACCGCCGGCAAAATGTATTCTCTGAGCCTGCTCCCGGATCGAGAATTGTTATCGACAAGTGCGGCAATTTGGTGTTAGAGAGTCTTACTGCGTTCGGTGCCCTTATCGAGTGGACCGGCAAACTCAAGAATATCTTCCAGCGGCTGTCACCTGCGGCAAAACAAGGCCGCGGATTGAAGAGGGGTTGGTTACATGCGAGATATATATTCAGCCATTACGCATTTCCCATATCACCGGATAGAATCTCTTTTAGCTAACGCACTTATTTATATCCTGATAGCCGTTATCGTATTCGTTCCGGCATCTGGGTGGGCGGCCGACTCTGACCCGGAAGATAGGGCGACCGGTGGCCCCAATGTGCTGCCGGCCATCCCAGGGATTATATTCAATGACCCCCAACCGGAATCCACCCCGATCAATCTGTGGGTTCCTTTGGATGAAGTCTCCTTAGGAATCAACCACGCCTCCATTGGGGTGGATTTGGGTTCGCCAAAGCGGATCGATACCATTAGATTGGTTGGTAACCTATCGGAAAAGGGCGGCAAAACTATCTTTTCCAGCAACACTTTAGCCTTTTATACTTCCCCTGATAACAAAACCTACTCCCGTTACACCGGCCCGGCCCACGCCGCGACTGAGACGAAAGATACCGACAACTACGTTATTCTTTTCTTGACCATCAAGGACTTAATCATAGAGACCAGGTACTTAAAAATAGTCTGCACCGCGAATTTTGATCCCTCACACCGGACATTCTCGGAAAAATTGTGGCGGATGATCTCCGTCTCCGGACCAAAACAATAATTTGTTGCTCGTTGCTCGTTGCCCGTTGCTTGTTACGTATTGCGTGTTACGGGTTGGTAAACAGAACGATTATGAAGAATAAGTACGAAACCAATAACAAGCAACAAGTAACCGGCAACCAGCAACCGACATTGAGGCCCCTTGACTTCCATCAACCTGGTCATTTTTAAAGACACCTTCTTTGTCACCTGGATGGGTTGGCTGGCCACCTTTCTCGGATTTTGGCTCCCGGTTTATATGGCTGGACTCTTTGGCGCCGGAAACCTGACCGACGCCTTTTTCCTGGCCCTGGTTATGATCAACATGGTGGCCGGGATAGTCATCAACCCCATTAATAGCGTCGTAGTCCCGGTCTTTGTCGATTATCGAATCAAGGAGCCAGGGGAAGCCGGCCGCATCTTTGGTTCCTCTACGCTGCTATTGGGGTTGATCTCCCTGGCCGCCATTCTGGTCATCGTTGTCCTGGTCTATGCCCGGCCCTTTCCCCAATTGTTAGGCGCCCAAAAGGAAGCCGTCGGCCTGGTCATGAATATGACGATGAAGCTGCTCCCGATGGTTCCGGCGGCCATCTTTGCCACTTTCTTAGCCGCTACCTATGGCTCATTTCAAAAATTCGGATTAAGTGAATCCATCCGTGGTGTCCATTATGTTTTGGTCCTGGTGGCCATGTTTTTGGGACATCGGGCCTGGGGCATCAACAGCGCCGTCATCGGTCATGTGGTTGGCGCTTTGGCGGAAGTGGCCCTGGCCGCGTGGCTGGTCCGGACTTTGGATTTCACCCCGGTCTACGCCTGGCGGATCCATCCTGCCCTTAAAGACATGTTGAGACTTTCAAAATACCCTATGATCGGTTCTTGTTTGTTGCAACTCAATCCTTTCTTGGATAGATTGATGTCTTTGTTCACCGGCCAGGGGAACGCTTCCGTGCTGGGATACGCCGAAAAGGTGGCTTTGATCCCCTTGCTTCTCCTGGGCACCGGTTTTTCATCGGTTATCTTGTCCCATTGGTCGAAATATCAGACCCTTGATCAGTTCGACGAAGTCAAGCATAATTTCCAAACGGTGGTGTCCCTAACCGTGTTTTTATTTTTGCCGGTGGTGTTGCTAATCCTGGTCTTCCGGCTGGAAATCGTTGAAATCATATTCTTGCGAGGCAGATTTACGGTGGCTGATGCGGAATTGACGGCCAAGGTGCTGGCCGCGTTGATTCTGGGCTCCATTCCGTACATGGTAGTGATGGTTCAAGTGAATGTGTTTTTGTCGCAAAAGAACACGCTCATCCCTTTTTTAAATGGATTGCTGAATGTCGGCCTAAACATCACTTTGAATCTGGCCCTGGCTTTTTGGCTGAATATGGGGGTTGTCGGCATCGGCCTGTCCACTTCAGGCACTTACCTGGCGTTGTGCTTATTTTTGGGTCACTTCCTCCGGCGGCAGGGGTTGCATCGTTTTTCGCTCCGGACCCTGGTTGAGGGGCTCCGCTTAATCGTCGCGGGGCTGGCCACCTGCCTGGCGGCTTATTACATTAATATCTTCGCTCGGACATGGATGACGGAGTTCAGCCTGGTCCCCAAAACGGCCCTGCTCATGACCATGCTGTCTGTTGGACTGGTGGTCTATTTCGGAGTCTCGTGGCTGATCAAGAAACCGGAGATGATCATGATCACGGCCTTCCTGAGCGGCAAACTCCGGCGAACGACAGCCGGTTAAGAACTATGATGGGGATGACGCCGTAATGTCTTTGCGGTTTTTTTGACGCTTCTTACTGGATGGCGTATTTCAAAATATGACTAATATAATTATTACCTTGGAGTATATATGAATGATCCCGTCAGAGGGAAGGGACAGACCCCAGGAAATGAGGTCCAATTTCGCAGCTCTAGTCCCGGCCCCAGGGTGCTGATGGTTATCGGGATGTTTCATCCCATCATCGGTGGTGCGGAACTGCAAGCCCAACGGCTGGCCGGGGCTTTACTGGCCCGGGGCGTCTCAGTAGAAGTGGTCACCTCCAGGCAAAAGGGAACCGCAGGCCGGGAAGTGATCAACGGACTTCCCGTGGTCCGGGTAGGGTTGCCCGGGTGGCTCCGCCTGGGTAGAATCAAGTTCTACTGTCTCCAAACGGCTGTTTTCCTCTATATCCTCAGGCACGGACACCGGTTTGATCTTATCCATGTGCACGGGGTTAGTTATCTGGCGTTTGCGGCCCTGGCTGCGGCGCGGCTGCATCGGCTCCCCATCCTGGTCAAGGGGCTTAATAGCGGCCATAAGTTTGATCTGACGGAGCTAATTGAAACATTCCGGTTAGGCCGGGTCATGGCCTCACTCCTGGTTCGCCGGGTGAGCAGGTTCATAGCCACCACCCCGGCCATGGCCGAGGCATTCATCGCGGCCGGAGTCGCAGCCGACCGGGTGACTCTCATCCCCAACGGCGTGGTCAGCCAGGGGACATCGGCCCCGGAACCGGCCTCGACGCCTCATCCTGACCCGGTCGTCGGCTTCGTGGGTTCGCTCTACCCCAGTAAGAACCTGCCGCTGCTAATGGAAGCCCTGGCCAGGCTAAAGAAAGATGGCCTGAATTTTAAGCTTCTTCTGGTTGGTGATGGTCCGGAAAGAGAAAGACTGCTCAAGTCGGCCAGGGACCTGGATATGGAAGATAGGTTCGAGATCACCGGATATGTCCAAGACGTGGAGAATTACTTAAGCCGCCTGGATATCTTCGTCCTTCCCTCTCCGGCCGAGGGGTTATCCAATGCCCTGTTGGAGGCCATGGCCGCGGGTTTGGCTTGTGTGGCCATGGATATTCCGGCCAATCGGGCCGTGCTTGAAAACGGACGGAACGGCTTGCTGGTCCCCCTGGCCGCAGGGGTTTCCGGTTTGGCCCAGGAACTGGCCAGGCTGCTTGAGTCTCCAGATCTTCGCCACAGATTAGGGGGCCAGGCCGAGGAGACCATCCGTGCGGGGTTTTCCATGGACCTGGTGGCTCAACGATATGTCCAACTTTACGGCTCGCTGTCGGCCGGGAAAAACAGATGAAGCGAATTAAACTGATCATGGTCGGCCCCTATCCGCCGCCGGATAACGGCATGAGCCTGGCCTTTAAGATGCTTTTTGACGGTCTCAAGAGTTCCGGGGAGTTCCATCTTCACCTGGTCAATCTGGCCTCAAAGGACTCAACCCGTCGCGATGAAGGATTCACCTTTGGCCGCCTGGCCGAAGTCGCCGGGATATTATTCAGCTTCATCAGGGCACTGGTCCGGGTTCGTCCGGCCCTGGTCTATATCACCATTTCCCAATCGAAATTGGGATTTTTGAAAGACGCCTTGATGATCAACCTGGCCCGATCGGCCGGAGCCGCGGTGGTCGTCCACCTGCACGGCGGTAACTTTAAGGGCTTGTACTTGCGCTTATCATCGCTGTCCCGGTCCCTGGTCAAGCGCACCCTGGCCCGGTGCCGATTCTTCATAGTTCTCAGCCGGGACCTGGCCGGCAATTTTGACTTTGTGCCCCAATGGGAGGCCGGGATAAGGGTCGTGCCCAATTCCCTGCCGGCGGCAGTGTCGAGCCATGACCTGGAGGCCAAGGTTATCTCGCGTCCGTTCAATCTCCTCTTTCTGTCGCCGATGATGTTGGAAAAAGGCTACCTGGACGTGTTGGAAGCTACCGCCATTCTCAAACAAAGGGGATATGCCTGGGTGCAGGCTTATTTTGCCGGGAATTTTCTCCTGGCCCATGATCATTACGCCGGCCCGGCGGAAATGCAGGCCGAATTCCAATCAAAGATAGCCGCCTGGGGGTTATCGGATCAGGCCCGGTATGTCGGTTTTGTTTCCGGCCGGGATAAGTCGGCGCTGTTTGAAAATAGCCACCTGTTTATTTTGCCCACTTATCATGTCAACGAAGGCCAGCCGTTGTCGATTATTGAGGCCATGGCCATGGGATTGCCGGTCATCACCACCAACTACCGGGGCATCACCGCCCTGATCAAAGACGGAGAGAACGGCTACTTTGTCCCGCCTAAGTCACCCGCGGCCATTTCCGACCAGGTCATTCAACTCCTGAATCATCCAGACCGGTACACCCGGATTAGTCGTCGAAATATTCAGGCGGCCGCCTCAGACTTTTCTTCGGCCACCCACATCCTTCGGATAAAGGAGATCCTCCTGGAATGCCTCCAACCAGGCTCGTCCGAATCTGAGATGGCAACTGAAAACACCAGGCAGAGATCAATGAGCCGAGACTAGATGACCCATCAGAGAATTTCTGGGCCCGAATTAGACACACGTGAGTTCGACGAGCTTCTTAATTAACTATCAGAAATATATCCACAGATTTCGCAGATTAACGCAGATGGAAAAGCCCCACAGACTCATTTGGCCCGAATCTGCGCAAATCGGCGTAATCTGCGGATTGAATAAATGCCTTTGATGATATTCACTTAGCATACTCGTCGAACTCAGCTTATACTCGGAAGATAAGACTTCCCGATAAAGACACCAGACTGAATATGGAAAAACACCCCATCAAGACGCCATTGCTAAACACTGAAATCATCTTTTTCTTACCCATCTTCAACCGTTATGAAGACGTGGCTCTGACTCTGGCTAAAGTCGCCCCGGCGGCCAAACGCCTGACCATTATCTTCTGGAAAACGGGTGGAGAAAAGGCTATGGCTGATCGCCACCCCAACCTTGAGATTCGCGTTCTCTCGCCCAGTCGGCCTTTTCTAAGACTCTACCAGCTCTATCGCCTGGTTCAGGATCTGATTTCCTCCGCCTCAGGGCCGGTCATCCTGCATGACACCTTTGGCTTCCTGCTGCCCATGTTCTGTCTCCGGCAGAAGAAAAACCCGGTGATCACCGTGTCGTCACTATATTCACCCTGCGCCTACGCCGTCAGAGAGGTTTACGGGTATTTAACCCTGACCGCCCGGCTTCGGTTGGCTCAAACCAGGCTGTTTTTGATCAACGCCCTGGTTCAAACCGGCCTGATCGTCGCGGCCGACCACCTGGTCGCTCAGGCCCCGGGATTGATTCCGTGGTATGCGCCGGGTAGATTGGCTGGTTTTAGAAAAAAGTTTTCCGTTATCCCCAACAGCGTCGATACCGGGCGCTTCGCCCCAAACTCTGTTGACCGGTCTGTCCTGGGCTTGCCGGAAGATAAGTTCGTTTTGCTTTTTGTGGGAGAACTGGGCACCCCCAAGGGTTTTTTCGTCGCTGCGGAAGTGGTCAAGCAACTTCACGCCAGGGGTCTTCCTGTCATCTTGGCGGCTATCGGACCGGATTGTGAACTGGAACGGGCCCGACTTCACCGGATGCTGGCCGCGGCTGATTTGACCCGGCTTATTCGGATCGTGCCGACGATGGATCGGGAGACCTTCGTCTCTTATTACCATGCCGCTGATTTGCTTATTTATCCAACAAAATATGACGGATCGCCCAGGGTCGTCATTGAGGCGATGGCCGCAGGATTGCCGGTGGTGGCCTCCGATCATCCCGGCATTGCCGTTTTTGATCAAGCCCAGAGGCTCATGACCAGGCACCTGAATGATGATGTCCCGGGATTCGTAGCCACCATTACCGGTTTGCTAACCGACCAGACCATCCGACGCCGGCAGGGTCAGGCGGCCAGCGAACACATCGGGCTTCGATTTTCGCTTCAAGCCGTGGCCCAGGATTATGTCAATTTTTATGAGAGAATTATTCGGGCTCAGCCTGGGAGAAACCTGCCTCCGGGCCCGCCTTGGCCCCAGGAGTTAAAATGATAATCACCTTTTGGCAAAACATGCCCAGCCACATCCAGGCTCCGGTGATCAGGGCCTTAGCGGAACGGAAAGATTGCTTAGTTAACTGGGTGGTTGAAAATCCTATCCCTGAATGGCGACGAAAAATGGGGTGGGACACTCCTGAGGTGGGTCAAGCCAACTTGCTGGTTTGTCCTGATGCCGGAACCATTAAGGATTTGCTGACCTATCGGCCGGGAGATAGTGTCCATATTTTTTCACCTGATCGGACCTTGCCCCTGGTGACCAGGGCTTTTTATTCGTGTCTGGCCGGGAAGGGCCGCATGGGACTCTTATCCGAGGCCAAAGACTGGCGGGGATGGCGGGGCTGGGCTCGGCTGGCCCTGGGGCAGACCACGGCCTGGATTCAGCGCTGGCGCCTGGGTTTTATCCTGGCCATGGGCGGCCTGGGAGTAAAATGGTTTCAAATGTGCGGTTATTCAAATCGGGTAATATTCCCATATTGTTATGTAGCCGAGCCTACGGAGAGCATCCCGGCCGCGGCGGTGGCCCAAAGGAAACATGATCAGACCGTAAAGCTGATCTTCATCGGCCAGTGTATTCACCGTAAGGGCGGTGATCTGCTTTTGAAGGCGCTGGCCGGGCTGCTCCACCTGGATTGGCAATTAGAGGTAATTGGGGATGGGACCGAACTGGCCGGCTGGGCGGCACTGGCCGCGGAACTGGAGATATCTCATCGCGTCAACCTTCGGGGGAATTATCCCAATTCCATATCCACTCAACTGCTGGCCGCGGCCGACCTGCTGGTCCTGCCCAGCCGATGGGATGGATGGGGAGCGGTGGTTAATGAGGCCCTGATGCAGGGCGTTCCGGTGATCTGCAGTGACAAATGCGGAGCTTCGGACCTGCTGAACGGGGCAGAGCGAGGAGAAATCTTCCGGGCCGGTTCGATGGATGCCCTACGCCGGGCCTTGGGTCGGCGTATTTCATTGGGTCCGACATCTCCCATCGGCTCAACCCGGATCAAGCAGTGGTCAACGGCTATTCAGGGCGACCGGATGGCCGGATACCTGCTCCAGGTTATCGAGTCGGCCTTTAAACATGTCCCTCGGCCTATCCCTCCCTGGGTGGAGAATCATAAGCCGTCAATCTTGCGGGAGACTGTCCCAAATCGTTAACGGGCTCTGCCAAATGTCAGTTTATGGTTGACCCGGGACATTTTTTTTTGTATACATCACTTATCCTTTTTGGGTTTTATTAAGTTTGATGGATTAAGTCAGCTCGCCTGGGTGGCGGAACTGGTAGACGCAAGGGACTTAAAATCCCTCGGTCCTCGTGGCTGTACGAGTTCGATTCTCGTCCCAGGCACCAAAGAATACAAGGAGTTAGCCTTCAGGGTTGACTCCTTTTTTTTTGCCTTAATTTGGCCGTCTGTAAATGGTCTGTAAAATTTTCCAAATTTTCTTTATCTGACAAGGTCAAAAACCCTTGCACCTTTTCAGCGGCCTCTATGGCGTCGGCCTGATCGATGGTATTGTACCGGGTGAACATGGCCATAGTTTTGTGTCCGGTGAGCTTCATGATGACAGAATCACTGACTCCAGCTTTCCTGGCATTGGTCACGTAGGTGTGGCGAAGATCGTGAAAGGTGAACTCTTCTATGCCGGATCTTTTCATGGCGCCTTCAAGTCCCTTCCGAACGGACTTAATCGGTCTTCCTTTCCGGATAAAAACTTGGTTCAGTCCAATCCCTCTAATCTTCCCTGCATCTATAAACACATTTTTTATGGTCTCGTTGAAATAGATCCGCCTGGGTTCCCGTGTTTTGGTATTTTCCGCTTCCAGATCGAGATAACCGTCTTTCATGTTCACCCGGTCCCAGGTCAGACCCAGGATTTCATTCAGTCGCATACCGGTTTGGTAACCTACCTGGAGAATTGGGACCAGATGGCGAGGTAGCTCAGAGACCAACTTTGAGTATTCTTCTGGATTTAGAATCCGATCTCGCTTATTCTCTTCGGCCAACTGAGCAACTTTCCAACAGGGATTTTTAACGATCATGTCTTCCCGAATGGCTAAATTGATGATCCGCTTAAGCAATGCCACAGCCCGATTCACGGTGGCCGGTTGATAAGTTCTACCCCTATAACTAACTTTTTTCAGCATTTCACTTTGAAAGATCTCGATCATTGACGGTTTAATCTTTTCTGCCAGGATTTCTCCAAAATGTTCAAGTAGATATTTCGACCGCTCCTTATCTTTATCGTATGATCGCTTTTTCTTAACCACCGGCAAAGCGAGATACCAGTCAATTAATTCTTTCAGTGAATACTTAGTCTTGGCCGGTCTTTCAATAAACTCGTCATCAAATTTAGTTTGCTCCCAATGGGCTTCCCGCTGGATTAATGTCTTTTGGGCCAGCTTCTTAGATATTCCGATCACCTCAGTTTTGATTTTGTTTGCTTTGACCATCTGCCCTGGGTTCTTTTTGTCCGGCACGTATTTATAGCCCACGGGATATTGGATGACCCATTTGTTAGTTCGTTTATCCTGATACAATGGCATTCCCACCTCCAGAGAGGCACACAGCACAGCGCAGAGGTAAATTATCAAAACGCCGGGCCAGGGTCAAATATTATCTCTCTACCGGTTTTAGATTATTGATGTAATCCTCGACGTCGGATTCACGCCAAAAAATATTACGGCCTTGTTTGACCGGGAGCAGGGGGAATGTCCCCATGTGGAGGTTATTCCTGATAGTTGCGGGTCTTAAAGAGATTCTTTTCGATAATTCATTGATGTCGATAAGCTTGTTGGACATGATGCCACCCCATTATTTTTTTTAATTTCTACCACACAGATAGTGTCGTTTTTTGCTGCCACCATATGAACGAGAAATGGTTATATTATTTTCTATCGGTAACATGTTTATTTTATTTAATCCTCCTCATCGTCATCGGGATCGTAGTTGTCGAAACAATCCTCTGCGTACCCCCACAGATTTTCGATTGTCGGTGAATATCCTAAATCTTCCAAATCTACCCGTACTTTATGGCAAAAGGAACAGTTTCGATGAACAAAATAAGGGATGTCAATGTCGTTAGTTTCATAACGGGTGAAAAAAAATTCTTGTCCGGCTGGAATCGAAACTCTACATTCGTCACATATTCTGTTTTTTTTAGAAATGCCTTTCCCCTTATAAATAGGGTCGCATTCTATTTCGCTTTCAACTACACACGACGACATAATCACCCTCCTGGGCTATGGATATTCACGGCTCCATGTCTTCGTAATTCACCATAGACATAATGTGATGACAACCAGCGCAGTATAGGTAATTCGGCCCGAGGATTGGCTTTTTGCACCGTCGGCAGATTCGGCCAGGATGCTTTTGTTTTATTTTAGGACACATCGTTTCTCGCCTATTTGCCAGGCTATAATACCTATTCCGCTTTTTTTGGCATTCTCTATCCGGACATGTGCGAGCGTTTAGTTTTTTTGCCTGGAATGGTTTGCCGCAAATGCCGCAGGTAAAGGTTTTCAGTTCAGCGGCCACTACCTCGCCCCCCACGAGAAGCAAACATCAATTATAGTTGTCATCACGATTCCCAGGACCGCCCCTCCAGCAGCACCACGGATAACACCTTCTGTGAAGTGAATCTGGCTGGCATTCCTGATAGTGGTTATCATGTCATTCATTTTCCGCCCCCTTTTTTTTATCCAAACATCGCCATAGCTAATCCAGTTAATGCCACGCCGACGCCGATCCAAATCAGGGCATAAATAATTGACCTACACTGGTGTTTGCGCCGATCTTCCTCGTAATATCTATCCATAATTGCTGACATAGTTACATCTCCCTGATATAAAGTTGATTAATGGCTCGTTCAATCACCTCGATCCTGGTCAATCCAAGCCGATCGCAAAGGAAATTGATCAAATCTTCCGTGCGGTTGTTGAATTGAATGGTCATAACGGTATATCCTCCCGTTCAACCGGCAGATCCGGCAATAATTTATTCAAAATCGCCTTCAGCGCGTAAAGGGCTTCTGGGCTGGCCATCAAATCGGTGTACAATAAGTGCCCGCGCCGGCAGCCGGAGGCCCTGGGCCGGACTTCGCCATTAACAAAGTCCTGTTTGTCGATAGGAATAGTTCCTCGGATAATAGCATTGCCATTCGGCAGTAAAATTACCGTTACGGATCGTCGGCCACCTAATGAGACGGTGATTGCCTGGTATCGTTCATCGGGGTTAGATTTTTGACGTCTCATGATGTTACCTCCGGTTGGCGTGGTGGTTTCGGTCGGTCGAAAAGGATCAGTTGCGATCCTTGGTCAATGCGTCAAATAGAGATTTATCTATAAGTACCTTCGTGTTACAAATTTGAGCAACAGCCGTTCTCGCCGCATGAGTTAGCAATGGGGCTATATGTCCCTGCGCCTTCACTTCTTCAACAATCGCCATTGCGGCCGCTTCATCTTTCGTATCGCAGGCAACCTCAAGCGCATGGGTCAGGCGGTGAGTGTCCAATGCTACCGCAAAGCAGTGTTCACCGATTTCGACACTATTTTCGGCGAACCAAGCCACTCGCTCCTCTTCAGACATATCTATTAAAGGGATGCTCATATGTTATATCTCCATATCCAAATTTAGCATCAATTGACCACCAGGTTTTGGGCAGGCCCGATCAAGAAGCCGCTTGAACATCTTCCAATTGACCGATGCTTTCATTAGCCCGACGATCATAATTAATTGTTTTTCCAGGTGCGGCAGACCTATTTCCGGAGTCAATAGTTGGTGGTGCTTCTTGCGGCGGCCGTTTAATACAGGATCATACGGATTTTGTTCTTGAAGGATTTCTAAAACACCATCGGGTAGGTAGTCATAAATGATATTATTGATGATTCCACCGATGAATTGAGGCCGGGTAGACGATAGAGGGTTGCCGCTCATTCCACGGAGTTTATAAATCTGAATGAAAAATTCGTTGGGAAATTTTTTCGCCCAGGGTAGAAATATCGGGCTCACATAAGCCTCGATTAGGCGGCGCTGTTCAGAGGAAAAGTAGTAACCTTTCTTGCGGATTGAGGGAAGAACCTCAGAGGTAACCCACTTACGGAAAGGCTTAGCTTCGGGTTTATTGGATTGAAAAATGGTTTCATAAAGACCGGATTCGTTAACTGATTGTAATTTCTGCCTTCCACCAAGGGTGTCGATTTGAACGACACCCTTTTGATCTGAATCCAATTTATTAAAGACATCACGAGACTTGCTTATCCCCAAGACATCGCACACATCTTTCAGCACCCACCAAGGATTGCCTTGCTTGTCAAAAACGGTGCGCATCTCCCGCCCTGAATACTCAAATACCATTAGCTCGAACATCCTGAATACCTCCTCCTGAAACTGGTCATCTAAAACAAAAAAAGCCACGCTCAATTCAGAGCGTGGCCTAAAATAGAATAATTTTATTTGCGTGTCAAGCAAGTTTTTCAGAAAAAGAAAATAATTTACTTGGTCAATTCTCTCCCTACCCAAATTGCCAAACCTAGGATTGTAATTTCATCCCTTTGTGCCTCAAAAGATCCGGCCGGGTCTTCCTTATTATCCCCTGCCACCAGAACTACGCCGCCCTTCTTGGTATAGAGCCTTTTGACCAATAAGGAATCGTCAACGCGTAGTCCATAAATACGGCCTGACTGAATAGGTTCTTCCCTGGGGTCGATCAACACCATATCTCCATCGAGCAATGTAGGAAACATGCTATTGCCCGAGACTTCCATTAAGTAGACTCTGCTGGAGCTTGCCGTTTTACGTTTTAACCAATCTAACCTAAAAGAATAATATCGTTTAGCTTCCTCTTCATAGACGTAACGACCACCGCCAGCACTTAAAACGGCACGGACCAGAGGAACCATTTTGAAATCTTCCAAGTTGGTATCTTTTATTACATCCAACTCATCAATGTTATCTAATAATGTACCATCGGCGTCATTCAACCTGATGTAATTAATGATCGTTTCAAGTTCCCCGCCGCCGAAATCGATTTCCTTTCTTTCTTTTCTGGAATAATTTGGCACGCTATTATTGATCAAATCTGCGAAAATATTTTGATTGATCCCCATCTTTTTTCTAATCTTTGCAAGGTCGATCTCCATTTATTCTCCTTTCATACAAGATTTGCTTGACATGCAAATAATTTTAGACTATATTGCTTTTCATGATAAACATTCGACAACAAATCAAGCACATACGTAAACGGCACGGCTGGACGCAAACCCAACTAGCCGACTTAATCGGATCGAACTACGCCAATATCGCAAACTATGAACTTGGCCGAGTTGATCCGCCCAGTTCCATTTTTATGAAAATCCTGGAGGTAGACCGGCTTTACTCATCCCGGTCCCATCCCCCGGCCGAGCTTGTCCCTACGCCCATTTCAGAAGATCGAAAGGACTCACAGTAGCCTTGGAACATTCACTTGAATCGCAAGACGCCATCACGGAGGCGCGGCCAGACATGGACTTAGGTACAGATCCGCTTCGCACCGATAAACGGTCAGCCTGTTACCAAATCCGTATTCCAGATGTCCTGAATCACCATCTGGAAGAATTGTCCCTCCTTGAGAAAGCAAAGCTAAATGAAGACATTCTGCGTGTGCTTGCATTAGCCGTCCACAACCACCGGTTCGATCCTGGAATGTATCTTAAATCTTAAATCAGAATAAAGCAATGATTACTATGTGTTATCTAAAGAGACAAAATAGTACCAAGTCGTTAAATATCTCACAGTGTCATCAGAAAAGCAAACCCAAAGAATTTACCTATTAGATTGATTCGATTTAATTACCGAAGGAAATTTTATTATGCCCAGACCCTACCACAGAAGCAGTTTCGTTCTCGGCACCCGGACCGAAGCCAACCAGCAATGCCCCTGGGCGCGCCACAAATATGAATATGAACCGGGAAAATGGGTTTGCTTTGAGAATGAGGGTGATTTCAAACAATGGTATGCTAATCGGATGCTTGGGCCAACGTTCTGGAAAAATTTGAAGAAAAGGAAAACTCATGCCAGACATTAAGTGGATCACCATTACAGCCCTGGCCAAACAAATGAACATCACTGAAGCACAGGTTGAAGAGATCGCCAAGAAAATGAAAATTAAAGTTTTTAACCGCAGGCAAGCCGGATCACAGGTCTATTTGGGTCAGAAACCCAAATTGGTTGGTTACGTTTGGTCAGGCGATGCCGCTGATATATTACTACAAAATGCAGGATTCCAGGATGCCGCCACAAAGTAACGAGGCCATGAAGCCGTGTCGTCATTGCGGCAAACCGTTTAGGTCTAGCTGGCATAGGCGAGATAACTGCTCAGAAGAATGCAGCAAAGCCAACAATATTGAACAGACAAAGAAGCGGTATCACGCTAAAAAGAAACAAAATTTCAAAACGGCCGTCAGGGCGGATGCCAATCGGATGCTGGATAATTGCTGCAAGTTGATCAGCGCCGGCCGACTACAAGAGGCTTTCGATTCCTTTAACCAGGCCGCTGACATCGTTGCCGCTGTGCTCGCTCACACCGGGATTTACGTTCCTGGGCTGACCGATGATATCGACGATCATTCGGACGAGGAACAGGGCCAACCGTTGTGGCAATGTTTTGATAAACGGAATAACAAAACAATAACTATTTTCTAACTAATCAATTATTAAATCAAAAAGGAGACCAATATTGAAGATCGTTCTTGAAATTACCCCAGATGTCACGCCAGCGGCACAAAACGTCAACTTGCGGTATTCGACATGCGCGTTGCTTCCGGCGCCCGGCCAACTCTCCAGCGACGCATCCCAGGATACTGATGCAGATCAGGGTCAGACTGACCAAACTGCCGCCGCCGATGATCAACCCCAGACGAATGGCCAAAGTCCTCTGGTCCGGCGTAAACGTGGCCCGAACAAACGGACGTTGAACCGGACTAATGACTCCAGCCAGGACGACACAGGTAGCACCGACCCAAACCGACCCAAAACGACCCAAAACGACCAGGACCAGGCATCGGATGACATGCCCCAGGACGATACCCCGAGCCAGACAGACGAGCCCAAGCCCGAGCCGGTTGGCACTGATGTTCACCCTCCGGTTGACCCGGTTACCGCGGCCACTGCCCTGAATGCGACCTACCCGTATAGTGACCCCATGATCATCCCGGCCGGACCGGCCAACCAAGTCGCCATCTAAAAGGAGATCCCGTCATGCCCACAAAGGTAGAAGATATCCAAAAGAAATTCCCCAAGGAATGGGCCGCCCTCACCAAGAGGGGCAAGATTTTTACCGCCACCGAGGCCGCCGACTACCTTGGGTTTAAACCGTTCAATCTCAATGCCCTACGCTCGACGTGTCCAGATTCGCCCGCTTTCACCAAAATCGGCAACCGGATTTTCTACGTGCAGCCCGACCTGGACGCGTTCAAGGCCTCCAAGAATAACTGATCTAGTCACTGGCATTCCGTTAACCTCCAATCCCGGCCAGGGCGACCTGGCCGGACCCCACCAACATAGGCTGGTCATGCTCAGAATGCTCGATTTATTCTCAGGGATTGGAGGTTTCAGCCTGGCCGCACAGTGGACAGGTCGGATTGAGACCGTGGCATTTTGCGAGATTGAACCATACTGCCAGAAGATTTTAAAAAAACATTGGCCGGATGTGCCAATACTGCCGGATATCAGAACGTTAAACAGGTGGGACGTAGATGGAACAATTGACATTATTGCCGGCGGGTTCCCGTGCAAACAGACGTCCCGATTGGCGTCCATCCATGGCGGACGTGTTGGTCTTCAGGGAAAAGATAGTGGCCTGTGGTTTGAAGAACTCAGAATTATCGACGATTTCCGACCTACTTGGGCCGTTATTGAAAACCCGCCAGGTGTTAAGAAATGGGAAAATCAAATCGAGACCGGCCTGGCGGGCATTGGCTATCAGGTTCAAAGATTTGACTTATCGTCTGCGGATATTGGTGCGGCTCATCTCCGGAGGCGTTGTTTCTATGTTGCCTACCCCTTTGGCCAGAGATCATTATTCGCCCAGAAAAAAACGGCAAATCAAAACCGGGCCTCATCTGCCGGATGTCCTTGGGCCACAACTCCACCCGGAGTTGTTCGAGTGGCTGCTCGGCTACCCCATCGGGTGGACAGAATTAGAGCATTAGGCAACTCGGTTGATCCCCGAGTGGCCTACATCATTTTGGAAATGATTTGCGATTTAGAGGAGCAAAACGATCATGTCTATACTTGAAGACACAATCACGACTAAGGCCATTGACATCATCCAAAAGGCCGGCGGCCAAATAACCTACGACACATTTGTCGAGGCGCTGACTGCCATGCAGTTGAACGGCATTCAAACAACCGCGGCCCTGGAGGCTACAGGAATCATTGAGACGAATTTCATGCCGGATAAATCGTTGATGATTAGCCTAAACGAGGCGCAGTAAGCAAATCCAACAACACATGAAGGAGGTGACCCTGATGGCCTGGGTCAAAGCAACAAAAGCAAGAAAACGTCTCAAATTAACCATGAACGGTCCGACGGGAAGCTATAAAACGCTTACCTCTCTTCTGTTATCAAATCATCTGACAGAAGATCGCACAGCCGTCATTGATGTTGAAAAAGGAACGTTACACTACACCGGGCAATTTAACTTTTTGGTGCCCTCAGACAAACTCACGACCGCTGACGCCATCGTAAAAGTGACCAATGAAATCCTTGCAGCCCCCGGCCCCGTCAGGACGATTATCATCGATTCATTTTCTCTGTTCTGCGAGCGGGTCACCCGGCGTTTCGTTGATCTGTATCTCAAACGAGAAATCAGAAGCAAAGGCCACAAAACGGAGTATTACACGCTCCAACCACGTGATTACGCTCCGATAAACGCTTACATTACGAACTATATCGTTAATCTAATCGACAGCGACCTACATGTTATCGCCATCTGCCAGCAATCGGACATGTGGGACAACAACATGAACATAGTCGGCGTAAAAGCCGACGCTTACAAAAAATTGGATTACTATTTCGATACCGTTTTGCAGATCGAAAAAAACGGCCAAGCGACGGAAGCGTCTAAACGGTGGAAAGCAGTGATTAAAAAAGATCGGACCGGGAAACTGCCGGTAGACGGGACTATCCCGTGGGTAGGTCATGCTCAAATATGTGAGGAGTTAACCCGGAGATTTGGATTTGTACTCGCAGAGACGGACCAGGCCCAGGCGTATGTGGCGGCCCCAGTGGTCGAGAGTGAGGCAACGCAAACACCCGCGGCGGATGACCAGAAAGAAATTGGTGGGGGGTCGGTTGATGCTAATGGGCCGATTTCTTATG
>JADFYN010000009.1:25366-37402 GCA_015233055.1 Deltaproteobacteria bacterium
CCTCAATCATTTCGGTGTGACCACGGCTACTGCACTAACAGTCGAAGGGGCCGATCGCCTGATCAGTTTTCTAACCGAATGTGTTAAGAAAAATGTTAACCCGTTGGATGCATTACTCCAAAAGCCAACTACTGAATCAGAATCACCTATCCAATCACCTACTGAGGTTACAACTCTGGCACAGGAAGAACTTCCCACAGAGGAACAGAAGAAAACCGCCGTGCCGCCTATTCCGACTTACGATCCGGCCACCGACCCGATCCCGGCTTCATTTGATCCGGCCACGCAACCTGCATCATTAAAACAATTGTCTACCCTAAAAAAGATCAAAGAAGACGCCAAGATACTGACGCCACAATGGAAAGAAATTTTATCTTTCTTTGACGTAACGTCGGCAAAACGACTCCTGTACCCCCAGGCTATGCAATTAATTACCGTACTCACCGAGGCGATCCACCGAGGGATTAGCCCAATAGAAATTCTCAATAATGAGACCAGGACTATTATTATTCCTCCTGAAAAAACAGAACAAATCGAATCCGACGAGAAATCGCCACAGGACACGCCACCCGCACCGGCAGTTACCCTTGAACCCGAACCCAGTCCGGAGCCCGGGCCGCCAGCCGATGACGCAAAAAAAAACGAATCGGAGGAACGACCTCCGCTGCAGGAACGCCCTGGAGACACGACCGCCATTACGGACGACCAAAAAAATACTATCCGTCAACTCCGCGGAAAATTTACTAACGAGCAATATGGCAAAATGTTGACTGTTTTCAAAGCCAAAAGCGCGTTGGAACTGACCGAGATGGAGGCGAAAAACCTAATCAACGTGATGACCCACACGGACCCTACTGGGCCGAGGAGCTATCAAAAGTTGTAAAAAAATACGGAATGGATAGCGTCTTCCAGGCCGGAATAGAATACCTGGGCTACCCAGGCACATGGATTACGAGTATGGACGAACTAAACGTTTTAACAAAACATTTAACCATTTCTATAAGTTAGGAGAGAAAACATGTCTGAAGGACTTACTTGGGGCGAGGTAGAGTATTTTGAAGATGGTGCGTCAGCCAATGACATTAAAGACGCGGAATCACAAGGGCCCCCGCCGGGCGTGTACCTGGCCAAAATCGTTTCTGTCAAACCGGCTGAAAGAAAAAGAGAAAAAGGGTCGGTTCTGGTCGCCAATTTCTGCATAGAAATCCAAGACGTTATCAAAGTAAATGGCGAAGATCCGGACCAGAATCAAAAAGAACAGATCGAAGGATCGAAAATTTTCGATGATTTTCCACTTCCGGCCGAGGGCGAACCTGGAGGCATCAGAAAACGCAGACTGATATTTTTTAAACGCCTCGGGCTGATTGCTGAAACTGGCGGATCTATCACAAAAGAAACGTTTCAAGCCGCCGTCGGCAAAGAAACCGTGATCACGGTCGAGGCCCAAGTAGTTCAAAACAAAACCTACAACAAAATCGCCTTTGCCGGTTACGAAAACCCGGAAACCTATTTCGGCGGTCAGCAACCGGCCGGCGGCTCAAATCGTGCGAACAAAAATGCGGAAAAATTCGATGACATCTAATCAACCCCAAACCCAGGCCACGTCAACCATCACCGCCTGGCACCCGTCTGGCCAGTATGTGTCATTCGATCCCGGCCCCCACATTTACAGGATGGGGGCCGGGTCCCCGATGATGTCATGCACGACGTTCATAAAAACTTTCTTTCCGGCATTCGACCGGGAGGGAGTGAGTGCCAGATACGCCGAGAAATATGACCTGGATCAGGCGACAGTGCTGGCTAATTGGGACGCAAAAGGGACAGCCGCGGCCACCCTGGGTACAAAAGTCCACCGGTATGCCGAGTGCCTAATGACCGGGCAGACTCCTCTACCCCGGCCAGCCGATGACATTGAGGCCGGGTATTTCGAGTCGGCGGCCCTGGGAGTGGTTCACCTGCTCAAAAAATACGAATTTATCAAATCAGAAATGATGATTGCTAGTCCGGGCCTCGGCCTGGCTGGCACCATCGATCTGATAATGAAACAGAAAAAAACGTTTCTGATATTGGATTGGAAAACGAATGCCAAAATTAACAAATCCAATCAATATCAAAAAGGGTTGCCGCCCATAGGGCACATAGATGACTGCAATTACAACCACTATCGGTTGCAGTTAAACCTCTATCAATACCTATTAGAAAAAGAAAAGTATTTTGTTGACGCTACCGGATTCCGAACAGGGTTGATTCATTTGTCGCCGGATGGAGCCATGCCGGAGATCATGACGATTCAGGATATGACCGACGCAATTGAAAATATGATCAATTATTTTAACGACATTTGATTATTTCCGATGAGGGACGATATGGCATTTATAGCCGCTGCTAAACGAGGCAGGTCGGACGAAAAAATGGCTGGTTTATTAAATAATATCCGCTATGTAAAAGATTCGTTCATCATAGCTGATTTTCTGGATTGGATCGGGGATTCATTTAGCGGATTGGGGAACATCATCAATCCGCAGATTGGCGCTGAGTATGAGTTATCCGGCACCTGGACTGTAGACCCGAGGTTCGGCAAACAATTTAAATTTAGTAAATACAGTAAATTAGAACCGCAAACTGAACAGGGGTTACTTGCATATTTAGATAAAACCCCTTGGGTCGGACGCACTATCGGTAAAAAAATAATAGCCGCATATGGAATTCAAACGCTTGAAAAACTCAAATCTGACCCGGAGACCGTGGCCCAGGATATTAAAGGAATCACGATTGAGCGGGCGAAAGATATCCAGAAATATCTATTAGATAACGAATTAATAGAAAAAACACTCGTTGCACTGGAGGATATATTTGCCGGGAAACGTCTCCCAAAAGCATTGCCCACTCTGATCGTGGAGAAATGGGGAACCGAGGCGGTGGATATCATCCGGGCTAATCCATACCGGTTGACGGAATTCCACGGTGTTGGATTTCTATCGGCTGACCGGGTGGCCATGGGGCTGGAGGGGTTTGACCCTGATTCCGTGTTCCGGCAGGCGGCCGCGGTCAGGCATCTGTTGGCAGAAACAATTAATGGTAAGGGCCACACTTGGGTGGCCGGTTCAGATATTGATCAGGGCGCCATTGATTTGGTCAGCCGGCCAGTCACCGACGGCATTGAGATGATGGTGGACACGGGTGAGGTGGCTATGGACGACAAACTGTTGTCTCTGGGTAGTGTGGCCGAGGACGAGGCATATGTGGCCCAGAAAATAAATCGATTTCTTTATGGGGGCGTAGCCGAATGATCCTCACCGATAAACAGCAGGCCGCTGTCGATATGGTCAAGGCGTCCCCAATATCGATTCTAACCGGCGGGCCCGGAACCGGGAAAACAACTGCCTGCAAGGCTATTCTCGCCTGGGCCGCAGAAAAAAGATTGGCCGTCTCGTGTTGCGCTCCGTCCGGGAAAGCGGCGAAACGGATGACCGAAGCCACCGGTCACCAGGCCAGCACCATCCACAGTCTTCTGGGTGCCCAGATGTTTAATGGTCATTTTACGTACTCATATGACGAATATCACGAACTAGAATGCGATCTTTTGATTGTGGATGAAACCTCCATGGTCAGCAACGATTTAATGGCCGACCTCCTCCGGGCTGTCAATCTAAATACCCGCGTGTTGCTCGTCGGTGACCAGGATCAGTTACCCAGTGTAGGCGCTGGGGCCGTGCTTCGAGATCTGTTGACCTACGACCAGATACCTCATGTCGAACTGGACCTGCCCCAGCGGAATACCGGCGATATTGTGGCCGCCTGTCATCGGATAAAACGGGGCAGATCATATTCATTTTCTGATTCAATAGATTTGGAAAACGGTAAAAACCTCCTCCATTTTGAGATTGATGACCCGGAGGAAATTCTAAACGCCATTGTCACCATTGTGGCCGACCGGTTGCCACTTCGAGGATTTGACCCGGTATGGGATGTTCAGGTTATCAGTCCGACTAACGAAAAAGGCCGACTGTCATGTATGGATATCAACTTGGCCCTACAACAACGGTTGAATCCAAATGCTCAAAAGATAACGCAAGAAGATAAGTATTCATTTTTTCTAAATGATAAAGTCATCCAAACAAAAAATAAGCGAACCGATGTCAGCGTTATGGTCCAAATGCCTTGGGACGAGGCTCCATACCGAGAAACACGACCAGGCTACATTGTCAATGGCGATATCGGCCGGGTGGTTGAAGCGAATCCAGAAGAAAAGCAGTTAATTATTAACTTTTTCACCCCGGATCGCCGCGTTAAAATTCCGTCTGCAGCACAGAATGAATTACTCCTATCCTATTGTTTGACCTGCCACCGAATGCAGGGGTCCGAAGCCCCGGTGGTCATCATCCCGGTTCATAAATCTAACAGTTTTCTAATGGATAGAAGTTGGATTTATACAGCTATTTCTCGAGCACAGACTATTTGTATAACCATCGGTCAATTTAGCGTAATCGAAACGGCTATTGACAAAAAAACAGCCAATCAGCGGATTACCCGGTTACCGCAACGGTTACAAAAAACCTGGAATCCGAATGAGTAAATTGCTGGCTAAACCGCAGATGATAATCATTCAGGATTCCAGAGAGCAGCATCCATTTAGTTTTTCTGGTATTCGGCCGCGCCCCATCATCGAGGTAGCCGGCCTCCAGACGGGTGACTATAGCATCAAAGGGTTAGAAAATGACATCACCATTGAACGAAAATCCCTCCCAGACCTATTCGGAAGTGTCGGCCAAGCCCGGGCCCGGTTTGAGCGGGAGTTTGGGCGGATGTCTGAATTGAAATATGCCGCTGTAGTTTGCGAGGGCGACTGGTGGGACGTGTTTAAAAACCCGCCGGCCAGATCACGGATGGAACCTAAATCAGTTTACGCCACACTAATCGCCTGGACACAGAGATACGGTATCCATTTCTGGCCGTGCCCGAATCGGCAGTTTGCAGAAAAAACAACTTATCGACTTCTTGAACGGTATTGGAGGGATAGACAAATATGAATGAGAAACGAGTTTTTATCCCGGCGACACGGAAGATCCCGCCGCCTCCGATACCAATTGAGGGGAGAAGTGAAAAATCCGGCGGGGCCCCCAGTCATCCACAAGAAGATAAATTTTCCTGCCCATGTCATCACGTTCACCTGCCGGCCTCTACTCTGGCCGAACAGGCATTCGGTGAATTTGCTGATCCGTGGCTCGACCGGTTCAAACTCCTCTCTGGGATGCAGACAGTTAGCGATTGGGTGCCGGACAATAAACGCGGGGCTAAATGGGTTCCGGCGGCAAGAATTCAGGCGGCTTTCGGACAATGTTGGCATGAAATACAGGTGGACAAACGGGCGTTATTGGTTGACCGGAGAAACATCTACGAGAATGGATATCATCCAAATTTTGCGAGCGGTCCGAGCCATGGAGTTGTTGTCTCTGCGGTCGAAATTGACGGGAAAATTGTTGTCGAGAGTAGTGGTTATGTTGTTTCTAAAGATTCCGTTAAAGCTATTAGGAAACAAATAAATCAACCTTCTGCCCCGCCGAAATTACTCCATGGACTCGAACTGCCGGCCGGGGTCAACTCGGTGCGTGATTGGATATTGAGAGATGTTTTTCCGGAACATTGGAGTGAGGTAGAAATATGAAATCACCAGGTGAGTGCGCACTCTGCAGCGAATCTAAAAACGTGGTCCTCTGGGGCGTTGCTCAGGACAAATTTGTCCCATTGTGTCCGTACCACAGATCAGAATGGGACAAGACCAAATTTTATAGGCGCGATCCCGACCGGTTTTTGAATGCAGCCAAACCGTTTCATGCCTGGCAGGCAGCCGGATGGGCGAATTTAATGGAGTTTGCACAGAAAGGAGAACAGCAGTGACACTTCTATTAGGAGAAAAAATATTACAGCAAGGCATTGACTTGCTGACTAAATACGGTGGCAGTATGCTATTACGCTGTTTTGAGGACCAGTTAGAGGAGCAATCCAGATGAACGGCATGAAAATAGCGGTTCATCTGGAATATTTTATGAAAGCAAAGCTGGTTCAGGACGGTTCGGGCGAATTCACGATTCATCTACTGTCTGATCCAGTCAGCCCGTGCAAATTGTCGGCTCCGGCGACTGCTGTGTTTATGGCTACCGAGGATGACGGATGCGAAGGCGAGGTGTGTAATTATGGAAGATGAGCTCAAAGCAAGGGTTTACCAATGGATAAAATTTTCTTACCATCGGGATAAACTATGGCTGAAAATAAGCGATGGGATCAAAACCTCTTTGAATGCAACCCAACTGGCGTCGCTGATGGAGGTTCTATGTGAGTTGGAGGATTCATCCTGGGACAAGGGAGCCGATAGAGGTTTTACGGAGGGGCAGACGGATGGTTATCAAACCGGTTATCTCGAAGGCCATGCCGAAGGCTATGAGCAGGGTCGTGCGGATATGCTTTTCTCCATCATAGAAGGGGAGTTTTCCGAATGACAATTACAACTATGCATCAATTTAAAAATCCAAATGACCCGTTCGAGACCGGTGATTACGTCGTTATTATTACCACACCATATACATGGTTAACTCTGGATCTGGATGGTTAGTAACAACTAAATCGGGTGCATTCCATCCTAAAACTTTTAATGGTAGATGGCAAGACCGTCAATACGACAAAACGTTACGGCATTTGCGTCAAAGTGATGTCAAAGAATTGTTGGGTTTGAGGTTTAGACGTATCATTTGGGATTCATTGCCAGAGGAAACGCTGCAAAAAGTAGCGGATATTATTAATCTGGACATTTTTGAGATAGGGAAAAAGCAATGAACTACATCTCGGTCACCGAACTCGGTAAACGCCATGGATGCAGCGGAATCGCAATGAATCGAATCCTCGCACGATATGGTCTGCAATATAAACAGAATGGTGCCTGGATTCTCACAAAAGAGGGTGCAAAATATTCAAAAGTAAAAACTCCAGAATTTCCGGATTCTATTATTCTGTGGAATGAAAACACATTGTATGACGCCCACATGCGTAAACCAATGATGGCCTCTATTATAGGGATAACGATATGAATACTCAAAAAGATCATGTTTTTAACTGTCTGGAACAGGATATTTGGTCGCCATATAGTTTCCAAACGCCAAAACGGGAAAAAATGCCCTGTGGAAATTGATTAATGATGATTTGAAAAGCGAATTATCGATTATTCAATTAGCTGATATGATGAAGGCAGTAATTCATTCATATGGTTTAGGATTTGGGGATGGCAATGACTATGCTTTTGACCCAGAGGAGTAAGACAAATGCATCCAACCGGTATCACCGCCCGTGATATACCCGACGCCTGGTTTCAGTGTCTCGACACAATGTTTCGGGTGCCAAATCGAATCCACGAATACAAAATCGACCGCGGCTCATTCGCCGGACAGAAACGTCGAGAATTCGATTATATCACCATTCACATCACCCATCCTGGCATCCGGCCGCTGATCCCGGATATCCCGCCCGGCCTATGCATTCCCAATCCCGTGGATATTGGATACGTAGAAGACTATCTGCCATATCTCATGACGTCTAAACGGCAACCGAATGAAGATTACACCTATGGTCAATACCTGGAGCCGCAAATAGAAGAAGTCATCAAGATGTATCGGCAGACCGGCCACGGAACCAACCAGGCCTATATGACGGTGGGGGACCCCCAAGCCATCTTTCTGACCGACCCCCCCTGCCTCAGAGGCATCGATACCCGGATTAGGGACAACCGGCTTCATTTTATCATCTACTTCCGGTCCTGGGACTTATGGAACGGCTTTCCCGCCAACATAGCCGCCATCCAGACGATGAAAGAATATATGGCCCAGCAAATCGGCGTGGATGACGGGGAGATCATTGCGGCGAGTAAAGGTTTGCATTTGTATGATTATGCGTGGGAGCTGGCCAGAAAAAGGGTGGGTGGAATATGACATCAAAACAATATCATGATTTAAACGCTCAGGTCACCAACATTATCTACCAAGAAACCAAAGGGATAACTTATTGCGAACGTTATCATTATTTTCAAGTTCATGTATTTTTAGATGATACAGAAGTGGATTTAAAAATCGATTTAAGCGACGAAACCGGTCGGCCTGGTGACGTAATTATGGTTAGTCCGGGCAGATTAAAGAAAATTGATCAAAAGAAATTGGTTCAAAGAATCCATAAAGTTCTTCGGACAGAAATTAACCAACCAAAAGGAGACCCAACATTATGAAAACAATGGATGAATGGAAAAAGGCATTGTCTCATAAACTTGATTGCACCCGTGCCGGGGCCGAAGAAACGCTCAGAGCGATTAAAGATGTTATCGAAGAAGCTCTTTTGGCAGATGACGAGGTCATATTTTCCGGACTATTCCACATGACTATCGTCTACAAAGAAGAGCACCAGGGCCGCAACCCAAAGACTGGAGAAGTCATCACTATCCCGGCGCATAAAGTAGTCAAATGCAAAGCGGCCAAGGGATTACTCAAGGGCAAGCTATAGCTGGCAGAATAGGCTAATGCCTGCGGGTGTGGGCATTAGCCGAACATTTTACAAAAATAACCGAACTGATCAGCGCCGATCCAACGGTTTGTTTATATATATGTATTATTTTGTTACTGGCCCAGAAATAAAGAAACAATGGTGCTTTCTCATGTCTATGTTCCTGCCTGAATTAATTCAAGAGCGCCTACTCAATAGTGAATATCGAACAGAAAAAACAAAAGTTACTGATAATAGCATTTCCCCTTTGCTTTGTTCACAATGCGGCAGGCCGGAGGCGTGGACATATTCATACAATCATAGTGGAAACGCCCCCTGGGTTATCATCTGCAATAGAAAAGATAAGTGTGGCGCACGAACGCGGATTTTAGATCTATTCCCGGATATTGTCGCCGATATTGAAAAGAAATTTCCCAAAACTAAGCAAGACAAAAACCTACCTGCCACAAAATACCTTGAATATCGAGGTATTTCAGAAGAAATCATAAAAGGATTAGACTACTATTATCTGCCTAATATCCTGAAATCTGGTCGAGGTGGCATCATGTTCAGACTCGATGATGGTGGGGCGAATGGTCGAGTAATTAACCCGACACAGGATATGGGCAAAAGTTATAATATCGGATCAATGAAAGGTAAATTTTGGTTCCATCCTGGTCAACCACCAAAATGGAATGAAAAAATATTTATTTGCGAAGGGATTATAACCGCTTTGAGCCTTTGGACCATGGGGTACCAGGCTATAGCTGTGTTAACGTCCGGTGCTCCAGTACGGCTTAGACGTAAAAAAGATGCAGAAACACCATTAGATAAGTATTTATCTCAATGGTATGAACACAATGGCAATTGGCAGAAAATAGTATTTGCTCCGGATGCCGACAAGGCTGGCCGGCAGGCTCTAAGGCATTGGGGGATTGAGAAGGACAATAAAAAATCAGAAGAAAACTATATGATCCTCGATTACCACCGTATTCTGCCTAATCACGGTGATTGGAACGACCTCCGGCAAAAATATCGCTCTATTAACGAGGCGCACGATTATTTTGAAGATAAATACGAAGAATTTTCGGCCAATGCCCGGTTGGCTATGACTGAAACAGCACATGAATACGCGACAATGTTTCAAGAGCAGAAAGGATACGCAAAAGGATTATTTGAATTTAAAGGAAGAACTTATTTTTCTACGACAAAAATAAAACAAGAGAACGAGAAAGAGCAAAATACTTCTTCACCTGTAAAAAAAGGACCGCCTCTGACTGTAGAAGTCGGCGATTTTACAGTAGATATAGACCATATTCGCCTGAATGATGAAAATCCTGAAGAGCCAATAAATACTTTTTTCCTAAATGTTAAATGCATTACCGGGAAACAGTTATCTTTTTTAGCGACTGCCGCTGATCTTGGCTCCCCTGAAGCAGTATATAAAACTTTTTATGCCCGCGGCCCGGCACTTTGGACCGGTGATAGAGCCGCTACGATTGCTCTGGCCAGAAAATTCATTGAGACGAAAGTTCAGACAGTTCGTCAGCCGGATGTAATTGGATATGATGAGCAATCAAGATGTCACCTTTTTAATGATTTTTTGATTAATCTCAATGGTGATTTTATTGCACCAGATCAACATGGGTTTTTAAAAACAGGGTCAAATTTATTTGTTAAACCGCCTCGAATTAAAACTATAATTCCTAAAAAAGGAATTGAGCCTAAGAAAATTTATTCATTATTAATCGACGCATGGGGCGAACGCCCGGCAGTGGCCTTATCATTTGTGGTCGCAAGCTGGTTTGTCCATGTAATTAAACCAAAAATAGGATTTTTCCCTTTTTTATCTCTTTATGGAGACACCCAAACAGGTAAATCAAGATTAGCCTGTTTATTAAACAATATGCAGTGTATTGCCGAAGAAGGGTTGCCGATGCATAAACTGAATACAGGCAAAGGCGAAATCAGAAAATTAGCCCAGCGGAGTAGTCTATCTCATGCCCTGATAGAGGCAAATAAAAAGGATAGCGTTCGATTTGATTTTGAAATGTTGCTACCGTTGTATAATTTTGGGAATCCATTACAAATTAGAGCGCTTAAGACAACAGATATGAGGACGTCTGAACTTCAATTTAGATCTGCATTATTTTTTATTCAAAATAAAGAGCCATTTAATTCAAAAGCTCAGCATGAACGAGTCGTTTCGGTTCATTTTTCAGAGGATGACATTACATCACAAACCGCCGTCGCATTTAATCAATTAGTTAGAATTCCACAAGAGGAATTAGCCTGGATATTTTTATTTATTATGCAGCACAGAAAAGACATTGAAGTAAATTGGTTTGATTTTTTTGAGAATAATAAAATCAAATTTCTGCAAGAAACCGGTGATCCACGGATTACTGAAAATCACGCACTTCTTTATACATTTCACGAATTAATTTCAAATATTATTGGTGTAGAATCTAATTTGTATAATTATTTTATTAAAATAGCAAAAGCAAAAGTTTTAAAATGCGCTCATCGCATTGAGACTGAAGCCGATAGTTTTTTTAATAAAATGAATCAAATTTCGGATATTAAATTAGCCTATTGCCAAGAGTCGGATGATAAATGTCTTTATTTGAATATTCCAGCCTGTCTGCGGGTTCTAAAAGAAGAAGGATTCCCTATCCCTTTAGAAACTATATTGAGGCCTAGCCTGGAGGAACATCCAGCCTGGATTAGATCTGGCTATGTCAGAAGGGGATATTTTGGCGAAGCCGTCAAGAAAAATACGAAGGTTTGGGTATTCGATATCAAAAAATTACTAAAAGAAAATGAGTAAAATCATTGCAGTAGCAAACGGTAGCAACTCGGTTACGCACTACTGTTTCAGTATAAGCCTTATTATATTAACTATTTATAAAAGAATTTATTTTAAGGGTAACCGTGCTACCGCTGGAGTAAAAACTTCTGAAGGGAAAATAAAAAATGAGCCTCTTTGAAAATTTAAAAACGAACTCGACTGTGAAGAAAAAAGTTGAACCAGAGACACACCCGGTCGCGGTAGCAACGGTAGCACGGTTACATTTGGCTAAATTAAATGAAAAATCAATTAGTTCTGTTGCTACCGACTTTGAACTGATAGATAACGTAACCGTAGCAATGATCGTTCACCTCGAGACAGCCGACCGTTTCACTTTTCTGAGTCATGGATTAGGACAAACAATTTGGATCAACGACCGACGGTTCCACCAGCTTACCCCGGCGATTTATGCTGACTTCTACCACCGATGGAAGCGGCCTGAAGCATTAACTGCATTTAAGCAGAAAGTTGAAGAGATCGACTCCTGGGCGGCTAAGAATATGGATGTCAAACAGCTTTGGATGGCAATCAAAGAAAGGGATATTATCGCCGGTGAAAAAGTAAGCCATTTTGGCCGGTAAAAAAGTACACCACCCCGGCCGGTCAAAAGTATGCCACCCTGACTTTTTGTCTGCCTCTCCATCTTTTGGAGGGAGCGATGAGGGGAA